>DATMMO010000203.1:0-21770 GCA_035569695.1 Acidimicrobiales bacterium | reverse complement strand
CGCCATCGTGGACAAACTCCAGTCGGAGACAGGCGAGGGTCCGTGCGTGGACGCCATCCAGGATCACGAGGTGTTTCAGACGGGCCGGCTTTCCGAAGAGGCGCGCTGGCCGAATTTTTCCCACCGGGCCAGCCGGGAGTCAGGAGTGGAGAGCATCCTCTCGTTCCGCCTGTTCATCGAGGAGGACACGCTCGGCTCGCTCAATCTCTACTCGTCCCATCGTGATGCCTTCGACCAGCACGACGTGGCCTTCGGTGCCGTGTTCGCCGCCCACGCCGCCGTGGCCTGGTCCACGGCCCGGGTCATCGACAACCTGAGAAAGGGCCTGCAGACTCGGGAGCTCATCGGCGAGGCCGTCGGCATCCTCATGGCCCGTCAGGATCTCTCCGAGACCGAAGCGTTCGACGTCTTGAAGCGAGCATCCCAGCGCCTCAACGTCAAGCTGCGCCTGATTGCCGAAGGGGTGGTCCATCCCAAGGACCCCCCCGCTCCTCGCCCCTAGACGCCTGCCTCGGAGCTCGGTCTACGCACTCCCAGGCGACCGGCCTCAGGCCGATCAGCCTGCCAACGGGGCGCTGGCTCCCTCGCCGGGCTGAGCCTCGAGCAACTCTCGGCGCAGTGCATCGATGTCCTCGAGGGGCACACCGTGGGCCACCAGGTACGACTCCACCGAGCCGTGGAGCCGGCGCACGGAGGCCAGTACTTCAGTGATGAGCACGGGATCGCTGGACATGAGCTGGGCTGCCTGGCTCTCCTCCATCCCGTAGGAGGCGATCATGGCGACCATCAGCGCTCGGCGCTCGTCGGTGAGAAAGAGCCCGGTGGCGGCAAAATCCAAGGCGATGACCTCATCGGGCACGCCCACCACGGAAAGGACCAAGGCGATGATCACGCCGGTACGGTCTTTGCCCACCGAGCAGTGGACCACGGCCGGGAGGGCTCCGGGCGCAGCCAACTCCCGTATCACCGCGGCGATCGCCGGTCCACGATCTTCGACCAGCATCCGGTAGATACCGTCGAGGGTCAGTTCGAGATCGCCCGTCGCGCCCGCCCCCCGGTCGGCCTCGAAAAGCGGAAGGTTGATGACCCGGGCCCCGACATCGTCGAGCAGGTCGGGGTGGGTCTCCCGCTCGGTGTCGCGCCTGAGGTCGATCACCGTCCGCACGCTGAGCGAGCGCAGGTGGGCCCGGCCGTCATCGTCGAGGCCGTGCAGCGCATCACCGCGGATCAGCGTGTAGGGCTTGGTCGTTCGACCGTCGGTGGTGACGTAGCCACCCACATGGCGCACGTTCCACGTGCCGGTGATAGGGATTCGGCGCTCGAGCAGTTCGTTCTCGCTTGGTGTCACGGTCACGGTCACGGCCGGACCGGACGGTCGCTGCGGGATGATCCAGGGACTTGAGGCACAGAGAGAACGATAGAGCGGAAACATGAACTGGCTGTCGCGCCGAAGCAACGCCTTGGAGAACCCTGGGTTACCGGCGGGATACCGGCGGGCTCGCCCGACGCCGACCGGCATGGGGATTACCCTGCCCTCGCGGTCGGTCAACCGGTGAGGATGAATGTGGTGAGGTTCAGGACCGCCTGAGCTCCGTGGGAGATCTGGCTGGTAGAGGGAGGGTCGACCAGCGATCCCGTCGGCTTCTTGGCATCGGCGTACCAGGCGTAGTCGCCCGTCGCCGTGTTGTAGACCTGCATGGCCCACTGTCCGGCAGGGTTGTTGTTGTTCACTCCGGTGGTTCCGAGCTGGAACGTCCAGCTCTTGGAACTGGTGGATTGGACGGTATTGGTGGCGCCAACCGCGGTCACCACGCCTGAGTTCGAGGTGTTGTACATGACGAAGTTCCCGTCCGCCTGCTGGGTCACGGAGTCCGTCCCCCCGTTGTGCTCGGTACCCGTCGCCCACAAGGCACTGGTCGAACCCCATGGGTACAGGACCAGGTTGTTGTCGGTCTGCATGATCAAGTAGTCGGCCCCGTAAGCGATGTACTGGCCCTGCTGCAGCGACTCCCCGGCACACAGGGCGTTACCCCGGTTGGTGTTGGTCCCCGAGGACCACACCACCGGCGCCGCTGCTCCAGGGGAAGACGGTGTCCCGTACAGGACGAGGTTGCCGTCGTTCTGCAAGGTGAGCAGGCTGCCACCCGAGACGCCGGCATCCCAGCTGACGTTGGTCCCTGACTCGGTGTTCTTGTAGTAGTACACGAGGTCGCCGCTGCTCGTCAGCTGCAGGTACGCCCCATCGGCGTACGCCTCCGTCACCTGTCCGTTGCCGTTCACGATGCTGGTCGGGTCCGCCCACTGATCCAGCTGGCAGGCCACGCCGCTGCTGGGCACGCTGGTGTAGATCTCGAGACTGCCCGGCGTGCCCCCGGAGACCACGTTGCTCTGGTTGTAGAACTGGTACTGGCCGTTGGGCGACTGCATGTAGTCGCCGCCGTTCATCGTCTGGCCGACCGACAGCGTGCTGCCGAGATTGTCGCCCGACGCCGCCACCACCGTGTTGGAGCTCCACAGCGCCTTTCCCGAGGCGTTGTAGACCACGATGTTCCCGTCGTTCTGGACGGCCAGAAAGTTCCCGGGCTGGGGGTAGGTCTGGTTGCACCCGGGACACCCGTCGCTCCACAGTGCGCCATTGCCGGTACCGACGGTGCTCCCTTGCTGGTACAAAATGAGGTTCCCGTCGCTTTGCATGGCCAAGAAGGCCCGCGGGTTCCCCTCGGTCCCGGTCGCCCAGTAGGCGGTGGCACCGTCGCCGTCGAATTCGGCGACGAGATTGCCGTCTTGTTGCATCACCAGTGTGACGTGCCCATTTGGCGACGTGAGGGTGTGGCCGACGTGCAGAGTCTGCCCTCCGGCGAGGGTGGACCCGTTACTCGGCTCCTGCGTGTTCGTCGCCCAGAGCACGGAGACCCCACCACTACTGTTCTGCTGGGTGCGATAAAGCACCACGTTGCCATCGTTCTGGACGACGAGCACCGGAACGATGGTGTTGTCGCTCGTGACACCAGGTTCGTTCGGTACCCAAGGGGTTGCGAAGCTGGGCGTGTACACCGCCATGTACCCGGTGGCCTTCAACTCCAAGAATGCGCCGGGGTTGCCCGCCGTGTTCGAAGCCCACTCCGGGCTCCCTGCGGTCTTGTAGTAGAGCACCAGGTTGCCGTCGGTCTGCATGATCAGCTCGTACTGCTGGTTCGTGGAGATGAGGCAGCCTCCGGGCTCCATCTGTCCCGTTTGCATTTGATTCGGTGAGCTGGCGTCACAGCCGCTGATGGTGCTCACCACCAGGTTGTCGGTACCCGTCGCCCATAGGGCGCGGACGTCGCCATGAAGGGTGTCGTAGAGCACCAGGTTGCCGTCGTCTTGGAGAACGAGCACGGCGTTGACCGGTTCGCCCACCCAGGGTTCGCTGGGCGCCCACAGGGTCACGGAGTTCGTGCTGTTGAGTACGCCCATGAACCCGTTGGTCTGGAGCCGGAAGAAGGCCCCAGGGTTGTTCACGGTATCCGAGCTCCACAGCGCACGGGCAGATGTCTGGTAATAGAGCACGAGATTGCCATCGGTCTGCATGATCAGCTCGTACTGCTGGTTGGGGGAGATGAGGCAGGCACCGGAGGTGAGGCTGGGTTCCCCACCGGGATCGAGCACGTTAGGGGACTGTGCGTCGCAGGTGGTGACCGAGGTGCCGGGGGGCGTCTCGGCCGGGGTTGCCGTCGTGGTTGGGGCGGCGGCGGCGCTTGGCGGGGTGGTCGGTGTCGTGGTCGTGGTCGACGTCGGCGCTTGGCTTGGGGTCGTGGCCGGGGTGGTCGGGGCCGTCGCCGTGGCCGGCGTCGTCGTGGGCGTAGTGGCCGTAGCTCCTGCAAGAGTCGTGGCTCCGGCGGGGATCCCAAGCGCCATGGCAGCCAGAGTCGCTGCCGCTGCGGCCAGGATGACCCTCCATCCTGCTGCCGTCGAGCTAGATCCGCGCTCTGCGTCGCAACGTCCTCGCATAACGTGATCATAACCAGATAGCTGAATCTATTTCAATAAGCAACTCCTTTGATCCTTTGCTCTAACCCAATGGAGATGTGGACACGATGAGACCAGCCGAGACCACGGCTCCTTCTGGCGACGAGCGTTCAGGATCGTCGAGCGACTCTGGACCCAGGCCGCCTCGTCGTGGTCGTTGGTGGACCCAGGGCGGCGTCGATGAACGCAGCCACGTCCGAGCCGAGCAGGGTGGCGGGCTCGACACCCATCTGTATCGACGACATCAGCAAGGAGAGCACCACGGTCACCAGGCCGCGGCCCACGGTGAAGGCATCGATATCAGGCGAGACCTGGCCGGCCAACTGTCGAGCCCGGACCCGCTCGCCGCAGGCTTTTCGCATCTGCTCCAGCGCGGGGATCTGGAGCAAGCGAACGGTGAACTCGGGCTCCAGGCCGGCCAACACCCTTCGGGCCAACGGGTGGCGATCGACCGACTCGGACAACGTGGCTATCAACGCCCGGCGCCAGCGCGTGGTCCCCTTGGACCCGGCGATGCCGGCCAGCCCCTCATCGATGACGGCGGTGGCGTCCTCGTCCACTGCAGCCAGGAACAGTGCCTCCTTGTTGGGGAAATACACGTAGGCGGCGGGAACGCTCAGACCCACGTCGCGCGCGATCTCGGCCACCGAAGTGGCCCGATAGCCATTACCACCGAAGCGGGCGACCGCGGCATCGAGCAGGTGCTGGCGGGTGCGGGCCCCCTTGGTGCCGAGAGGCCGACCCTGCTTGATCCCGGGCACAGGACCATGGTAGAAGAAGTGATGAATCTGATCAAACCATCATGTATGGTACGAGCATGGGCGTCGCACCGACTCGGGTAAGACTGTCGTTGCTGGCGGTGACACTCGTCGCCTCCCTCGCCGCATGGGGATGGGACAGTGGGCCCTCTCGGGCTTCGGCATCAGCGCCGTCCTCGACGGCGCCCCTCCGGGTCCAATGGATGGCGGGCTTCGATGCGCCGGGCACCCCGGCCCAGTACAACAAGGTCGGAGTGCTCAAGATCGGCCCGAGGGCGGCCAAGAACGTCCTGGTGCTCGAGCCCGGCACCTCGGCCGGCAGTGCCTACTTCGTACCCCTGGCCACCTGGATCGTGGCCAAGACCCCAGGATGGCAGGTGTGGTCGGTCGAGCGACGGGAGAACCTGCTCGAGGACCAGTCCGAATTGAACCTGTTCAAACAAGGAAAGGCCTCTTCGACCCAGCTGTTCGACTACTACCTGGGCTACCTCAAGGACTCGAGCATCACCGACCACATCCAGTCGATCCCCAACTCGACCGTCGCCTTCGCCAAGCAGTGGGGCATGAACGTCGCCGTGCAGGATCTGCACACGGTGATCGGACAGGCCGCCAAGTTGGGCGGGAAGGTGGTCCTGGGCGGCCATTCGTTGGGCGGCTCGGTCGTCACCGCGTACGCCACCTGGGACTTCAACGGACGGGCCGGAGCCGATGACCTGGCCGGCCTGGTCTACATCGACGGGGGCAGCAGCCCCGCCCCCGAGAGCGCGGCGCAGGCCACTGCGCGGCTACAGACCCTCGACGCGCCGGCCGCCTCGCCCTGGCTCGACTTCGGCGGCATCGTCGCGCCCTTTGCCGGACTGTTCAATGCCACCGGATCGGCTGCGGCGTTGCTCGACCCCAATGCACCCTCGCTGGGCGAGTCCTCCGGGCTCCTCCCCGCCGACATCGTCCCCCCGGTCCCGGTGACCAATGTGGGCCAGTACGGCTTCGCCCTCAACGTCGCCACCTCGCCCCCGAGCTTGGAGGCGGCCCAGGCCCATCTGGGCCAGGGCGTTGCCGCCACCGGCCCCGTCCACGGGTGGAACGGCACCGGGGCGCTCACGCCGATCAAGCGCTTCGCCACCATGTTCTCGGGAGCCGGGATCCGGAATACCGACGGCACCGAGTGGTACTTCCCCCAGCGCCTGACCGACGACACCGCTGCAGTAGGCAACGGCAACGCCAACCCGGCCCAGTCCGTGCTCGACGTCCATGCCACCATGGGTCACCAGCTGCCCCATGGCCTCCTGATCTACGCCTTCGGGGCCCACCTGGGCGGCCAGAGCGTGCTCACCGCGGCTCAGTCGCTGGCCCAACAGTCCCATATCCCCTCGAGCCACCTCACCCTGATCAACCGCCAGAACGCCTACTCCCACAACGACCCGGCCGGTGCCTATCCCAACAATGTGTTCGTCCAGAACCTGATCCCGTTCCTGAAACATGTCACCACGAGCTGAAGTCACCCATCTCGAACACCCGATGCCACATCACCTAACCGACCAGGCGCCGAGCGCAGCCACCCGTGCGTCAACGAGCAGAGGAGGAGTGCCATGAAGGCAGCCGTGTACTACGAGACCGGAGGTCCCGACGTCTTCCGTTTCGAGGACGTGCCCGATCCGGCCGTCGGCCCCGAGGACGTTCTGATCGAGGTCGCCGCGGTCAGCATCGAGGGCGGTGACACCCTCAACCGGCTGGGGGGAGATCTGGCCACCGTGCCCCACATCGTCGGCTACCAGTGCGCGGGCACGGTCATCGCCGTGGGCGACGACGTCACCGGGTTCTCGGTCGGCGATCGCGTGGTCACCACCGGTCTCGACGGGTCCCACGCCCAGCTCCGAGCGGTGGGTCAGTCGTTCTGCTGGTCCATCCCCGAGGGAGTGTCGACCGAGGATGCGGCCTGCGTCCCCGTCCCCTTCGGCACGGCCAGCGACTGCCTGTTCGAGTTCGGACGCCTGCAAGCGGGCGAGAGCGTGCTCATCCATGCCGGAGCCAGCGGCGTGGGCCTGGCCGCCATCCAAATGGCCAAGCGGGCGGGCGCCCGGGTCATGGCCACCGCCTCGAGCGACGAGCGCCTGGCCCGACTGGTTGAGTACGGCCTGGACGACGGCATCAACTACGCAGCGGTCGACTTCGTCGACGCCGTCCGTCAGCTCACCGGCGGCGCCGGCGCCGACGTGATCGTGGACTCCGTCGGGGGATCCAACCTGCAAAAGAGCCTGCACTGCCTGGCCTACCGGGGCCGGTGCATGACCTTCGGCGATGCCGGCCGGGAGACCCCGTCCTCATTGGACATCTCGTCCATGCGGGCCAACAACCAGACGCTGGTGGGCTACTTCCTGGGCGCCGAGCTCTTCCTCAGCCCCCGGCCCCATGCCGTCATCGCCCAGATCCTGGACGACATCGCTGCCGGCCAGCTCCGGGTCGTCATCGACCGCCGGTTCCCCCTGGAAGAGGCGGGCGAAGCGCACGCCTACATCGAGAGCCGACAGGCCTTCGGTCGGGTGCTGCTCATCCCCTGATCGAGCGGGGCGCCCCTCGGGGGCAGAATGATCGGACGCGATACGATCGGGCCGTGGTGCCCTGAGCGCATCGGTCGATTGATCCGGCCGTCCCATCACCACCGGGGAGGACGATGTCGACAGCCACAGAGCCCGAGCAGAGCAACTGGTTTCTGCCCGAACCGGAGCCACGACCGGTGCGGTACACGGTGATCTCGGTGGACGATCATCTGGTCGAGCCCCCGCACCTGTTCGAGGGACGCCTCCCCTCGCGCCTCCAGGACCGGGCCCCCCGGATCGTGGAGAACCAGGAGGGCCACGAGGTGTGGGAGTTCGAGGGGGCCTCGTTCACCCAATCGGGGGCCAACGCCCTCGCCGGACGGACCCGGGACACCATCCGCATCGATCCCTGTCGGTTCGATCAGATGCGGCGGGGCTGCTGGGACATCGAAGCACGGATCGCCGATATGGACATCAACGGCGTGTGGGCCTCGCTCAACTTCCCCTCCCAGGTCACCGGATTCTGCGGCCGGGTGTACTCCCAGGCCAAAGAGCCCGAACTGGGCTTGGCCGTGACCCGAGCCTGGAACGACTGGTTCTATGAGGAGTGGTACTCGGCCCACCCCGATCGCATCATCCCCCTGGGCATCACCTTCCTGTCCGATCCGGTCCTGGGTGCGGCCGAGATCCGGCGCAATGCCGAACGGGGTTTTCGCTCGGTGAGCCTGCCCGAACGCCCCCATCGGCTGGGCTTCCCGTCCATCTTCAGCGGCTACTGGGACCCCATTGTCGAGGCCTGCGCCGAGACGGACACCGTCATCAGCCTGCACGTCGGCTCATCGGGCATGGCCGACATGGCCGCCGACAGCCCCATGCTGCAGCTCGGCGCCACCATGTTCGGCCAAATGTCCCTGTCGGCCTGCTCGGAATGGCTGTGGTCGGGGTACGCCATGCGCCATCCCGACCTCAAGGTGGCCATGTCCGAAGGCGGGATCGGCTGGGTGGCCATGCTCCTCGACCGCCTTGACAACATCGTCGATCGATCCGGCTATGGCATCGGTTGGGACATCCGTCCCGCCGAAGTGCTCAAGCGCAACTTCTGGTTCTGCACCATCGACGACCCGTCGACCATCGACACCCGGCACCGGATCGGCACCGACCACATCATGGTCGAGACCGACTATCCCCACGGGGACAGCACCTGGCCCGACACCCAAGACGTCATCGAGCGCTACTGGGGCCACCTCCCCACCGAGGAGCTACGCCTCCTCACCCACGAGAACGCCGCCCGCCTGTACCGCCACCCGCTCCCGGAGACATGCCTGCCATGACCGATTTCGTACCCACCGCCGACAAGCTCCTGCCCGACCTCACCCTGAAAGAGGAACTGGTCCTCCTGGCCCGAACCCTGTGGCGCGAGGGCTACGACGATCACCTGGCCGGGCACATCACCATCGGGCTGGACGACGGCACCCTCCTGTGCAACCCGTGGCTCCTGACCTGGGCCGAGTTCCGGGCCTCCGACGTCATCCGCGTCGACCTCGAGGGTCGGGTGGTGGAAGGCGATTGGCCCATGCCCCCCGGTGCACAACTTCATCTCGAGCTGCACCGGGCCCGTCCGCACGTGGGCGTGGCCGTCCACCACCATCCGCGCTTCGGCACCGTCTGGGCCGACCTCCACCGCGTCCCGGGGGTCTTCGACCAGAGCTCGGGTCTGGGCGGGGGCGCCGTCGCCCTGGTCGACGAGTACAAACGAGCGGTCAACGATCCGGAGTCGGCGCGCGCCGCGGTGGAGGCATTGGGCGGAGCGGACATCGGCATCCTGGCCAACCACGGGGTGCTGATCATCGGGGCCAACGTCCGGGCCGCGCACCAACGGTCGGTGGCCTTTGAGCAGCGATGCCGGAACGCCTGGTACGTGGAGGCAGCCAACGGTGGCGTCGAGTTGCCCGAGGCCGTGCGCGACCTCTTCGAACGGTCCGATGGCCAACGGTTCATCGGCTTCTGGGAGGCCATGGCTCGAGCCGAGCTGCGGGCCGATCCGACCATCCTGGAGCCTCGTTGATACACCATCTCTGACGGATCGCCCTGCCGCTCTGCTCGGCCCGGCCCGTCACCCAGGGGCGAGCGTCTCGCCGATGATCCGGGCCTGCCGGAGGACCTGGCGTTGGTCCGAGTCCATGCCCACGTCGGCCAGGACCTCCTCGTTGTGCTGGCCCAGAGTCGGCGACGGGATACGGATCCATCGATTGACGTGTTCGGAACGGAAGGGCAGACCGGGCACCTGGTGGTCACCGGTGACGGGATGACTTTCGGTCTCGAACAGCCCCCGATGGCGCAGTTGCGGGTTGTCGGTGATGGTCGACGGCGGGATGACGACGGCGGCCGGGATCCCCGAGGCCACGAGCTGTTCGACCAGTTCGTGGGCATCGGCGGCGCCGGCCCTGGCTCCGAGCCACCGGTCGATGGCGTCCTGGTCAGCGCGGCGCCCGTCGACCCGGTCGAGATCGGTTCCCGCCAACCCGGAGGGGTCGAGGGAGGGATCGCCGAGGAGGGCACAGAGCGAACGCCACTGCTGATCGCTCTCCACCGCGATGGCAATCCAGGTATCGGACGCGCAGGCGTAGACGCCCTGGGGGACGGTGTCTGCGTGGCTTCGGTTCCCACGCCGGCTGATGACCTCGCCCGTCAGCTGAAAGTCGATCGACTGCTGGGCCGCTGCGTTCAACACCGATTCGACCATGGTGGCCTCGACCATCCGGCCACCGCCGTCGTCATCGCGCCACCAGAGCGCGATGATCGCGGCCAGCGCGGCGTGGAGGCCACCCAGAGGGTCCCCCGCCCCTCGCACCAGCACCGGGGGGCCGTCGGGGCGTCCGGTCATCCAGGCCAGTCCGGTCAGGGACTCCATGGTCTGGGCGAAGCCGGGCCGGTCCCGCCATGGACCGTCGAGGCCGAAGGCGGGCATGCGGACCAGGGACAGAGCCGGGTTCAGTCGATGCAGGTCCTCCCAGGCCAACCCGAACTGATCCATGACCCGGGGGGTGTAGTTCTCGACTACCAGGTCGGCCGTGGCCAGTAGCTGCAACACGACGGCGCGGCCCTCGGTCCTCGTGAGATCGATGGTCACTCCCCGCTTGTTGGTATTGGCCGCGTGGAACAGCGGGCCCCATTCCCACCACTGGGGCTGGTCGGGTGCACAGGTGCTGGCGAAGCGCATCTGGTCGGGCCGATGGGTCGATTCGACCTTGATCACATCGGCGCCCAGGCCGGCGAGCGTATTGGTGGCCGAGGGCCCCGCCCACCAGGCGGTGAGGTCGACCACTCGGACCCCGTGGAGCGGCAACCGCCACCCGCTGGTCTCGATCCCACCCATCGACGGGGGCCAATCGATGGCACCATCGTCCTGACCGGGATCCGGCACCGGCGTGAACCCGCGGGCGGTGATCCCGCTGATCCGGTAGGGGACGCGGGGCTGACGGAACCGCCCCGAAGGATGGGGCACGAACACGTCACGGGCCACGAACTGCTCGAAGTCCATGACGTTGCCGCCGTGCAGGACCGGCGCAACCGGGATGCGCAGCAATCCCGCCTCCTCGATCACCTGCGACGAAGGACGGCGCTCGGTGTAGGCGCGAACCAGGGGCCAGAACTCGTCGCGGTGGGTGAAGCGGGGCCCGGCCCGGGTGAACCTGGGGTCGTCGGCCAGCTCGGGATGACCGATGAGTTGGGCAAAGTCGGTGAACTGCTGGGCGCTGTTGGTGGTGAAGTTGACCCACCCGTCCGCCGTGGGTTCGACCGACGGCACTTCGATCGACCGGTTCGCACCGGTGGGGGACGGACGTCCGCAGGCCCGGCCGAACTCGGCGAAGAGGGAGGGGAACGTCACCATGGTCACGGCCATGCAATCGAGCAGGGCCACATCCAGGTGGTCGCCACAGCCGCTCCGCCGGGCTTCGCGCAGGGCGGCCAGGGCCGCCACCGCGGCATAGGTTCCGGCCAACCACTCCCCCAGCCCGCCGCCGGCGGTCAGCGGGGTCTCGGAGGGGAGGCCACGGCCGCCGGTCGACCCGCACGACGCCTGCAGGGTGAACTCGGTGGCCGGCCGAGCAGCCCACGGTCCCGTCATCCCGAAGGCGCTGATGGTGACCACGATCTGGTGGGGAACGGCCCGCCGGGCCATGGGGACATCGAAGTGCTGGTCGGCCACGACGATGTCGGCCGCTCGGGTCAGGTCCTGGTCCTGACCGATGGTGATCGATCGCTTCGAGGTGTGCAGGAACTCGAACAGGCCGCCGGTCCCCGCCCGACGCTGGTCGTCGCCCCCGGGGGGTTCGACGAACACCACGTCGGCCCCGGCGTCGGCCAGCAGCTTCGTACAGTACGGTCCGGCCACGCCCGAGCTGTGGTCGACCACACGGATGCCGGCCAGGGACATCAGCCCGCCGGCCCCGGTGGCCGGGGCCGAAAGTACGGAAGGTTGACACCCTCGCCCACCGGGCGGAAATCCACTTCGACGTCCAGCCCGACGACGACATCGGCGGTGTCACAGTCGATGACGTTCGACAACATCTGGTACCCCTCGTCCACGTTGACGATGACGGGTGCATAGGGGACAGCGAAGCCGCGAGACGGCGGCTGCCACGAGACCGTCCAGCTGTAGACGGTCCCTTTCCCCTGGCTCAGCTGCCAGTCCAGGTCCCGGCTCCGGCAGTGCCGGCAGATGGGCCCGGGATTGAACAGGGCATGCCCACAGGCCCGGCATCGCTGGTAGCGGAGCTCGCCCACCGCACACCCGTCCCAGAACGGCTGGCTCCACATCGACGGGCGCGGCAGGGGGATGCCGGGGGGCTGGGGGTCGAGGCGGGTCATGGCCGGGTCTTGCCCAGCAACACGACATCGTTGAACAACGCCCCCGAGCCCCCGCAGGTGCACATGACCACCTCGGGGTCCGACAACTGCACTCCGCTGGCCCGGCCTTGGATCTGCTCGACGCCGCGAACCACGCGTTGCAACATCTGGGTCAATCCGCCCGGGTGGCTGAAGGACATGGTCCCGCCGTCGGTGGTCACCGGATGCCGACCCGACGGCTCGATCACGCCGGACGTCACGTACTCGCCCCCCTCACCGTCGGCACAGAACCCGAACGCCTCGAACTGGCGGATCAACTCGAAGGAGAAGGGGTCGTAGAACTCGCACCCGTCCACCCCTTCGGGCCCGATCCCGGCGGTGGCGAAGGCCTGCCGGGCTGCTCGCCGCCCCACATAGCCGTTGGGGACGTCGGTGTTGCCGGTCAGGTCCCAGCTGGGCGGATGCTGGTACGAGGGACCGAAGTGATCGATGCCTCCACCCAGGATGTACACCGGCGGGCAGCGGAGATCGGCGGCGCGATCGGCCGTGGTGATCAACAGTGCCGTCGCCCCTTCGGACGTGGTGGCACAGTCGAGCAGGTTGAACGGCTCGGCGATGGGCCGGGACGACCGGATGTCGGCCGGCGTGAACGGCCCGCGACCGTAGTAGATGGCTTCGGGGTTGACGCTCCCGTTGTTCCGGATGGTGGCGGCGACATGGGCCATCTGGTCCACGGTGGTGCCGTGGCGCTCCATGTGGCGCCGGGCGATGAGCGCGAACTCGGCTGCGGTGAACATGCCGAACGGGGCCACGAACTCGTTCCCGGGCCGCGTCCACGGCGCCACGGCCTCCCGATCGGTGTAGATCCCCGCTTCACCATCGGCCAGCAGCACGGCCGTGGCTGCCCCGGCGGCGACGGCCGCCGCCACCATGAGCACGGCGTCGACCCCCCCGCTCAGTCGGGGATCCCACACCGGTCCAATACCCAGCAGGTAGGCCAGCGAGGTGCCGTGCCGTCCGGCCACCCCGTCGATGTCGGCGACGTCGATGCCCGCCGTGTCCAACACGGACAGGGCGGCGTCGAGGGTGATCGACAGCGAGTCGGATCCCTCCAGTCGACGAGCCTGGCGGCTGTTGGCGACGGCGGCAATGGCCACATCTCGGTAGGGGTGGGATGCGGTCACCAGGGGCGCCTTCGTTCATGGTGATCCCGGGACAGGTTCACCGCGGCAACATAGCCCGACTGGCCGACCCGTCGCTGTGGTCCAACTGGTCAACGGGCACGAAACTCCACGGAGGCCACGACCGATCCGGCAGAGTGCGATCGGCCGAACCGATTGGCTAGCGTGTCGAGGGGGCGCCGCGGCGATCTCCGGAGAGCAGAGGGGGACCGGTGAATCCACAGGACCTAATTCTGATCAGCGTCGACGACCACATCGCCGAACCGGCCGACATGTTCGCCGCCCACCTTCCCGATCGGTACCGGAGCCAGGCCCCACGCGTGGTGCTCGAGGCCGATGGGGTCGAGCAGTGGTACTACGGCAACGTGCGGGGTCGTAACCTCGGCCTGAACGCGGTGGCCGGGAAGTCGCCCGAGTTCTACAACATCGACGCCAGCCGCTACGACGAGATGCGGCCCGGCTGTTTCGATGTCCACGAACGGGTCCGGGACATGAACGCCGGGGGCCAACTGGCCGGTCTCAATTTTCCCAACTGGCCCGGGTTCTCGGGTCAGGTGCTCAGCCAGGGGCCCGATCGCCACCTGAACGACATCATGATCGGCGCCTACAACGACTGGCATGTCGACGAGTGGTGTGGTGCCTATCCCGAGCGATTCATCCCCTGTGGGATCCTGCCCCTCTACGACGTGGACCGGGCCGCCGTCGAGGTGCATCGGCTGGCGACCAAGGGTTGCCACGCCGTGACCTTCTCCGAGAACCCCGAGGCGCTGGGGATGGCCAGCATCCACAGTCACTACTGGGACCCGCTCTTCGCCGCCTGCTGCGAGGAAGGAACGGTGCTGTGTTGCCACGTGGGCTCGTCCTCGCAGACGGCCCACACCTCGGCCGACGCCCCGGCCAGCGTGGCCATCAGCCTGTCGTCGGTGGCGTCGATCTTCACCATGGTCGACCTGATCTGGTGCGATGCCTTCGCCCGCTTTCCCGACCTTCGCTTCTCCCTCACCGAAGGCGACGTGGGTTGGATCCCCTACTTCTTATGGCGGGCCGAGCACGTCAGCGAACGCCACCGGGGCTGGACCGGTCACCAGTTCCCCGAGGGCATCTCCGGCCCCGCCGACGTGTTCCGACGCAACATCCTGTGCTGTTTCATCAGCGACCCGGTGGGCGTGGAGAACCTGTCCCACTTCAACGTGGACAACGTGTGCTGGGAGTCGGACTACCCCCATTCCGACGGCATCTGGCCCAACGCCCCCGAGATCCTGAGCGAGGTCCTGGCCGGAGTTAGCGACGCGGTGGTGGACGGCATCACCCACGGCAACGCCATGCGCCACTATCAATTCGATCCCTTTGCCCGGCGGTCACCCGATGCCTGCCGGGTGGGAGCCCTTCGGGCCGAGTCCCCCGACGTCGACACCGTCACCCGGGTGGGACGACCGGCCGGTGAGCGCGACCGTCAAGCGTGGGCCAAGATCGCCAACCGGGTGGCGGCGGCCAAAGCGGGTCGGAAGGCGCCAGTCACCACTCGGTCCTGACCGCCCCCGAGGCCGTCACCGTCAAGCCAGGCGCTTCACGCTCTCCGTCGGAGCCGGTGTGGTTGCCGACGTCTCCGAGGGCCCGTCCATGAACAGGACCCACGCATCGGTGGTGGCCAAGCACGGCCCTGCGGGCCCCAGGGCGCCACAGGACAGCGACCACCGGATCATTTCCTTCTTCCACGCCGCCACTCGAACCTGGCGGCGGACCCGGCGCATCCACTTGCGGTCCTGCTCGGCCACGGCCACCAGCGCACAAAAGGCGTCGTGCTCGTTCACCATTCCCCCCATGTTGATAACCCTCCCCCACTCGATGTCTGGATCGAGACGACCGAGGCTTCAACTCCCCCTGCCACTATATCGATTCCCCCGCTCTGTCGCCGGACAACCTCCCCCCGTCCCGGCGAGGGCCTCCGATAGGATCTCCGCGTTCCGGGTATCCGTCGGCTGACACGGTTTGGAGCGTCCCATGAGCTCGACCCATCTCGACCTCCCCCTGCTCGGGCCTCCGAGAGCCGAGGAGGTGAGCGACGGGATCTACGCCTACATCCAGCCCGACGGGAGCTGGTTCATCAACAACACCGGCTTCATGGTCGGAGCCTCCGGGGTGACCAGCATCGACGCCTGTTCCACCGAGCGGCGGACCCGGGCCTACCTCGACACCATTGGCGGCGTGAGCGACCAGCCGGTCAGGACCCTGATCAACACACACCATCACGGCGACCACACCCACGGCAACTACCTCTTTGCCCCGGCGACGATCGTTGCCCACGAGGCCTGTCGGGAACAGGTGCTGTCCAGCGGGTTGCCCGACTTCCACGGCATCTGGGACGACGTCGACTGGGGTGCCTTGGAGCTGGCTCCCCCGTTTCTCACCTACCGGGACACCGTGACCGTGTGGGTCGACGACCTGGCCTGCGAGGTCCGCCACGTCGGCGACGCCGCCCACACCACCAACGACTCGATCGTCTGGCTGCCCGAGCGGTCGGTGCTCTTCTGTGGCGATCTGTTGTTCAACCAGGGCACGCCCTTCGTGCTCATGGGCTCGGTGGCCGGTGCCATCGATGTCCTCGAGACCGTCGTTCGCCCACTGGGGGCCCGCACCATCGTGCCCGGACACGGTCCCGTCGCCGGTCCCGAGCTCATCGATGGGGTCGTGGACTACCTGCGCTTCGTCCTGGCCACCGCGGTGCAGGGCGTCGAGGCCGGGGTGAGCCCCCTTGAAGCGGCCCGGGACACCGACCTGGGCCGGTTCGCCGGCCTCTCCGACGCCGAGCGCATCGTCGGCAATCTCCATCGCGCCTATGCCGAGCTCCAAGGCACGCCCCGGGGCGGCACCATCGACATCGCCGCCGCCCTGGCCGACATGGTCACCTACAACGGCGGCCGACCGCTGACCTGTCGGGCCTGAGGCGCCCGACGACGCCCGCCATCGGTGAGCTCTTGGTGATCAGGACGGCCAGACGATGCTCTGGAGCTCGCTGTAGGTGTGCATGCCCCACTTGCCGTCCATGCGACCGATGCCACTCATCTTGAACCCGCCGAATGGTGTATGTGCGTTGCGGCCGGTGGTGTTGATGCCCACGTTCCCGGCCCGGAGGCGGCGGGCCACGGCGTAGGCCCGAGGCGTGTCCTTGGAGAACACGTAGTCGTACAGCCCGTACGAGCTGTCGTTGGAGATGGCGATGCCCTCGTCCTCGTCGTCGAAGGGCACCACCACCACCACGGGACCGAAGATCTCGTTTCGAACCACGTGCATGTCGTTGTGGCACTCGGCCAACAGCGTCGGCGCCACGAAGAACCCCTTCTCCAGGTGCTCGGGCTGCCGACCGTCGACGACGATCTCGGCTCCGTCGTCCTGGCCCGACGCGATCATGGCCTCGACCCGGTCCCGCTGGACCCCGGAGATGACCGGCCCGACCACGGTGGCCGCGTCGAGCGGGTCCCCGGTGGGCAGGGACCGGGCCGCCTGGGCCAGTCCGTCCACCAGCGGCTGGTAGAGCGAACGGTGGACGACCACCCGGGTGGGCGCGGTGCAGATCTGCCCGGAGTGAAAGGCCCAGACGCTGGCAATGGAGCGGATGGCGGTGGGGAGATCGGCGTCGGCCAGGACCAGGGCGGCGCCCTTGCCCCCGAGCTCGAGCAGCAGGCGTTTCATCGTCCGGCCCCCGGCCTCGGCGATCCGGGAGCCCACCACCGAGCTGCCGGTGAAGCTGATCATGTCGACGTCGGTCGAGTCGACCAGGGCGGCACCGATCTCCGGGCGCGAGCCCGTGACCAGGTTGACGACCCCCGGAGGGATCCCCACCTCCTCGAACACCTTCACCATTTCGATGATGCCGAGGGGATCCTGGGGGGCGGGCTTGATGACCACGGTGTTGCCCATGGCCAGGGCAGGACCGACCTTGCCGGCCATGCTGGTCAGGGGGAAGTTGTAGGGGGTGATGCAGGCGGATACGCCCACCGGCTGCCGGACGGCGATGGCCCCGAGCAACGATCCCGGCGCCAGTGGCGACGCCATCGACTCGCTGGGAGGCAACGGTTCGTCCCAGTCGCCCAGGGCCAAGTCGGCGTACTCGTACAGGCGATTGGCGCAGCCGGGGACCTGGGCGCCCGCGGCCACGGCAAGGGTCGCACCCGTCTCGGCCTGCACCAGGGGGACGAGCTCATCGTGTCGTTCGACCCAACGGTCGGCGGCGGCCCGAAGGAGGGCGGAGCGCTCCTTCCGGCTGGTCAGGGACCAGGATTCGAAGGCCTGCCTGGCCGCGGCGGCGGCGGCGGCCACGTCGTCGACGGTGGCTTCGGGGGCGAGCCCGACGACCTCTTCAGTGGCGGGGTTGATGATCTCATAGGTACCGCCGGTGGGCGTGACCCACTGGCCGTCGATGTACAGCTTGTAGTCGGTCCTGGTCTCCACGGTGGTCATCGTGCCCCCTTCGTCGTTGGCCCACGGTACCGCCGGTTCCGCCGATCCGACACTCGAGGGCATCGTGGGCCACCCGTTCCCGCCACCGGGTCGAGCTCACCACCGCTTCGGGGGATCGCTCCGGTTGAGCTCGGCCAGATACCGGTTGTAGGCCTCCAGGTCCTTGTCGACCACCACCTTCACGCCGACGACGCTGGCATCGACCACCTGCTCGCTCTCGTCGCCGATCACCTCGAGACGGTCGGCCGCCGTCGGCGCCCCCACCAGGCCGGAATCACGCTTTTGCTCGTGGGACTCGAGAACCTCGGTGTGCGTGCCCTCCGACAACGCGGGTGACCCGGGGGACCCCAGACTGGCCTGCATCACCGCCTTCGTCAGGGTCTTGTCCAGGGCCCACCCGGGTACCTCTTCGAGGGGCATGCCCGAATTGGCGGCGGCCGTGCGGTCCCGGGCCGCCCACAACCGGGCCAGGGCGGTGGACTTCTCGTTGATCAGGCGCCACCAGACGTAGATGGCATAGAGGGCGAACAGGGGCCACTCGAACGTGTAGGCCCAGCTCAGTGTGTTCCCGCTGCGGGCCGCGTGGTACTGCCACCGGCCGAGCAGCAAGAAGGTCGGCACGATGATGAGGACGAGCACGTGAAGACCGATACAACGCCAGGTGAAGTACTTGCGCATCGCGAACAAAGCGTACTCTCGGGCCCGGCGGAGCAACCATCGGGAGGGTCGACCCCGGCACCAACCGGGTCAGGAGGCGAGGACCCGTTGGAGGAAACCGGCGGTCAGGTCGGTCCAGGTGCTCAGATCCGAACCGGTGGAAGCCACGTGCAGCTCGGAGGCAGGAAGGAGGGCGTGCAGCTCCTCGGCCGTGGATACGGGATGGATCGGGTCGCCGGTCCAGGCCAGGACCAGGGCGGGCACCTTGATCCCGGCGATCTCGTCCCGGTCGGGCAGGTTGGCCCGGGTGGCGCCCCGCATGACCAGGGCCAACCGGGGCGGGTCCCAGGCCCGGGTGGCCGCGGCCTGTTGTTCCCGACGTCGCTCGTCGCCGACGTAGGGGTCGGGCGGGTCGAGCTCAGCCCGAGCGGCGATGACCGCTTCGATGCCCTCCGTCTCGATGACGCTGGCCGCCAGCTCCCATTGGTCGGCCTGGGCCGCTCGTGTCTCCCACGCCGTGGGTGGGATGGCCAGGACCAATGCTCTGACCCGCCCCTCACCGAGGACGGCGGCATGCAGAGCCGTACCACAGCCCATGGACGCACCGGCGGCCACGTAGGTGCCGATGCCCAGGGCGTCGGCCAGGGCCAGTTGATCCTGGGCCAGCTCCGACCAGCTGTAGGCGTCCAGATCGGGGGTCGACTCGGACTCACCGTGGCCCCGGGCGTCGTAGCGAACGACAGTGAAAGGGATCCGGTCCCAGTCGAGCAGGCCCATATCGGCGTCGCTGGCCCGGTTCATCGAGAGCCCGTGGCCCCAGATCAGATCGGGTCCTTCCCCGGAGACCTCGGCCTCGACCTCGACGCCGCGGATGGTGAACCGCTGCGGGGGCAGTGACGGTGAGGGCATCGACGAGACGACTAGCCGGCCGACCGGCCCAACGACGCCGGGTTCATGGGCGTGGCCATGTCGTGTACGGCCGGCAACACCTTCTCGGCGAAGAGGCGAAGGCTCTTTTCTGCCTTGTCCTGGGACATGCCTCCGTAGAAGACATGGATCACCAGCGTCTCCAGGCTGATGGCCCACTGCATGGTCTTGAGCTTGTCGATGATCTCGTCGGGTGTGCCGATGGGCTGGGTCTGGCGGTGACTGGCCACGCTGGCGTCGGCGTGACCGACATCGGCCGACTGGCGGGTCAGGTACTCCTCGTAGCCCTTGACCCCTTCGAAACCCGGGTTGTTCCACTCGAAGTAGTGGTGCTGGGCGGCGAGTTGCTGGTTGTGGAAGAACTCCCACCCCTCCTCCGCTTCTTCGGACGTCTCGGCGCAGTACATCCACAACAGCGTGGTCGGCTGGTCGGGGGCCAAGCCGAGCTCAGCCCGAATCTGATTGAATCCCTGAACCTTGTCGGTCATCCCGGCCAAGTCGTCATCGGAGACGAACATCTGCCCCAGGCCGTTCTCGGCGGCCAGGCGAGCGGACTTGTCGGTGGTGAACGCCGCCTTGATATTGGTGGTGAGGTCGCCCTTGTGCCGGGCCTGGGGCCGGACCGTCGTGGGCGGGATCTTGAACACCGGCCCGTCGAATGTGAACCGCTCAGCACCGTCGGACGCCCGGACGGCGTTGACCACATCGTAGAAGTAGGCGTGCGACTCCTCGATGGGAATGCCCAAGGAGGCGTACTCGTGCGGGGCCACGCCGCGACCGATCCCCAGGTGGAGACGACGACCCTGGAGCAGGATGTCGAGCATGGAGATCTCGTGGGCCAGCCGGACGGGATTCCACCACGGAGCGACGATGACGGCCGTTCCCACATCGACGCGGGATGTTCGTCCGGCCCAATAGGCCAACCACTGCAGCGGGTTCGGCTGCATCGAGTAGGCCGACCCGTAGTGCTCGGTAGCCCAGATCGAGTCGAACCCCAAGGGCTCGACCAGCTCACCCATGTACAGGGTGCTGTCCATGTTGACGTGGTCCGGAACGTCAGGGGGTCGCTCATAGTCGCCGGCCATCAATCGCGGCCAGTCCCCCTGGTTGTATCCCGTAACCATGACTCCGCAGTGCATCGCATCTCCCCTCGTGCCCGCCAAGCATCCCACGACAGTCGTCGCCGGGCGAAGCGGGAGCCAGGCACCTAGGATACCAGGTTCCCCTAGTGACCCACCACTGGCCTCTCGTTCCCGTCCGCAGGGAAGGTTCAGGCCGGTGTCGAGAACTGCTTGCGCAGCTCCTGCTTCAAGATCTTGCCCATCGGATTTCGGGGCAGCTCGGCCACGATCTCCAGACGCTCGGGGATTTTCTGATTGGCCAGCTCGTGGGACCGGCAGTGCTCGACCACCTCGGCCAGGGTCAGCGTGTCCTCGCCCTCGGCCAGCACCACCACGGCGCAAGCCCGTTCGCCGGTGCGGGGATCGGGGACGCCGATGACGGCGACGTCAGCCACCTTGGGGTGGGTGTAGACCACGCCTTCGATCTCGAGGGCCGACAGGTTCTCAGCGTTCCGAATGATGATGTCCTTGGTCCGCCCGGTGATGCGCAGGTGGCCTCGAGGCCCGACCACGCCCAGATCACCGGTTCGGAAGAAGCCCTCAGGGTCGAAGGCGGCGGCGTCCAGGCTGGCGTCGACATAGCCCTTGAGCGCCTGAGGCCCCCGCACCAGGACCTCCCCCTCCTCCCCCGGTGGGAGCACGGCCCCGTCGAGGGACACGATCTTGAGGTCGATGCCGGGAAGGGCCCGTCCTTCGGCCACGGCCAGGTCCTCGTCGAGGTCGTCCATGAACGAGCCGGTGGCGATGGGGAACTCGGTCAGGCCCCAGGCCGAGAGGATGGGCACACCGAAGATCTCCTTCATCTGGTAGAAGAGCTCGGGCGGCTTGGGCGCACCTCCCGACGACAGCGAGACCAGATTGGGGAACAGCGGCTCGGAGCCGTGGTGCTGCTGGGCCTCGGCGTAGGCGAGGAAGAACGGCAGCGAGCTGCCCAGTCGGGTGGCGCCATGCTCGGACATCACCAGCGGGCTCTTCACCGGGTCGAAGATCTCGATCATGAGGATCCGTGAGCCGGTGTAGAGGGTGGAGACGGTCACGGCGAAGCCCCCGACATGGGTGTAGGGGTAGGGAAGGGGCATGACGTCGTCGCTGCTGGCATTCAGGATGGGCCCGTTGGCCGTGGACATCAGCGACTGATCGGTGTGCCTGGCCCCCTTGGGCTCGGCGGTGGTGCCCGACGAATAGAAGATATGCCGGACCGGGTCGCCCTCGCCGGTCGGTGGCGGGGGCAGGGTCGAGGGATCACCAAGGGGAAGGCCGCCCCGGTCGAGC
>DATMMO010000202.1:0-2344 GCA_035569695.1 Acidimicrobiales bacterium | reverse complement strand
CCCAAACGAGGGCCTTGCGGCTCCTCGTACGGCGATTCAAAGCGAGCAATTCAAACATGATCCGCGATACCGTTCGGCTCCGTGAGGATGCCGGAAGACGACCCAGAAATGAGGCCATTCCTCCAACCACGACTGGGTCTAGAGACGGTCGATCTAACTCCGCTCACTGATCGGGGACCGATTGTCAAACGATGGGTCCAGTACCATGGCGGTCCAACGGTTTACAGTGTGGCCCTGATCCTCTTCGGCGGCGGTGCTGTGATCGCCTTCGAGATGATGCTCGTTCTCGTCCATCCCCCGCCGATATCAACGCGATTGATCGTTCTCGCTGCCGGATTACTCGTCATTGCAATGGGCGTATCGTGCATCGTGTTTCCGGCCAAGGTGGTCGATCGATTTGCGGATGGGTCATTTACGTTCACGACGTTTCGGCGGTCCCTTGACGTAGCCCCTGGCGAGCTGGTGCGGGTTGTGGCGTTCCCAATGGACTTGAACCGACTTCTTCCGATGCGCGTCAGGGCGAGGAGGGGGGGAATATGGCTTACGCCACAACTGACTGGAATCCGTGAGTTGTTCAACGATCTTGCGGCACAGAACCCGTTGGCCTATATCGACGCGCCACGTCTTTCGTCACCGTTTCGCTCGTCCAGACCCGGACGTTTTTAGCAAAGGCGGAGGGGTGCTGCCGAGAACCTGGATGCAAGGCCCGGACGGGCGACAGACGTGTCTTGATTGAGTTGTATATCCGCAGCTTGAGGCCTCGATGACGTGGCCCAATGGATCGAGCAGAATCTATCTTTCGACGGTGACAGAGCTCACAAAGCCATTGCGGATGTTGGGCAGCAAAATTAGGGGCAACCCGATCAACCTTGTGCCGTCAGCATGCCCCTTTTGAGGGTGACTCTGACGCAAGAAGAAGGCCGTGCTCGCCGGATTGCGAGCAGCCCTGTGGGTATCGGCGACGAGCTACACCTTGAGTTGTCGGCAGATTCTCCGAAGGTACCCCTGTGACCTGCCGATTACCTGGTGGGCCGTGCGGGACTCGAACCCACGACCCCTTGCGCGTCATGCAAGTGCGCTACCAACTGCGCCAACGGCCCGACGCCGATGACGATACCACTGCGACCGGGATGAACCCGCCGTCCCGGCCGGCATAGGACCGGGCCGCCGATGCTTCCAACCCGGGCGCTCTGCCATAGGCTCGCCGTGTGCTCACGTCCATGAGCGGTTCTCGTGATGCGTGGCCCACCCGACTTGTCGTGATCAGTGGTTCGCTCCTTGTTGCCGTATTGATCGAAGCCGTGGCCAGCGTGGTCGCCGCCCTGGCTGTACCGGCTGGCTCGTGGATGACCTTTTCCGCCATTATCTCGCCCGTTCCGGGGTCGGCTCCCTCGTCGACCATCACCACTCCCGAGACCACCACGCATCTGGCTGGACGCACCAGCACGCTCCACGATCAGCTGGCCGTTGCCTCGCAGTGGGCTGCTCCTATCCAGGGCATGCTCATCCTGGCCGCCGTCGTACTGATCGCCCACATCGTGGGCACAACTGATGCAGCCGACGAACGGCGCCTGAACAGCCAGATGTCCTGGCTCTGTCGCTGCGCCGCGGCGCTGGCCGTCTTGATGTTCGTCGCCGGGGTGATCGGCATCGTCACCGACATCTGGGGCATGTCCGGACAGGGGGCCCAGCTCCATGCCCCGGTCCTGGCCACGCACGTGATCGGAACCGTCTTCGCCGCCGTGGCCATCTGGTTGGCCATCGGGACCGTGGCCGAGCTCAAGCGACATGCCGACAGCATTCGACCGGCAAGCGACTCCTCGGCGGCGTAGCCTCGGAGTGATGGTGCAGACTCGCAGCGAGGCCTCGGCTTCCGAGCTCGGACCCAATGGCATGCCGTCCGGCGGTCACGTCCCCGGGGAGCCGCTCTCCAGCGAGGCAGTTGCCGCCCACGTGGGTCAGATCGCCGAACAGGGCTACACCATCGTCGAGAACGCCGTCGACCTCGATCTCATTGATGCCCTCAACGAGAACCTCCTTCGGCTCGAAGTCGATCTCGGCATTGTGCCCGCCGACAACCTCTTCGAGGGGTCGCGCACCGTCCGCATCTACAACCTGTTGGTCCACGGGTCGCTCTACCAGCAGATCCCGGTGTACCCGTCCATCCTGCCCATCTGCGAGGGTGTCCTCGACCCCGGCCTGCTCGTCTCGTCCCTCTCGTCCATCGCCATCGGCCCCGAGGAGACCCCTCAGCCCATCCATGCCGATGACCAGATCATTCCGCTGCCCAAGCCCCATCCCCCCACGGTGTGCAACACCATGTGGGCGCTGACCGACTTCACCG
>DATMMO010000201.1:0-3769 GCA_035569695.1 Acidimicrobiales bacterium | reverse complement strand
CCCTCCTCTGCACCTCTGGGGTCACATGATCGCTGGCATGGCCGACGATGTTGGTGACCAGGTGCTCCCGGTCGACGTCCGACATGACCTGGCGGACCAGGGTGCCGGCCTGGACGAAGTCATCGTCGTCGGCGTGCTTCTCGTAGGCGTAGCGTCCGAGCTCACCGGCCTCGACAGCCCAGTTGACCTGTCCGGCCCGATCTGCGTCGGCCACCGGCCCGCCGTACGAATTTGGGGCATAGACCGGCTGGTCACCGGCATGCCGATAGGTCATGGCCCCCTCCTTGTTATAGGAGTGCACCTCGACCTTGGGCGCGTTGATCGGTAGCTGCTCGTAGTTGGTGCCGACCCGGTGCAGGTGGGTGTCGTGGTAGGAGAAGATCCGGCCCATCAGCATCTTGTCCGGGCTCAGGCCGATACCGGGGACGAGGTTGGCTGGGGAGAAGGCCGCCTGCTCGACCTCGGCGAAGAAGTTCTCGGGGTTGCGGTCGAGAACCATGCGCCCGATGGTGACCGGCGCATAGTCGGAGTGGGGCCACACCTTGGTCAGATCGAAGGGGTTGAACCGATAGTCGGCCGCGTCGGCGAAGGGCATTACCTGCACCTCGAGCCGCCACTCCGGGGCGTCGCCGTCGGAGATGGCGCCGAAAAGGTCGCGGCGGTGGAAGTCGGGGTCCTCGGCCGTCATGGCCTTGGCCTCGTCGTCGGTGAAGTTCTCGATGCCCTGGACCGTCTTGAAGTGGAACTTGACCCAGAAGCGCTCGCCCCCCGCATTGATGGTCGAGAACGTGTGGCTGCCGAAGCCGTTCATGTTCCGGAAGGTTCGGGGCGTGCCGCGGTCCGACATGAGGATCGTGACCTGGTGGGCGCTCTCGGGGGAAAGGCTCCAGAAGTCCCACTGCATGTTGTTGTCGCGGAGACCGGTATCGGGCTGGCGCTTCTGGGAGTGGATGAAGTCCTGGAACTTGGAGGCATCCCGCACGAAGAAGACCGGCGTGTTGTTACCGACCAGGTCGTAATTCCCGTCCTCGGGGTAGAACTTCAGCGCGAAGCCCCGAGGGTCCCGCACCGTGTCGGCGAAGCCCTGTTCGCCAGCGACAGTCGAGAATCGGGCGAACATCGGGGTGCGCTTTCCGACCTCGGAGAGAAAGGCCGCTTTGGTGAACCAGCCGACGTCTTCGGTCACCTCGAAGAAGCCGTGGGCGCCGCTGCCCTTGGCGTGCACGACCCGTTCGGGGACCCTCTCACGGTTGAAGTGCTGCATCTTCTGCACCGTGTAGTGGTCGTGCAGCGCTGTCGGCCCGTTGGGGCCGATGGTGAGCGAGCGCTCGTCGCTGGGGGCCGGGATTCCCGAATCAGTGGTCGTCTGGGGCCTGGGCGCATCACTCATAGGAGTCTCCTCTGCTGTTCGCTGCGTCGGCTGTTCGCTGCGTCTGCTGTCCGCTACCTCTTGCTCGATACCCGTCAAGCACTGCGCGTTAACCTAGGCCCAGATTTAGACCTTGTCAATATTTGGCTGTAATCTTGCTTTGTATGTCTTCCGAGGTAGCTAGTGTGACCGCATGACCAGCGCACCTGCGCACGTTGAGCTCCCCGACCTTGCCCTTCGGGTCCGTAGGCACGGCTGGCGGATGAGCGCCCAACGGCGCGCCGTCGTGGATGTCTTCACCGGCGAACACATTCACCTGACCGCAGACGAGATCCTTCTGCGGGCCCGGCAAGACCTGCCCGAGATCAGTCGGGCCACCGTGTACAACACCCTCGCCGACCTGGTCGACATGGGCGAGCTCCTGGCCGTCAGCGCCGGCGACGGGCCGAAGCGCTACGACCCCAATGTGGGCTGCCCTCACCATCACCTCATGTGCACGCGCTGCGGCGAGCTGAAAGACGTCGTCCCCGAAGGCCTCGAGGCCCTCAATCTCTCTGTCGCCGAGCTCCACGGTTATCGGCTTATCGGGGTCGACATCACCTTCCGCGGATTGTGCGCCGACTGCCGCAACACGACCCACGACGCCTGAGGCGAAGGAGCGACTACCGCAGCACGGCCGACGACGGACCCGAGATCAGCCGTTGGAAGACCCGAGATCAGCCGTGGGGATGGTGGAAACCATGAACCCGAGGGCGGCTGACTGGGCGGAATCAGGCGTACGCTGGGCTGACCATGGCGACCCCGATCGCGATCGTCGGTGCATCTGAGGCGACTGCCGAAGCGGTGACGGCGGCCGAGGCGCTCGGCGCGTTTCTGGCAACAGCAGGAGCGACCATCATCTGCGGTGGGCTGGGAGGGGTTATGGCCGCGGCCTGTCGCGGTGCCAAGTCAGTCGGCGGAACCACCGTTGGTATCCTGCCCGGTCGAGATCGACGGGAGGCCAACGAGTGGGTCGACATCGTCATCGCCTCCGGCCTCGGCGAAGCCCGCAACGTCCTCGTCGTGGCTTCGGCCGCGGCCGTCATCGCCGTTGACGGCGAATACGGAACCCTTTCCGAGATCGCGCTGGCCCTTCGGGCCCGCATCCCGGTCATCGGCGTGGGAACGTGGTCCCTCACCAGGCCCGACGGTGAGAGAGACTCGGGGATCGTCCCGATCGAGGATCCCCAGGAGGCGGCAGCAATGGCGCTGCGTCTGGCCTCGACGGTGACCCAATGAGGCCTCGACCCTGACCGAATGATCCGACTGTGAGCAGGAGAAACGATGGACCCAGGATTCGATCACGTCACCGTTGCCGTCACCGATCTCGATGAGGCCCGTCGATTCTTCGAGCTGCTCGGCTTCGAGGAGACCAAGGCCACCGTCGTCTCCGGGGAGGTGATGTCGGCCTACATGGGAATCCCCCAATGGGAGGCCGACCACGTGACCCTGCGGGCGACCGAGGCGCCCACACATCAGGAGGTACAGCTCCTGAGGTTCCACCATCCACCCATCGCCGTGGACCCCGATTCCGGCAACCTGGCCCGCACGGGGTTCAGCCATGTCTGCTTCCGGGTGAACGACCTGACCTCGACCCTGGACCGACTAGCAGCTGGGGGCATCAAGACCCGCAACGCGGTGATGCACTTCGACGATCGTGACCTCGTCTTCCTGACCGGGCCGGCCGGGGTCGTGATCGAGCTGGCCGAGTGGCGGACAACCTGAGGGGAGAGCCAACGGATCTCATGGGAGGGCACCGGGCACCAGGAGAGCGTTCCGACGGGCCGATGCGAAAAGACGTCCAGGTGCTTACAATCGGTGCACATGACCACAGATAATTCGTCAGTGCCACCAGCTGAGGGGTCGGGAACCATGGACCTGGGCGGCGACCTCACCGTTCGGCGCATGGGCTTTGGGGCCATGCGGATAACAGGCGAGGGGATCTGGGGGCCGCCCGCTGATCACGATGCCTGCATCGCCGTCCTGCGCCGGGCCGTGGACCTCGGGGTCAACTTCATCGACACGGCCGACAGCTACGGCCCCCACGTCAGCGAGGAGCTCATCGCCGAGGCTCTCCACCCCTATCCGGACGACCTGGTCATCGGGACCAAGGGCGGGTTGGTCCGGCCCGGTCCCGGGGTGTGGGACGCCGACGGCCGGCCCGAGCACCTACGGGAGGCGTGCGAGGGCAGCTTGCGCCGCCTGAAGTTGGACCAGATCCCCCTCTATCAGTTCCACCGGCCCGATCCCAAGGTGCCCCTGGCCGAGTCGGTGGGGGCGCTCGCTGCGCTCAAGGACGAGGGCAAGATCCGTCATATCGGGCTCTCCAACGTCACCGAGGAGCAGCTCCATGCGGCCATG
>DATMMO010000200.1:0-7379 GCA_035569695.1 Acidimicrobiales bacterium | reverse complement strand
TGGGAGGAGACGTCGACCTCCGCGCCCGGATAGCGATTGTCCCACCAGGTGCCACCAGGACCATCGGACTTCTCGAAGATGGTGAAGCTGTGGATCCCGGCCCGTTTCAACTTGACGCCGGTGGCGATGCCGCCGAATCCGGCGCCGACGATGACGATCTGTGGCGTCCCCGACGGGCCGAAGGGCCTGCGCGTGGAGCGGTTGCGGCTGTTGGTGGCCCCGAAGCGGCCGTTGTTGTCGCGGTTCTTCATAGACCCACGTGTCTCAGAACAACGGAGACCAGCTGCTGGTGCGCAGCAGCCGGGATTCCCACTGGTCGCGCAGCTCCAAGGCGTCGTACATGTAGGAACCGGGACCGCGGTGCTCGGGCGGCATCTCGTTGGTGAGGAGCTGGGTCAACGCCTCGGGCCGACGGATCTTCTGCCAGAGCATGGCCTCGCGTCGCTGATGGGTGCCGTGGGCGACCTGAAAGCACGCCTGGATGTCGAGCACCTGCTGCTCGGGGGGTCGTTTCTGCATGGGGGCGTAGTAGATGTCGTACCAACCCTGGATGTAATCGTCGATGGCCACATAGGGCCAGCCGGTGTCCTCCATGAACAAGCTGGGCTCATGGGTACGCCCGTCGGTGGGGACCATATCCAGGTCCACCTCCTGGAGCGGCGACCAGTGGACGGGCATGAGGATCTTGCCGAACACGTCGTGGCGGAGGTTGTCCACCTCGCCGGCCCACGACTGGAGATCGCCCCTCTGCATTCGGGTGGCCAGCTCCTCCCAGGCGCGGCCGTCGGCGATGGCGGTGATGGTGACCACGTTGTACGACAGCCCGCTGCCGTGGGCGTGGTTGGTGTACCACAGCAGCCGGGCATAGTCGCTCTCGGCCATGGTCGGCATCCACTGATCGCGGTAGGCCGCTTCGAACTCGTCTTCTTTGCGGCCGTCTACCTTGTGCGTCTCGTGCAGGAACAACACGTTGCTCTCCTCTTTCTCAGGTCGTCTCGTTCTCAGGCCGTCTCGGACTCATGGGCCACCAGCTGGGCCAGGGCTCGACGATCGACCTTGCCGGTCTCGTTGTAGGGAACGGCGTCGACGAAGACGATCCGCTCGGGGATCTTGAACCGGGCCAAGTGCTCCCGGCAGAAGTCGGTCAGGTCCTGTTCGGTCGTCGGGTTGCTCAGCACGACGGCGGCGGCCACCCGTTGGCCCATCTCCGTGTCGGCCACGCCGGTGACGGCTGCATCGGCCACGGATGGGTGTCGGCGCAACACCGTCTCGATCTCGATGGGGCCGAATTTCTCGCCGCCCCGGTTGATGGTGTCCGACAGCCGCCCCGACGGGTAGAGATAGCCGTCATCGTCGACGCGGGCCAGATCGCCGGTACGCAGCCATCCCGGGGCGACATTCTGCGGTGATAGCACCAGCAATTCGCCCACCTGGCCGGATGCCACGGGCTCCTCGGTGCCGGGGACCACGATGCGGAGCTCGACCCCGGGGAGGGGCTTGCCCAACGAGCCGATCCGATCCCGACGTTTGTGGTCATCGGGGAGCAGCATGGTGTAGGCGCCCAGGGTCTCGGTCTGGCCGAACACATTGGCCAGACCCACGTGGGGGAGCGCGTCCATGGCCCGTTCGACCAGGGCCACCGGAGCGGCGGCGGCCCCGTAGGTGATCGAGACCAACGAGGTCAGTGCTTCGGCTGAGCAGTCCGGATGGTCGAGGATCCGCTGCAACATGGTGGGGACCAGGAAGGCGCCGGTCACCCGATGTTCCCGAACCAGGCGGATCCATTCACCGGCGTCGAAGCGGGCCTGGATCACCAGGGTGTTGCCCGAGTAGAGGCTGCCGAGCAGGCCCAGCGATCCGCCCACATGGAAATAGGGAACACACATGATGGTGGTGTTGGCCCCGACCTCGGCCCTGAACGGCGCGGCGAAGCCGGTGAGCCGGGCGGCCAGCACCCCGTGGCTGATGGGCACCGCCTTGGGCAGGCCTGTGGTCCCACTGGTGAACAGGACGAGGGCCTCGTCGTCGTCACTGCCGATCGACGAGTCGGTTGCTGCCGGCGCTGCCTCGAGCACCTCCGAGGAGGTCAGCACGTTTCCGCCTACCGCACCGCTCACCGAGCGGGCAAAGGCATCGCCGGTGACGGCCAGCGATCGACATCCGGCCGTGGCCACAAGGGCCTCGATCTCGCCAGGGCGCAGGGCCGGATTGATGAGCGCGGCGGCCGCGCCCATCCGGGCCGCGGCCAGGGTGACCGCCACCGAGACGACGCTGCCGACGTCGATGATGGGGACCCGGTCGCCGGGCTCGACTCCCCGGTCGGCCAGACCGGTCATGGCCCGCCGGACCACGTCGTCGAGCTGACCGTAGGTGCACGGGCCGTCGTCCACGATCAGTGCCACCCGGGAGGGAAGCCCCCTAACCGCGGCATCGCTGACGTGGCCGATGTTGATGCTGGTCACCGGGGCCGCCTCCCGCTGGGGCCGTGATCCCCGGCCGTGGGCAACTGGGGGACGATCATCAGTAGAGCGGTGACCAAGCCGAGGTGCGCAACAACTTGCTCTCCCACTGGTCGCGCACGGCCAGGGCATCGTGCATCCAGGTGCCGGGCTTGCGCATCTCCGGCGGGATCTCGCTCATGAGGAGCTGCTGCAGCCGCCCGGCATCGTGAATCTTCTGCATGAGGGTGACCTCGTTGCGCACCGAGGAGCCCAACGCCGGCTGCAGGGCCAGTTGGATGGAGATGAGCCTCTCCGACGCGTCGACCTTCAAGCTCTTGGAATAGACGGATCCGCAGGCGTCGATGTAGTCCTGCAGCTTTCCGTCGTAGGGCCACATGGTGTCCTCCATGTACATGGACAGCTCGTGGTCGTGTCCGTCGACGGGCACGGTGGAGAGGTCGACCTCCTGCATGGGCGACCAGGGCAGGGGCATGAGGATCTTTCCCTCGACGTCATGGCGGAGGGTGTCGACCTCTCGCATCCAGGCCTGCAGGTCGCCGCTTCGGGCTCGCTGAGCCAGGTCCTCCCAGGTTCGGCCGTCGGCCAGGGCGGTGATGGTCACCACCTGATAGGACATGCCGCTTCCGTGGGCGTGGTTGGCGTACCACAACAGCCGGACATCGTCGCTCTCGGCCATGGTGGGCATCCACTGCTCCCGGTAGGCCGCTTCGAACTCGTCTTCCTTCGACCCGATCACCTTGTGGGTCTCGTGCAGAAACAGCATGCCGTCCCCCTCCTGCGTGGGTTCACGCTGGTCCATCACAGTAGATGGGAATCAGTGTTTTCGCCATCGCCGGCCGGGGGCCGCTGGGCGTCAGGCCGAGGGGAGGGCGAAAGCCGATCGAAGGTGACCGACCGCTTCGTCCAGCGCCGTTGCCCCCGTGGGGATGGATGCCCCCATGGTCAGAAAGCCATGCATCTGGCCGCTGTAGTGGGACACGATGGTGGCCACCCCGAGCTGGGCTAGCCTGGCCGCGTAGGCCTCGCCCTCATCACAGAGGGGGTCGTAGGCCGCGGTGACCACGTGGGCGGCGCAGGTGGTTGCCAGCGCGTTGTCGGAGGCGAAGAGGGGCGAGATCCCGGGGTCGGTGGGGTCGGCGTCGCCCACGTAGAGGTCGACGAACCATCGCATCATCGAGGCGGTGAGCAGGTAGCCGCGCTCCACTCGCTCATACGAGGGCTGCGACATGGTGGCGTCGGTCACGGGATAGGCCAGGAGCTGATGGACCAGGCCCGGCACAACCAGGGCGGCGACGGCGGCCAGGTTGCCACCGGCGGAATCGCCGCCCACCGCCACCCGGGAGGGGTCGCCACCGAGCTGGTCGGCCTGCTCGATGGCACCTTGGGTTACGGACAGGGCGTCGTCGTGGGCGGCGGGAAACGGGTGCTCGGGGGCCAGCCGGTAGTCGGGGACGACCACCACACAGCCGGCCCCGGCGGCCAGGTCCTTCGCCGTGTGGAGCGACTGCTCGGCACTGCCGATGACCCAGCCTCCACCGTGGAACCACACCAGGACGGGCATGGGACCGGAGCCGGCCGGCGTAACGACGAAGCTGGGGACGCCGCCGACCGTGCGCTTCACGACCGATGCGACGTCTGCCCCCGGGTCGGCGGCCAACGCCGCAGCGGCCGCGCTAGTGGCGCGGGCCTCCGCCGCGGTGAGCGTCTCCATCGGGGGCGCGCCCTGCTGGCGCAGCAGGTGGAGCAGCTTCTGTGCATCGGGATCGAGCGGCATCGTGCGCCTCCACGGGTGGACGGTGGCGGCGACAGTAGCCGTTTTCCCGACCGGATCTTGGGAGGTCGAGAGCGGTCCGCCTGTGACAAGATCCACCCCTACTGGGCACTACCGGGGTTCATTGGGGACTACCGGGGTTCGTCGAGATGCCGGACGGACCGCGTCGCCCGCGACGAGAGGGAGAGACATGGCTGAGCTATCGGAGTTGTTGGGGGTCCTGGATCTCGAGCCGGTCGGCGAGGGCCGCTTTCGGGCCCAGAACTTCGGTTCCGGTCCAGGAGGGGTGGTCTTCGGCGGCCAGCTCCTGGCTCAGACCATCGTGGCCGGGGCCACGGCGGATCCGACCAAAGAGGTGAAGTCGGTGCACACCGTGTTCGCCCGCGGCGGCGCGTTGGACCAGCCCCTCGACATCGAGGTCGAGGCCATGCACGTCGGCCGGGCCCTGGGCAGCGCCACCGTCACGGTCAGACAAGGCGACCGCCTGTGCACGCGTTCGCTGGTTCTGTTGAGCGCCGTCGAGCCCGACCTCATCCGCCACGGTGCCGATTCGCCCGCGGTCGGTGCGCCCGAGGATTCCCCCTTGTCGGCCCACGAGGACTTCTGGGAGATCCGGGTGGTCGACGACGTCGACATCTCGGATCCCAGCGCTGTCGGCCCGGCCGAGCTCTTCGTATGGAGCCGGTTCCCGGGCTCGGGAGATGTCGGCACCACCGGACAGGCGCTGCTGGCCTATGCCACCGACGGGTTCCTCATCGGGACGGCCATGCGGCCCCACGCCGGGTTCGGCCAGGCCCTGTCCCATGTCGAGTTCTCTACGAGCGTGCTCACCCACACGCTGACGTTTCACGAGCCGATCGCCGCAGGAGAGTGGTACCTGCTGGCCCACGAGAGCCCCTATGCCGGCCGCGGCCGTTCCTATGGCCGGGCCAACGTCTTCGCCACCGACGGCAGCCTGGTGGCCTCGTTCGTGCAGGAGAACATGGTCCGCGCCTTCCCCGAGGGCCACAAGCCCGAGGCGGGCGGCCGATCGAAGTTCTGAGCCAGATCGAAGTTCTGAGCCAGATCGGCCGGCGGCCCGGCTTTCGGAACAGGCGTTTTCTGAGCAGAGGGGATTTCCCCTAGCATCGGAGCTGCGGTGTCGCCGGCCACCGGGGCCGGCGCCGGGACGGATAAAGGGGAGTGGATGGCATCGGGAATCGGGTCCTGGGGGGTGTATCTCCCCTTCTGGCGCCTGGAGCGGAAGGCCATCGGGCTGGCACTTGGTACCCCGGCCGGTCGGGGCACCAGGACGGTTGCCTCCTACGACGAGGACACCACGACGCTCGGAGTGGAAGCAGGCCGTCGGGCCCAGGCGGCACCGGAGGTGCCCTCGGCCGAGCAGCTGTTCTTCTCGACTCCCGAGCCGGCCTACCAGGACAAGACCAATGCCACCACCATCCATGCCGCGTTGGGCCTTCCCCAGCACGCTGGGGCCTACGACCTGGTCGGCTCGGTCCGCTCTGCGGTAGCTACCCTCACGACCGCGGTGGACGCCGGTGGCCACCACCCGACCCTGGTGGTGATCTCGGAGATCCGCACCGGTTTGGCCGGCGGTGGCGACGAGCGGGACTCGGGCGACGCAGGAGTGGCCTTCACCTGTGTGCCTGACGGTGCCGCGGCCGAGCTGATCGGGCGGGCCTCGGCCAGCGATGAATTCCTCGACCGGTGGCGGGTGCCCGGTGAGCAGAGCTCGCACCAATGGGAGGAGCGCTTCGGCGAGCAGGCTTATGTTCCCCTGGCCCACGCCGCCTTTGCCGACGCGCTCAAGGCGGCGGGCATCACCGTCGGGCAGGTCGACCATCTGGTGGTCTGTGGCCTCCATGCCCGAGCCGTGCGGGCGGTCAAGACCTCACTGGGCGTTGCCGCCGAGGCCGGCGCGCCCGATCACTCGGTGGCCGTTGGGAACCTGGGCGCAGCCCAGTTGGGGGTGGGCCTGGCCGATGTGCTCGAGCGGGCCACACCCGATCAGGTCGTCGTCACGCTGCAGTTGGCCGACGGCGCCGACGCGCTGGTGTGGCGTACCACCGATGCGCTGCCCGCCGCCCAGAAAGCCCACCGTCAAGCCGACCTGGACACGGTGGCCGAGCAAGTGACGTCGGGTCGCTCCGACCTCTCCTATGCCTCCTTCCTCACGTGGCGCGGCCAGCTGCACCGGGAGCCGCCCCGCCGCCCCGAGCCCGACCGTCCCGGTGCCCCCAACATGTTGCGCTCCGAGGGGTGGAAGTACGGGTTCAACGCCAGCCAGTGCCTGAACTGTGGGTTCCGCCATCTCCCGCCCACCCGGGTTTGTCTGCGCTGCAAGTCTGTCGACCAAATGGAGCCCGAGCGGCTGGCCGACGTGGAAGGCACGGTCGCCACCTTCACCATCGACTACCTGGCTTTCAGCCTGTCCCCGCCGACGGTGGGGGTGGTGGTCGACTTCGATGGTGGTGGCCGGTTCCGCTGCGAGCTCACTGACTGCGATCCTGAAGCCGTGCACATCGGGACCAGGGTCCAGCTGACGTTCCGCCGCTTCTATACGGCGGAGGGCATGCACAACTATTTCTGGAAGGCTCGCCCGGTGGCGGACGGGCCCTCGGCTGATGGGCCCTCGGCCGACGGGGCGACGTCGGCGGCCACACAATCGGCAGGCACACAATCGGCAGGCACACAATCGGCAGGCGCTGCACCGACCAAGGAGGTCTAGCCATGGCAAGTCACGGCATCCGGGACCAGGTGGCCATCATCGGCATGGGCTGCACGCCCTTCGGCGAGCTGTGGGACAAGGGAGCGGACGATCTGTTGATCGATGCCACCCAGGAGGCCATCGCTTCAGCCGGCGTGGCCATGGACGACATCGACGCCTTCTGGCTCGGAACCCTCGGTGCAGGCAACTCGGGCCTGACCATGTCCCGACCGCTGAAGCTCGACTACAAGCCCGTGACCCGCGTCGAGAACTTCTGCGCCACGGGCTCCGAGGCACTGCGCAATGCCTGCTACGCCGTGGCCTCGGGGGCCTACGACATGGCCATGGCCGCTGGCGTGGAGAAGCTGAAGGACTCGGGCTACTCGGGGCTGACCGGGATCCACCTGGTGGGGGACGGCACCCGCGACTCACTGACCTC
>DATMMO010000199.1:0-3412 GCA_035569695.1 Acidimicrobiales bacterium | reverse complement strand
ACCCGTAGATGCCTTCTGGTCCGGCATAGACCCAGAACTCCTCGCTGGCAGCGGCCGTGATGGTTCCCGTGACGATGTCACCCCATCCCCAGATTGACGAGTTGCCGCCGCCCCGGCCACCGGCCACTTCGGCTGAGACCGATCCATCGAGCAGGTACGGCGATGTAGTGAACGTTCCGTCACTGTTGAAAGTGGTTGTCGCCTTCGTCATCGGCCAGTACGCACCGTCGTTGCAGCGGCGGGACATGTCACGGCAGGTGTCGACTTCCGTCGACGCGCCTTCGACGATTTGAACGCGAGACCAGTGAAGTACGCCTTTCGAGCGGCATCAGCCCGGCGCTTGCGCTCGACATCCGAGAGGAGCCCGTCAGGATCAACCTCTCGCTCGAATCGGGCTAGGAATGCCTCTCGTGCCGGCTGCGTGTGCACCCGTGAGTCAACCTTTGAGTGCAGCGTGTGAGCAGCGAGGCGAGCGCGCAGGGTGCGCTGTTCGGGGGTAAGGGGATCCGCGGACATACGGCAACCGACTTTCGATCACCTGAGCCCAGCAGGGGATTTATGAGGGATGCCCTCGGGACGGAACGGAACTACTGAGCACAGCGTCACCCACTGCACTGCGCTGAGGGTGGATACCCTGTCCTATCGCAAAGCCACTCAGCGCTCCTGCTCCTAGTAACTGACTTCGACTGGGTGTGCTGGCGTCAGTCCGATGTTAACTTCCGCCTTAATCGCCGCAGGGTCTAGTGTTCGTTGTCCATGCTTGTCGCAGTACGTCACGAGTTCGCCGTGCCAGTTGCCTGCGACCAGAAGCGCATATCGGGGTTCCCAAGATGCCTGCACTACCCCGCGATGGCCGGCCTTCAGACTTCGAGTCTCAGTGCGTCGCCACAGGGTCAGTTCGCTGATTGCTCGACCGACGAACAGAGGGCCTTCTTGCGTCTTGATCACCGCTGCAATCGGGCGCCTGCAGGCTTTGCATCTCACGTGCACGAGTTGAATAGACCTCCCCTTTAGGTCCGGCAGACCAAGACGCGATGGATCAGGCAACGACCGAATCGCGGCTCGTCGACGCTCCTCATTCGTCTGAGTAGTCACAGCCGATCCCCCGGCGACAAGCGGCGGTGCGCATCCCGTGCTCGTTCGTCGGCAGCGCTGGCTCCGTACCTGTTGAGCATCTGCCGGGAGCGCCACCCGAAAAGGCGCATGGCGTCACCCTCGTTTCCACCCATTGCCAACCATGTGTGAGCGGCTGTATGGCGGAGCTGGTGCGGATGAAGCGACTCGATGCCAGCGGCCTTACAGCGGCGTCGAAGCATTTGAGCGATCCCGGAATCAGTTAGCGCCCCCTTTGGCCCCAACCACAGCGACTCCGTCGATGCGAGGGCATGTCTGGATCTCATGCGCATGTACCGCTCAATGGCTTGCCCGGTCTTCGCCCCAAAGGGGCACGACCGAGGCCGGCGACCTTTGCCGACGACCACAGCCGTCTGCAGTTCGAAATCTACGTCGTTGACATGGAGATTGGTCGCCTCAGCGAGCCGAACCCCGCAGTCGATGAACAAGCGCAGGATGGCCGTATCCCGACGTTGCTCGAAGGTCTTGCCGTCACACGCCTTGAGTAGGAGCGTCAGGTCGTGGTTGGACACGACGGGAACCGGAACCTCGGGTATCGTTGGCGGTCGCATATTCGCCATTGGGCTGGTCGTCAGCTCTCCGTCCTCTACGGCCCACCGAAAGAACTGGCGAACATCGGCATACCGGACCCTCGCCGTAGCTGGTTTCCACCGATCGAGCTGATCAGCCACAAAAGCCTCTACGTGCTCCCGAGTGATCCGATCCACCTGCGTAGGCATCCCAACTTTCGCTAGGTAGTCCCGAAAGATGGTGGCCGACTGCAGGTAGCCCTTGATTGTCTTCGGCGCCCGGTTGCGGGCGCGGAGTGACAGCTCGAACCCTCGGAGTAGCTCGGAGATGTCATTTATGGCCAGTATCTCCGCCGTTGTGACGTCGTTCCCGGCAAGGGAATCGCTCCTCATAATGCGAAAGTTATCTGCTGTTGGTGCGCAATGCAAGGGCAAAAATCGCTATTGTCCCTAGTGGTGGGCGCTACCGGGCTCGAACCGATGACCTGCTGCTTGTAAGGCAGCTGCTCTACCAACTGAGCTAAACGCCCGAACGCACCACGCTATCCGCGGCGCCGGCACTCAGGGCCCGGAGCAGCTCGGGGGTCCCGGCGGCCACGGGCGTCCGACGGGCCTCGTGCTCCAGGGTGACCAGCTCGCGGCCGAGCGATTCGGTGATCACCGCTCCCGCTTCGGTGCAGATCAACATGCCCCCCAGGTAGTCCCATGACCCGAGCGAGGAGCTCCCTACCACCGCATACCCATCGAGCACACCCTCGGCCACGGCACAGAGGTCCAGGGCGGCGGCACCCAGCTGGCGGTACTGCGACCATCCGAAGTACTTCCTCGGGTACCCCGAGAACCCCACGATGGCCTGGCCCAGGTCCGTGCATCCCGAGGCGTGGATCGGCTGTCCGTCCCGTCGCGCCCCACCCCCTCGAGATGCTTCGAACCGGATCCCCGACGACTGGTTCACCACCACCGCGGCTCGAGGGCCCTCGGCGTCCACCGCGCACAGGCTGGTTGCATACCAGGGGATTCCCCGGGCCGCGTTGGTCGAACCATCCAGAGGATCGAGAACGACGACCACCTCGCGTTCTCCGGCGTGGATCCCGGACTCCTCGGACAGGACACCGAGGCCGGCTCGGTCGAGGACCAAGATGGCGGCCGAGTCAGCCACCAGGTCAGAGCGGTACTGACCCTCCCGGGTGCCGGCCGGCCCCCAGTCGCCCAGCCCGGCCAGGGCGTCAGCTACCGCCGTGGCCCCCTGGTGCAGCACAGCCAACAGCGCATCGTCATCCATCCGCTCGACGCTACCGGAGCCTGGCCAGGAACCCTCGCCGGCAGGTTCACCGACGACCACAGGACCGATAGGCTGACTTACCTGTGGCAGTCATCGACGTGGCCGGGTACGTGGCCGACCTCAAGGATCACTCCGTCGACCATGGCTTCCATGTTCACGACGAGCGGCACTTCGTCGAGACGTACTCCCTCCGCCAGGTCTGGGAAGTGGAGCTCCATCCCGAAGATGGCTGTGGCGGCCCACTGGATCTGCACCTGGGCCTGGAGGTGGACCCCCGGACCCTGCTCTCCTTCGAGGATGCCGTCTTCGGTCTTCCTGACGACGAGGACCCGCCCGATACGTTCCACTTTCCCCTGACGTTCACCTGGGCCCTTCCGCCCCTGCCCAACGGCCCTGACCTGCTTCGATTGGCCATTGACCTGGCCGGCATCGGCGGCATCGAGCTCCCGCTCGAAGTCTCGGCCATCGACTCCTACGCGTCGGCCAC
>DATMMO010000198.1:0-2628 GCA_035569695.1 Acidimicrobiales bacterium | reverse complement strand
GGCCGGCGCGGGGATCTGGCGTGTCGCCGAGAGCACACAGTGCGGCATGCGCCTCGTCCCGCCACAGCAGACGGACCAGGACCTCGGCGTCAACGGCATCGTTGACGATGGCGGGACGAAGCTCCCGGAAGCTCAGGCTCGGCTCGGTCTGGATCACGAGCACGCCCCACCACGACGGCAGCATCCCCAACGCACGATCGACGTGGCGCTCCGCCAGGACCGCGTGGCAGCGGTCGAAGACACGGGTGTAGGCCTCAGTCTGGCGAGGCAGCCGCTTGAGAGTGTCCCGGTCCGTCTTGATCTCGAAACCCTGCATTAGGGCGCCGATCACGGCGACATCTGCACGCTCGTTGGACCTGGGCACCCAGAACTCGTAGACCGCCTCAGCTCCCGGGGTCGATCCGAGCACGTCCTCGCGCAGCGAGTGACGGACGGCAGCCTCGGTCATCGTCATGGCCGGACTCCGTGGACGGCGGGACGCTGCGGGCAGGCCGGGCATCGAGGGGAGTGTACGGGTGAACTCCACCTCTGGAGTCGTGCGTCAGCCTGCGTTCCCCCTGCTAGGACCATCTCTGCCACCTGTAGTACAAACACCTGTTCGATAGTAAGCAGGGGGTGTGACAGGTGGCTGTCGTCGGTAGGCCCACGCAGCGACCGTACTCGGGATTCGGCGGCACGTCGCAAGTCGCAGCGTCCCACGCACGACAGGTCAGGAGGCGTCTGGCGGACACCGGGGGCTGCGGGCGCCTGCCACCCTCACTTCCGGCGACGCTCCAGCACGGGCTCGATACGCGTATTGGAATTTCTCACACGTCTCGTCTGCGTCGTGCGTGGAGGTAGACGACTGGTGACGCAGGAGCCTGGCGTCTACCTCTCCATCGCTCCTTCAATTCGGCCCCACAGCCAGTCACCGCGTGTTTTCGCTCGATTCTGACCTCGGATTGTCTCGGAACGATCACCATCTGAGCACGGAGGACAGACCGAGACAAAGAGAACGTCTCGATGGGAACCGGTCGACCCCGCGTCGGACCTTCGCATCACCGATTTCCGCTCCTCCGACAAAGAATTTGGGGCCGGTGATCAGGGGATATCGAAGATATCTCAAGAAATTTCCTATTTCGGCCCCAACCGTTCCGACGTATTCGTCAACGGATGGACGTCAGATCGGCGGCCCATCCGAAAACACTGAAAAGGAGGGACCGCCATGCGGCTCCCGATTGATGCAGCATGCCTTACATTCATCGCCGTCCGACCTCCCGAGGAGGTCGTCGACTTCGAATCGAAAGCCCCGCGAATTAGTCCTGACGGCAGGCCAATCTTCGCAGTGGAGGTGGTCGCAGTGGGCAGTGCGGGCGCAGACATTTTGACGGTGAAGGTCTTCGGTCAACCGAAAGGGATTGTTCCGGGGTCGCCCGTCCGAGTGGTCGACCTAGTCGCCACAACCTGGCAGATGTCAGATCGACATGGCGTCAGTTTCAAGGCCGCGTCGATCGAGGCCGCCGGCACCAAGGCGTAAACGCAGGCCCAAGCAGTGGGCGCCCCGGGTGCAAGTTCCCGGGGCGCCCATCCTGCGCTGGCCAGCACGCCCTTCACGCCCCTTCACCCCACCATCCCAGGAAGAAGAACGTCATGTCGAAACCACCCGCTTCTACGCAACACGAAACCCTGGCCGACGAACTCATCGAAGCCGTTATCCGCCTCGCCACGGCTTGGCGCGTCGAGCTGTGCCTGTTTACATTGCCCGCCGGACTCGGCGCATGGCTGTATTTCCGCCTCGGACTGGGTGGCGCCATCGTGATCATTGTCCTGGTGGTTCTCGCCGCGGTACTACCCCCTCCCCTTCGGCGCCTCCTTTCTCGCATTCTCCACCGTGCTTCTGTCCGTCGACACCTGGACGTCGCCTACGCCTCGATGCCGGGCCTTCTATCCGAACGGCGGCCGGTCATCGGAACAGTGGTCCGTACCCCTTTTGGCGATCGAGTGGCACTGGCTCTCCGTCACGGGACCTCTGCAGACGATCTGGTGCGGGCAGAGGCAGTCGTTGCCGCATCCCTCGGGGTCCGAGAGGTGCGGGCCGTCGCCGAAGCGTCCCAGAAGAACCGCGTGACGCTGTCGATCATTCGGCGGGATCCCTTCGAATCGGCTGCGCTTCCCACTCCATTGATCAAAGAGGAGCGGATGAACGGCTGGAACCCGATCCCGATCGGACTGGACGAGGAGGGCCGGATCGTCTTTCTCTCACTGGTGGAGCACAACTTGCTCATCGGTGGGGAACCTGGTGCGGGCAAATCAGTGGCGCTGTCTGGAGTGGTTGCAGCCTCTGCCCTCGATCCGAATGTCGACATGTGGCTGTTCGACGGCAAGATGGTCGAGCTGGGTCCGTGGCGATCATGCGCACAACGGTTCGTCGGTCCGGACGTCGAGGCGGCAGTCAGCGCCCTCCAAGACCTGCGGGAAGTGATGGACCACCGATACGGCCAGCTTTTGGACCGAGGGGTTCGGAAAGTCTCGATCGGCGATCACCTCCGTCTCCAATTGGTGGTCATCGACGAAATGGCGCTGTATGTGGCCGGTGTCGACAAGAAGCTGGCCACTCGGTTCTCGGAACTGCTGCGTGATCTCGTCGCT
>DATMMO010000197.1:0-3275 GCA_035569695.1 Acidimicrobiales bacterium | reverse complement strand
CATGCGTTCCGGTTGGTGCTCCACAGTCCCCTGACCCGGGCGGCAGAGACGAGCCGGCTGGCCGGACTGGAGGCGGGTGCGAAGACCGAACCGGACCTGGCCGAGTGGGACTACGGCATGTACGAGGGTCTGACCACCGCCGAGATCCTGGAGGAGAACCCCGGTTGGGACCTGTGGCGCGACGGTTGTCCTGGTGGCGAGTCCCCGTCACAGGTCGGAGCCCGTGTCGATCGGGTCATAGCCACCGTTCGATCTGCCCCCGGCGACGTGGCCTGCGTGGCCCACTCCCATGTGCTGCGGGCCCTCGGAGCCCGGTGGGTGGGCCTGCCCGTCGACGGGGGCAGGTACTTCACCCTCGACCCTGCGTCGCTCAGCATCCTGGCCTGGGAGCACGGGCGTCCGGTGGTCAACGTGTGGAACCGGACCTGACGGGACCGGAGCGTTACTCCGAGGGGCCCGGGTCACCCGGTTGCCCATCCGGGCTCGGGTCTCCCGGGTGCCTGTTGCCCGGCCCGACCCGTCCCGTCCAGGGAGGATCGCCGCTCGGTAGGGTGGTTCTCGCTTTCCGGGCGAAGACACCGGGGGGCGCACCCCCGGGCTGGCGGTCGACCGGACGGGCCGGCTCGAGCGACTCCCCGTGGAACAGGCGGCGGGGTCCCGTCCACCGGGCCGGCGGGGCGTCCACCAACTGGGCCAGGGCGTAGCCGGTGGACTCGTAGTTGACCCGCCAGCCCTTGAAATGGGCCCAGGCTTCGTCGGGTGAGCGGGTGATGGGGTAGCCGACCTCGTCCAACCGGGACAGGGCGGCGTCGAACTCGGACCGGGGCAGCTCGATGTCTCCGTCCGGACTGGGGTCGGGGTCGTAGCTGATCCGGCTGACCTGGGCGATGTCCCGGAGGCAGGTGAACCCCATGCGCACGCACATGCGGGCCTCTTTGGGCGCACCGTCGGGATCGAGGGCCAAGGAGAGCGCGGCCGCATCCATCACCGCGATGATGCTGACCACCCAGGAGTTCTGTGACCGGGGGGAGCGGAAGTAGAGGAGCGACGGATAGCTGGTGTGGCTCTCGGTCACGTCGGCCGACCACTGCTCCCAGTCGGCGAACAGGGCGGGGAGGTTGCCGATGAGGCCGACCAGCTGGTGGCGGATGAGCACCTCCGGCCCCCAGGCCGGTGCCCCGGCCCGGCTCTCGAGCAGGGTGACCAGGGTCTCCCTCCGGTTGTAGGCGCCGTACAGGGTGGGGAGGTAGGCGATCTGCAGGGCGACCAGGACCATGCCCGTGGCCGCGGCAATGAAGTCCACCGCCCGGCCCCCGGTGTGGCGGTCGGTGTCGAACCCCAAGGTGAACACGGACGACCCTGACTGGGCGAAGGCGCCGCTGATGGACAGGTCGTTCAGCCCCCACACGACGAGGCCGAAGCCGATCACGGAGATCACCAGCCAGGTGGCCAGAAGACCCAGGAGGGCGACGGGCTCGCTGAGGGCGAGGACCCGATCCTTGGTGACGTAGGTGCGGGTCAGGCCGGCGAACTGGCGAAATCCGAATCGGATGACCCGAGCCGACCAGGTCGAGGGTCCGCTGGCCGCCGGCCGGGGGACGATGAGCACGCGGATGACGCTGGCTGCGTTTCCCACCAGGACCACGATGCCCAGGACCAGCACCAGCGACCGGCCTGCGGTCATCGATCCCCCTGAGTGGCCGGCGCGGTGCCGGCGTTCAACCGGCGGTCTGGCGAAGCGCGGGGGCCCGACCCTGGGCCCGGGCCACCATGTCGGCCAGGTTGAACGAGTCCAGGTGGGTGCGCATGTGCTCGCCGACATCGGCCCAGACGCTCAGCAGCACGCACTGGCCCTCGTGATCGCAGGCCCCGTTGGCATGGGGCTCGCCGAAGTCGCCGGCCACGATGGGGCCATCGACGGCGCTGACGATCTGGCTGAGGGTGATCTCATCGGGTGACCGGGCCAGGACGTAGCCGCCGCCCACACCCCGCTTGGACCGGACCAGACCGGCGCCCTTCAGGGCCAACAGGATCTGCTCCAGGTAGGGCTGAGGGAGCCCGGTTCGCTCGGCGATATCCCTGACCGCGGTGGGACCGTCAGTGGTGGTGTGCAAAGCCAGGGACAAGAGGGCCCTGCTCGCATAATCGCCCCGGGTGGAAACCTTCACGAGCCCATGCTAGAGCCTGGCGACGAAGATCCGCTGCTTCCCCGGGTGCAGATGGCCGCCGCCGGGGGAGGGACCAGCCGGTTCAGTGCCCACCGAGCTTGGATCCGGCCAGGTCTTCGGCCATGGCCCATCCGAAGGCGACGAGACGACCGCCGGTGGCAGGATCCACCGTCTCGAACAACGGCACGACCTCGTCGGGCGTCTTGACCTTGGGGCCGCCGAAGTCGAATCCCCCGGACTCGCACCCATCCCCGTGCAGGACGAAGGTCCGGTCGTCGATGCGCCCCTCGCACCCGAACCGCTTGGCCAGACGCCGGCCCCACGCCCGTTCCTCGCCCGTCGCCTTGTGGTCGGGGCCGGGGACCACGTCGGTCAGGCCGGCAAAGACCCGGAACCCGTCGGCCGAGACCAGGCGGGTCCCGACCAGGACATCCTCGTCCGGGAAGGCCAACAGGGCCCGGCGGTACTTGTCGCCCATCATGGCCCGCAGCACGGTATCGGCGCGGGCGGTCCGGTCGACGGTGGCCAGGCCGATGAGCAGGGACGGCGTCCCCCCGATCCGCTCGAGGGTCGAGAACGAGTAGCCGCGTAGCTTGTTGCCCTCCCGGGCGCGGGTGACCAGCACCCATTCCTCACGCTGTTTCGACAGGAACCCGATGTCGAAGCGTGGCTCTCGCTCGGCACAGAGATCAGCCATCTCGGCCAATTCGGTGTCGTTGATCGCCGTGCAGTCCTTGGTTTCCACCTGGATGGACATAGCTTGTTCCATGCTCCTCAGTCGCCTGCAGGGGCTCGTCTGATCGCGGTCACCCAGTCCCGTTTGGTCGGTCCCAGGTCCCCTCCGTGCGAGCCGTAATGCAATTTTACCGGGATTTGAGGTCGGCTGTCCTATCCGGGTCTAATTCGAACGATGTTCGAGGCTCCAATCAGCTCAAAATGGCCTTGGGGCCGAGCAGAACCCGGAGCTCGCCCACCAGTCCCCGGTGGCTGTCCACGTTGAACTCGGTGGGGAGCTTCAGCACCTTCTCACCCACGTGGAGCAGGACCGGGGAGGCACCGGGGTGCTCGGACAGCAGGTGCTTGAGCTGGTTGACGGTCGAATCGGTC
>DATMMO010000196.1:0-19014 GCA_035569695.1 Acidimicrobiales bacterium | reverse complement strand
ATTCCCGATCACCGAGAAGCCGGTGTACTTCGTGTTCGTGCCCCAGGACCCCCTCCAGCCACTGACCAGTAAGACCACGGCGGCGGCCATCGGCTACACCACAAGCCTCCCCGGGGCGCAGCTGGTCTTCCACCAGAGCGGCGTGACCATGGTGCGATGGCAGCCGCCGGCGGGGATCCGATCGGTGGTGCTGCCCCACCCCTCGTAGTGGCCGAGGGGCCCGGGTCCAGGGCGTCTGGGCTTCCTGGAGGTCTGGGCCGGTCAGCGCCCCAGTTGGCGTGACCGCTCGGTCGCCGCCGCCACCGCCTCGATGAAGGCGGAGCGCACGGCTTTGAACTCGAGGGTGCGAAGCCCGGCCGCCGTGGTCCCCCCCGGAGAGGTGACCGCGGCCCGCAATACGGCGGGATCGTCTCCCGTCTCGGCCAGCAGCGCGGCCGACCCCGACAGCGTCCCCACCACCAGGTCGCGGCTCACGTCCCGGGGCAGGCCGGCGGCCACCCCGGCCTCGATCAGGGCTTCGGCCACCAGGAACACGTAGGCCGGGCCGGAGCCCGACAGGCCGGTCACGGCATCGAGGTGACGCTCGGGCAGGCGCACCACGAGGCCCACGGCGCCCAGGATGCCTTCGGCCCAGTCGAGATCGGCGCTGATGGCGGTGCTGCCGCCGGACATGGCCGCCACCCCCGCCCCCACCAGGGAGGGAGTATTGGGTACGGCTCGGACGACCACCGTGCCCGGCGGGAGCACCGACTCGAGCCGGGCCATGTTGATGCCGGCCACGATCGAGAGCACCCGGGGCACGCCCAGAGCGCCGAGGGCCCGACAGGCGCTGTCGGTCGCATCCTGTTTCACGGCCAACAACGCCCCCTCGGCGTCCACCGGGGCGTCGAGAACGACCAAGCCAGGATGGCGCTCGGCCAGACGATCTCGCTGGGCGGCGTCGGGATCGGTCACGGCCACCTCGCCGGGCTTCGCCCAACCGGCGTCCAGGATCCCGGCCACCATCGCCGAACCCATCTTGCCGCCGCCCACGACCAGGAGTTTCGGGGTTGTCATGCCGCGAAACTACCAGCGCTCAGTCGGTGCCGGACGGCCGGAAGGACGAGGTGCCCGGCTACCCGCTACCGCGGCGAGGGAGGACGCCGCCGGTACATGCCCTCGTATCCCAGGGACATGGCGGTGGGAAAGCAGTCGTCGGTGTAGGCCAGCGAGGCGCCCATGATGCGGTCGAGCTCGTCGTCGTCCACCCGGTCGGCGGGGACCCGGCCCACCAGGTAGATGGCGTCCTCGAATCCCAGGGCGAAGCTCATGCCGGCCAGGTCGGCATTGCGCTTGAGCAGGTATCGCCAGGTCTCCTCGATGTTGGTCTCGGGTGCCGGCATGAACTGGGCCTCGTGATGGAGCATGCGCTGGCGCAGGGTCAGCCACACCGTCACGAACTCCTTCTCGTCGCCCTGCAGCCGGAGGTACCAGCGGGGGGCACCGGTGATGGGGTCCCCACCCTCCTGGCGATCCACCGCCACCAGGGCGCCCGGCGCCTTCAGCTCTCGTTCGGCCCAGGCATCGATGCAGGCACAGATCGCCTGCCGCTCGGCCGCTTCGGGGATGCCACCAGTCAAGAACACTCCACCAGGCGTCCGGCGGTGAGCTCCTCGTAGATCTGGCGCAACAGCGCAGCGGCGCGCGCCCAGGTATACCGGCGGGCTCGCAGGACGGCGCCGGTGCCCAGCCGCTCGGCCAACAGGGGCTCGGCCAGGATCTGTCGGGTCCAGGCGGCGAACCATTCCGGAGTGGGGTCCTCGACCAGGAACCCGGTGCGACCGTGGTCGACCAGGGTGCGGAGGCCGCCCACGTCGGAGGCGATCACCGGGGTGCCGCAGGCGGCGGCCTCCAGGGCCACCAGGCCGAAGGACTCGGAACGGCTGGGGACGAGGCAGACATCGGCGGCTCGGTAGTAGGTGGAGAGCAGTTCGTGGGGGCGCGGCGGCACGAAGTCGACCCGACCGTCCAGGCCCAGCTCGGACACCAGGCCGACCAGCCGGTCCACCTCCACCTGGCCGTGGGGCCCACTGGGTCCGCCGACCACGACAAGACGGGCATCGGGATAGTCGGTGCCGAGGGCGGCCAGGGTGCGCACGGCCACGTCGGCGCCCTTCAACGGCTGGATGCGCCCCACGAAGAGCAGCAGTGGCCCCTGGGCGGCGAAGCCCAGGGCCCGGCGGGCCTGGGGGCGGTAGCCGGGACCGAAGAAGGCGTGGTCGACGCCGGGGGCCACGATGCGGATCCGGGAGGGGTCGGCGCCGTACAGGCCGACGATCTGCTCGGCCTCGACCGAGCACGAGGCCAGCACGGTGTCAGAGCACTGGATGATGGATGCCTCGGCTTCGGCCCGGCGCCCACCCGCGTCGGCCTCCACCTCTTCCGGACTGGCCTCGGCCTTCACCCGATCGAGGGTGTGGAAGGTGGACACCAGGGGCACGTTCAGCTCGTGCTTGATCACATGGCCGGACAGGCCGCTCAGCCAGTAATTGGCATGGATGGCGTCAAAGGCCGGGCTCTCCCCCACGTCGGCCCCGTCGGCACCGACCATGCGCTTCAACACGCCCTCGGTGAACTCGTCGACGATGGTGGGGAGTGCCTCTTTGGCCATGGGGGCCAGAGCGCCCGCCGGCACATGGTGTACCCGGAAGCCGGGCTCGACGGTGACGCAGTCGGGAAGGTCCGGCGACCAGGCCCGGGTGAATACCTCGCACCGCACCCCGGCCCGGGCCAGCGCGGACGAGAGCTCGCGCACGTAGACGTTCATGCCGCCGCCGTCCCCGGTACCGGGTTGGGCCAGGGGGGAGGTGTGTAAGGACAGTACGGCGAGGCGCCTCATGCGGGGCCGAGCCTACCTGGGGGGCACCGACTACTCGCCGACAGCCCCCGGAGCACTGACCACCTCTGACCCGGCCTTGTCGTCAGCCTCGGCGTTGGCATCGTCGTTCTCATGACGGAAGGACACGTAGATGCGCATCAGGGCCTGCTTCTGCTCTTCGGTCAGGTTGTGGTCGGCCAGGATGTGCCGGGCCAGATCGGTGTTGCCGTCGGGCTTCTCCAGGATCCCGGCCTGCACATAGAGGGTCTCAGCCGAGATGCGCAACGCCTTGGCGATCTGCTGGAGGATCTCGGCCGAGGGCCGGCGCAATCCCCGTTCGATCTGGCTCAGATAGGGGTTGGAGATCCCGGCCAGCTCGGAGAGCCGGCGCAGCGACAACCTCGCCGAGCTGCGCTGCTCACGGATGAACGAACCCAGCTCGTTGAAGCGTTCGGGCAACTCCTTGACGAACTGTGCGCTCTCCGTCCGTGGCGTTTCCTTCATGCCGTTCCCTTCGTGGCGGACGACAGGCCGGTGGGATCTGACCCCGGCCGACCTGCAGGCTCGCCCTCGGATCGATCGTAGCCCGGGTGCCACGGGCCCCTGCCGACCCGTCCCGGGGGTGCGTAGCGATAGACCGCCCTGCCCACCACCAGGGGCCGAGACACGGGACCGAAGTCCCGGCTGTCGGTGCTGGCCGACGGGTGGTCCCCCAGCACCTCGACCGTTCCCTGTTGGCGGTCGACCGATCCAACCCGCTTGACCAGGACTCGAGCACGATCACGGGGATCGCGGACGGCGACGATCTCTCCCGGTTCCGGCCAGCGGGCCATCGGCGTGGGCCACCGGACGACCAGGAGCCGGTCACCGGGCAGCAAATTGGGGGCCATCGACGCCCCGGCCACCTCCACCCGGGATACCAGTCGATGCGCCCCGTAGGCCAGTACGACGGTCCCGACAAGGGCTGTACCCATGATTCTCCTCATGGGTCCTGGGGTACGCCAACTGGGCAGGGCCATCGTCAGACGAAGCTCGATAAGGTGGTCCGCAACAGCATCGTCCCCCACTCTGCCCCAAAGGAGTCCTGCTCATGCGTACTGTTGACCGCCTGCTTGCCACCATCGACCGGTTGAGCCCGCCCAGTGTGGTCCATGCCCACTGCGACCTCCCCTGTGGTGTCTACGACCCGGCGCAGGCCCGTATCGAGGCGGAATCGGTCAAGAACACGATCGACAAGTTCAACGACTCGAAGGACGACGTCTTCCGGACCCGAGCCACCCTCATCAAAGAGGAGCGGGCCGATCTGGTGAAGCACCACCTGTGGGTGCTGTGGACCGACTACTTCAAGCCCGAGCACCTGGAGAAGTACCCCCAGCTCCACGACCTGTTCTGGAAGGCGACCAAGACGGCGGGCGAGGTCAAGAAGGGGAACGAAGCCGCCGTCGGCCAGCGCCTGCTCGACGAGATCGACGAGATCGCCGGGATCTTCTGGGAGACCAAAAAGTAAGGAGCGGGTCCACCCGCTTTGACCTGCGCCCGAGTCGGCGGCCGCCCTCTGTAGGTCGCTCTCCCGAGTCCTTATGGACGAACGCGGATGATCGTCTGCCCGATGATCCGCTCGGTCGGATTGAAGGCGGCGACGGCGTCGTCGAGGGTCGCGACCCTGCCGATGTTCGTCCGCAGTCGTCCGTCCCGCACCCGCTGGACGATCTCACCCAGTTGGCCACGATCGGACTCGACTACGAAGTCGACCGCCAGGCCGTCGGTGGGCCGCGCCTCGGGCGGGCCGGCGATGGTTACCAGTGTTCCTCCGGCTCGAATCAGTCCTGCGGACCGCTTCTGGATGTCGCCGCCGATGACATCGAAAACCAGATCGACGCCGCCGACGTCTTCCAGGGCGTCGTTCTCAAGGTCGACGAACTCTTGCGCGCCGAAGTCGAGCGTCTTCTGACGGTCGGCTCCGCGTCCGGTACCGATGGTGTAGGCGCCAGCCTCACGTGCGAGCTGAGTCACCATCGACCCGACTGAGCCGGCTGCGCCGTGTACGAGGACGCGATGGCCCGCCTGAGGGCGGCCATGCTCGAACAGTCCCTGCCACGCAGTCAGACCCGGCATCGGCAGGCTCGCGCCCACGGTGAAGTCGACGTCGCCTGGCAGCGGCGCAAGGTTGCGGGCCTCGATCGCCACATACTCCGCCAGCCCGCCGCCCCGATACGAGTCCGTGAGGCCGAACACCCGCTGTCCCACCGACAGCCCCCTTGTGCCATAGCCGAGAGCGGTGACCACCCCGGCCAGCTCTTGCCCGGGAATCGTCAAGGCGATCGGTCCAGGTCGAGGGCCACGTCAGCTCACCCGAGGTGAATCCCGAGGCGTGAACCTGAACAACGACGTCGTGTATCGCCGGTTTCGGCTCGGGCCGCTCCACCAGCGTCATCCCGGCAGTCCCCGCAGCCTCATCCGTCACCACGATCGCCTTCATCCGGCACCTCCCCCTATCCAGTCCTTCAGCTTGCCGATCAGCTTTACCAATAGCCAGAGCACGATCGGCAGCGACCAACGGGTCGTCCTCGCTGCGACCGGTGGTGGGAAGCGGTGCCCACTCGGCCGAGCGATTGCAACGGTCTACCCGGCCAGAGGTTCAGAGTCGATTCCATTCCTCCTCACTGACTGCCATTGACTTCGGTAGCGTGCGTCCTCATGACCAGGACGTCCGAGCCACGCGATGAAACCCCAGCCCCTACACGGGCTGCTCCCGCGAACGCCGTTCCCGTGACGGACCAGACTGTCCCCACCGGCGTCGACACCACACGTCGCTCACCACTGTCCGTCTACTTCGGGCGCATGCGGGGGTCGAGAAGAACATTGTCGCAACAACGGAAGCTCTCCGCCGTTCCGTTGACGTTCCTCGCCGCCTTCCTCGGGATCTACCTCATCTCGATACCGGCCCTGTTCCCGAGTTGGCCGATGTCGACCAAGCTCTTCCTGGTCGGCTCGTTCGGGGCAACCGCCCTCTTGCTTTACGCAGCACCCCGCGTGGAGTTCGCCCAGCCCCGCAACGTTGTGGCCGGCCAGGTGATCTCGGCCACGGTCGGGGTGACGGCCTACAAGCTGCTCGGTGCCCACCTGGGATTGGCGGCAGCGCTGGCCGTGGCGGCAAGCGTGTGTGTCATGCAGGTGACCAGGACGGTCCACCCACCAGCAGGAGCCACGGCGTTGATCGCCGTGCTCGGTCCGGCTCCGGTCCACCGCCTGGGTTACACCTTCATACTGACGCCGGTGCTGTTCGGGATCGTGATCCTCATCGTCGTGGCTGTGCTGGTGAACAACCTGTCACCCGACGAGGCTCGTCACTACCCGGTGACGTGGTGGTAACGAGGGTCAGCCCGCCACCGGCACCGGGCAGGCCGCGCAGGTGCGGGCGGTGGGCGTCTCGGCCAGCCGCTCGTCGGCGATGATCGCCCCGCAGCTCTCGCACCGCCCGTAGCTGCCGTCGTCGAGCCGGGCCAGGGCACCTTCCACTTGGTCGAGCAGGCCCTCGACCGAGTCCAGGTCGGCCGGCTCCACCGGAACGGTGCTCACGGTGGTCTGGCCAACGGCAACCCCGCCGGGACCCTCGGGACGGCCTTGCTCGGTGCCGGCGCCCCCGGCCATATCGGTTCCGGTCTCTGTCTCCATGGTTGCGATCGTACCCGGAGGCCCCCGCCTCACCCGTAGGGTGGGCCCGTGGACCCACCATCGGCAGCACCCCCTGCGCACCCGGCCGACGTGCTGGCCCGGCTGGCCCCGCTGGCCCCGTTGATCGGAACCGGTGAGCTGGTGCCCTGCCTGGACGGCGTCGACCGGGCCGCCATCGAGCTCGACCAGGCTGCGTCCACCCAGGCGCTCCCGGCTGCGGCCGACCGGGTCTCCCGGTTCCTTCCCTGGTACTCGAGCGTCCACCGGGGCGCGGGCTTCCGGTCCCGGCGGGCTACCGCGGCCTACGAGGAGGCCCGGATGGCCGTGCTCCGATTCGCCGGGCGGGAGCCCGACGGCGACGACGTGGCCGTGCTGTGCCGGAACACCACCGAGGCCATCAACCAGCTGGCCTACCGGCTGCAATTCGGTTCGGACGACGTGGTGGTGACGACCGTGGTGGAGCACCACGCCAACCTGTTGCCCTGGGGCCGGGTGGCCGAGCGCCGCTACGTCGAGTGCGGACCGGCCGGCACCTTCACGGTGGAGGACGTCACCACCGCGCTCGACACCGGGCGACAGCCCGCGCTCCTGGCCGTCACAGCGGCGTCGAATGTCACCGGTTGGCTCCCACCCATCGACGCCATCATCGATGCCGCCCATCAACGGGGGATTCCCGTGGCCCTCGACGCCGCGCAGCTGGCCCCCCATCGTCCGCTCCCGGCCGCCGCTGACTACCTGGCTTTTTCCGGACACAAGCTCTACGCACCGTTCGGGTCGGGCGCCCTGGTCGGCCGGCGCTCGACCTTTGCCGACGGCGACCCCTTCCTGGCCGGGGGCGGCGCCGTGGACCTGGTCGACCTGGACGAGGTGGTGTGGACGGCACCCCCCGACCGGGAGGAGGCCGGTTCGCCCAACGTGGTGGGAGCGGTGGCCCTCCACGGAGCCATCGACGAGCTCGGGGCCATCGGCTGGGAGAGGATCATCGAGCACGAGACGGCGCTCGGGCTCCGACTGCGACGCGGCCTCTCGGGCCTCCCCGGCGTGACCCTCCTCGGTCCCGACCTGGCCAGCGGCGAGGCCACCTTGGCCGTGGCCGCCTTCACCGTAGAGGGGATGCACCACGCGCTGGTGGCGGCCCGCCTCAGCGCCGAATGGGGTATTGCCGTCCGTCACGGCTGCTTCTGTGCCCATCCCTATCTCATCCGCCTGCTCGGATTGGGCGGCGACGCGGTGCACGCCTATCGGGACCAGGTGCTCCATGGTGATCACCGCACCATGCCCGGTGCCGTGCGGGCCAGTGCCGGCCTCGGGACCTCGGGCGACGAGATCGACGGGCTGGTAGCCGCCGTGGCCGAGCTGGCCGAGGGCAAGCCGGCCCCTGTTCCCTACGACCAGGACAAGCTGACCGGCGACTTCTTCCCCCGGACCGAGCTCCCCGGTTGGCGTGGCGCCGATCGTGAGCTCGGCGCCTCGTGCGCCCGGGGCTAGATCGCCCCGCCTGCCCCGGGCCTCGCCCCCTCGCCTACGATCTCCCGGTGCCTGGTACCCGGACCCACCTGTCGTCCCGTGCCCGGGCGCTTCCCCTATTGGTCGTGGCTGCCGCCGGCATCCTGGCCGGCTGCACCTCGGGGGCATCGGCAGCTGGGCAAACCGGATCCATCGCCTATGTGGCCAATCTGGCCAACCGCGCCGTTCCCGGAGCCACAGTGGCCGTCGTCGACACCGCCACCGGGACCTCGTTGCCTGCCGTCACCACGGGGACGCTGCCGTCCGCTCTGGCTGCCTCCCCCGACGGCAGCCGGGTCCTGGTCACCGACGAGGGGCAGGACAAGGTGACCATGCTCGACACCGCGAGCCGGGGTGTCATCGCCTCGGCCAACGTCGGGCTGGAGCCCGATGCCGTCGCCGTGGCTCCCGACGGCAAGCTGGCCCTGGTGGCCAACTTCGGCGACAACACGGTGACGCCCATCTCGCTGCCATCGCTGCAGCCGGGAACCCCGATCCCGGTCGGAGTCCAACCGACGGCCATCGCCATCGCCCCCAACGGATCGGTGGCCCTAGTGGCCAATTTCGGGGAAAACACGGTGACGCCCATATCGTTGCCGGCCCTCCACGCCGGCGCGCCCATCCCGGCCGGCTCCCAGCCGGCGGCCCTGGCGGTGACACCCGACAACCAAACGGCGCTGGTCGCCGACTTCCAGGCCAGTGCCGTCACCCCCATCGCCCTGTCGTCCCTGACGGCCTCGCCGGCCATTGCCGTGGATGGCAATGCCACCGGGATTGCCATCCAGCCGGCGACCCAGACCGCTTATGTGAGCGGGGGCAACGCGCTCACGCCCATCGACCTGGCCACCATGCAGGCCAAGGCGCCCCTCCAGGTCGGAGTGGGGGCCACCGCGGTGGCCTTGGCCAACCGCGGTGCTGTGGCCTGGGTCTGCACCAACAACGGCACGGTCCTCCCGATCGACCTGGCCACCGGTCATACGGGCAAGGCGGTGAGGGTCGGTGGGCAACCGTCGGCCATCATCATCCCGCCGGCGGCGCGATCATGAGCACAGTCGAAGGGCAACCGTCGTGGGAGGTGCGGCACTGAACAGGTTCGCCGACCTGATGCGGATCCCGATCATCCAGGCCCCTATGGCCGGGGGCGGCAGCCGCCCGGAGCTGGCCGCGGCGGTGGGCGAGGCCGGAGGCTTCGGCTTCCTGGCCGCGGGATACAAGACGGCCGAGCAGATGCAAACGGAGATCGCCGGGACCAGGCGACTCACCTCTGAACCCTTCGGCGTGAACGTCTTCGTGCCCCGTCCATCGGTGGCCGACGCCGAGGACGTGGCGGCGTACCTGGCCGGGCTGGAGCCGGAGGCAACCCGGCTCGGCGTCGACATCGGCGAAGCCCGATGGGAGGACGACGACTGGGCGGGAAAGCTCGATGCGTTGCGGACGGATCCGGTGCCCGTGGTCAGCTTCACCTTCGGGTGCCCGACGGAACGCGAGATCGCCGCCCTCCAGCGGGTCGGATCCCTGGTGGTGGTGACGGTCACCACCCCGAGGGAGGCGGCACTGGCGGCCGGGGCGGGCGCCGACGGACTGGCGGTCCAAGGCATCGAGGCCGGTGGCCACCGCGGATCGTTCGGCGACCCGGTGGGCACGGAGGACGATCACGGACTGCTGGCCCTCATCGGCGCGGTGCGGGCATCGGTGGACCTCCCCCTGATCGCCGCCGGCGGGATCACGGGAGCACGGGGGGTGGCCGCCGTCCTGGCCGCCGGAGCGACGGCTGCCGCGTTGGGCACCGCCTTTTTGCGCAGCCCGGAAAGCGGTGCCAGCCCCACCCACAAAGCAGCGTTGGTCGATCCCCGTTTCACCACCACCGATGTCACCCGAGCCTTCAGTGGGCGCCGGGCGCGCGGGCTGGTCAACCGGTTCATGACCGACCACCCCGACGCTCCCGTGGCCTATCCCGAGATCAACAACGCCACCAAGGCTCTGCGCCGGGCGGCAGCGGACACGGGCGATCCGGAAACGCTCCACCTGTGGGCCGGACAGGGCTTCCGCCAGGCCAGGGACGTTCCCGCCGGAGAGCTGGTCGAGGAGCTGTCCATCGAGCTGCGGTCGGTGCTCGAAGAACTCGGAGAGACAGCGAGCACCCTCGGGTAGTACTCCTCAGCGAGGCACCGGCGGCCGTCGGGGAAGGGTCTCCTGGGTGGGCATGGCGTTGGCGGTGGGAAGGGGGTAATCGGTCCCGAGATCGGCGGTGCCGGCCAGGGCATCGAGGACGGCCTGCTCGGCTACGTCGGTCTGGCCCAACGAGGTGGCGGGCAGGGCGGGGACCGAGGGGTTCGGGGGCACCGAGAAGGCAAACGCAGAGGTGAGGTCACCCGTCGTTGCCCGGCGCCAGGCGCTCAGGTTGGGCACCTCCACCCCGAAGCGGGTCTCGACGAACCGGAGCAGGGACGTGTGGTCGAGGACGTCCGAGCAGCGGTACCCGCCGCGGGTGAACGGCGATACGACCAGGCAGGGCACCCGGAATCCGAGACCGATGGGGCCGTCGATGCCACTGGCCGCGGCGGGAAGGGGGCTCGCCGTCAGCCATTCGCCCGTCGTCCCCGCCGGCGGGGTGACCGGGGGCACGTGGTCGAAGAACCCGCCGTTCTCGTCGTAGGTCACGATGAGCGCGGTGCGGGCCCAGACGTCGGGGTTCGACACCAGGGTGTCAAGGACCTGCTGCACCAAGTACTCCCCGTACTCGGGTGGGGCGGCGGGATGCTCGCATTCGGCCAGCGGCGGCATGATCCACGAGACGGCCGGAAGCGTTCCGGTGGCCACGTCCGTCTGGAAGGAAGCCGGGTACGAGGGTGCGAAGGCCCGCGAGTTGAGGGCAGCCCCGGTCAGCGTGGTCGGATCGCTGTAGTTCTTGAAGTAGGGCAAAGGGCTGAGGGTCAATAGTCCTAGGGGGTCGTTGTAGACCTTCCAGCTCACCCCGGCAGCCAGTAGGCGCTCGGGCATGGTCTCCCAGTCCAGGGCGCCCCACTCGGCCACGCGATTGGTGAAGGTCTGGAGCACGGGTCCTCCGGCGGTGCCGGCGGGGTCGATGGTGCCCGACATGGCCATCAGCCGGTTGGGGTCGGTGGGACCGAGGACCGAGCAGAAATAGGAGTCACAGATCGTGAAGGCGTCGGCGAGTGCGTAATAGAAGCCGAGGTCCTCCCGATTGAAATAGCCCATGGTCACCGGGCCGTTGGCGTTCCCGTCGGCAGCGAGATGGGTCCGGACGAAGCTGTCCATGGCGCCGCCGTTCCAGCTCTGGTGCTGGGGCCCCCACGAATGGGTGATGTCGTTGGTGGTCTGACCATTCTCGGTCGGTGGATCGCTCAGCAGGTGGAAAGGCTGGAGGTATCCCCCGGGGTCCACTCCCACGCCAGGGGCGTATCCGAACTGATCGAACACCGGATAGCGGGTGCGTCCGACCCTTTGGTTGAGAACAGACGGGTCGGAAAAGCCCCGCACCCCGGAAAGGGTGCCGAAATAGTGGTCGAAGGAGCGGTTCTCTTGCATCAGGATCACCACATGCTCGATGTCGCCGAGGCTCCCCGTTCCCGCCGGAGGTATGGCGGCGGCCGCGTCGACGGAGGCGGCGGCCGGGCGGGGCCGCATGCCCAGTCCTGCGGCGCCGGCTGCGACTCCAGCGGCAACGCCGCCAACGAGGAACGATCGTCGCGAGAATCGCGACCGCGGCCCTTCCTGTGGCGGTTCGACGGGCTTCGGTTGGGACGGTTCGAGTGCTCTGTGTACACGCTCCGATTCATCGCTGCCCTGCTCTGTCGGCTCACGCCGTGTCGTCTCAGGTTCTGCCGGCGTACGGCCAGTTGTGTGAGATTCCGGCGTCTCGCCGCTGTCGCTGCTGCCCATCGATCGCCTCCTTCGGATGAAGGGAGAACTCCGTCCCGGCCCAGAACTGGCGGCGATGGTCGAAACGGCTGGTGACAGCGCGGTTATCTCTTTGTGACCGACCTCGGGGGCTGCCGACATCAAAGGCCTCGGCGGTCGGATCCCCGGGATGGCCATTTACCCGTCGGTACTGCCGTTTTGAGCCAGTAGTTTGTCTCTCGGGCCGTTAGCTCATCGGGTAGAGCAGGGGACTTTTAATCCCAAGGTGGCGAGATCGAGACTCGCACGGCCCACCAAAGACCCACGGTTCAAATGCTGTTACTGAGCCCGATTGAGGAGTCATCACAAGCCTCGGCTCTTGCCGCCGTGACCCTCGTCGTCGCGAGCGGCCAGGCCAGCGACCTCATCTGACGGTTCGGCCAAGGAACGGCACGGCGGCCGTGGCGCCGACTCGTCATCCCAGACGGGCGACGGCCAGCGACGCGGCCAGGAGCACCACGCCCCAAGTCATGGCCACCAGTGCTCCTTCGAGTGGGGCCAACAGAGTGCGCTGTTCAATCGGGATCAGGGCACCTCCCCTCAACGTGACGCGTCCTTCAACTCCGGTGGCGCGGCGACGGATGAGCCGCGCCGGGGTGCTCAGTCGGCGCTGGGCAAGTGACAACGCGAACGCTGCGACCGCAGCCAGCACCGGGCTCAAGGCCAGGCGTCCCGTCTGGGCTACGTAGGCGACCAGGACCGGGAACGAACCCCAAGCGATCGCGAATCCGGCATCGGTGTGGACTACTCCGCCGAACAACTCCAAGTTGTAGGCGACCACCAGCAGTGGACCGAGCACCATGAACGGGATCAGGGGCCAACCGACGCGGGACAGCCCGAGAACGCCCAACGTGATCGCACCGGCCAGACCCACGAGGGTCACCCCCACCAGTGCCGAAGTGGGAATCCGGGTTCCCAGCGGCCGCCCGTGGAGTTCGTCGAGTGCGTGGGCCGCGAACCCGACGGCAAACAGGAACGCCAGCAAGGTAGCCACCAGCCGGGCCACGTCGACGCGGGGCGCCAGGCACGCGCCGATGACCACATAGGCCAGGTGCCACGCGGTGTACGGAGGGTGAAGGAGGGTCCACCAGTCCCGCCAGCCTCCCGGCCGAGCGGCGTAGAAAGCGGGACGATGTTCGTCCCCGGAGGCGACCTGCGGCGGCCGTGCCGCGGGAACCGGCGGCACCGACCCGGCGGCGTCGGGGTCCGGTTCGTCATTCACTGCGGCGAGTACCCCACATCACCAGACCACCACCAAGGCTCATGACCCGGACGCCAATGCCCTCTATCCCGGCCCGGCGCCACGCGTCCACCGTCCACGCAACCGGGTAGTCCCGGTAGTGGTGCGAGATACTGGGCCCGAGGAACCGGCCTACCCTGAACCACTCGGGGCCGCCGGTCACCAACCCTCCGATGGGAAGCAGCAGCCTGGTGTAGAGCCACCACCACATTCGCCAGAAGCGACTGGGAGGGGCCAGAAACTCCAGGCTGGCGATGGTGCCGCCGGGCTTCACGACCCGAGCGAGCTCTTCGAGGGTGGCTTGGGGGTCGTCCACGTAGCGCAGCAGGTAGGTGAAGGTCAGCGAGTCGAAGGCACCGTCGGGAAATGGCAGTTGTTCGCCCCGCCCGGCCACCAGTTGGATGCGCCCGTTCAATCCCGCTTCTGCGATATTGGACCGCCCTCGAGCCAGCATTTCCTCGGTGAGATCCAGACCAACGATGTCGGCGGAGGTCCGTGTGGCCAGCTGTAGTGCGACCCCGGCCGTCCCCGAGGCGACGTCGAGCACGGTGCCGGGCGACGCGGCCACGATCCGGTCGACCATGGCTCGCCGCCACCGGCCGTTCTGGCCCATGGAGAGGATCTCGGCCAGCTCGTCGTAGCGCTGTGGGAGGTTTGCGAACAATTGCTGCGCAAAACGGTTCCGTTCGCCGGGAGCGTTCGGCACGATGGATCCTCCTCGGGTGCGAGAATCTCACTGTAGGCCCGGCCAGCAAGAAAGGAGCCCTGTGGCCTCATCGAGCTATGACGCCCTGGTGATCGGGGGCGGCCCCGCAGGCAGCATCGCCGCCTATGTTCTGGCCTCAGGCGGAGCGCGGGTAGCGCTGGTCGACAAGGCAACTTTTCCCCGGGACAAGGCGTGCGGTGATTTGGTCGGTCCCCGCGGCCTGCAGTTATTGGCCGATCTGGGCATACCGATGCCGGCCGGTCGCGAGGTCGGCGACATGTTGGTCGTCGGGCCGACCGGTGGCCGGGTCCGCCTGCCCAGTGCCGAAGGCCTGACCTATCCCGCGCACGGTACCGCCGTCACCCGGACGGTCTTCGACGCCGCCCTCTACCAGGCCGCCATTGCGGCTGGGGCCGAACCGATCCACGGGCGGGCGGCTGAGCCGCTCGGGCTGAACGACCGATTCGACGGATTCCGGATGAGCACGGGAGAAGAACTCCAGGCCGACTTCATCATCGGGGCTGACGGTGCCACCAGTGGCGTCGCAACGGCGGCCGGTCTCGTCGATGTGAACAGGGTGCTGTGGGGGTTCGCCGTGCGGGCCTACTTGCCCGAGGTGGTCGATCTCCCGGCCATCGTCCTGTGGGAGCCATCACCGTGGCAGGCCTTCCCTGGGTATGGCTGGGTCTTTCCGGGACCAGACGGGAATGCGAACGTCGGTCTCGGCGTCGGTACCCTGGCCGACCGTCAGGCAGGAGCGACCGCGGTCCGGGCCCTTCCGGCCTTCCTCGAGCACGCCCAGCGCCTCGGCCTCCTCGCCGATGTAGGTCCGCTGTCTCCGTCACGGCGCCTCGGGGGCTGGCTCAAGATGGGAATGGTGGGGACCACCCCGGCCGCTGGACGGGTGTTGCTCGTGGGCGACGCGGCCGGCCTGGTCAACCCGCTCCAAGGCGAGGGGATCGCCCAAGCTATGAGCAGCGGACGTTCGGCCGGCGAGTCCGTGCTGCGTCAACCGGGCCGTGTAGCCGAGCACTATGGCGCCACCCTCGCTGCCCAGCACCTCCCCTATCACCGGATCGCCGCCGCCACCCAGGCTGCACTGTTGGGGCGGCCCCGTGCCGTTTCCGCAGTCACCCGCTTGCTCACGGCCGTTGGCCACAACAATTCCGTGGGTGGCGGATGGGCAGTGTTCTGGAACGAATTGCTTGATGGAGCCCCGCCCGGGCGCCACCGGGCCCTGGCCGCTGCGGCCACGCGGGTGGCTGGTTGGCTGACGGCACACACCGCCACTGCCACTTGGTTCGATGCCACCATGCCTGACCCGTCTCGGTAACGATCCGGTTCAGCGACGAACTCTTTGTGAGCGCCGGCGGGGGGACTTATGAACCTCGCCACTCGCGCATGAGCAAACGGGACTTAGGGAGGCGGGTCCTTCGCGGTGCGCATGAGATCCATGATGCGATGTGTGAAGTCTGGTGACATCATTTCGGTCAGAAGGAGTACCTCCAGTGCTCTGGCGACTTTGTCATAGTCCTCTCGCAACACCGTGCAATGCGGGCAAGCATCCAGATGGTCAACCAACCGACGCACTTCGTCTCCATCAAGCGCCCCCACTGCCCATACTGCGAGATCATCCTGGAATCCGCTGCACTCAGGTGACGGCGTTGGGAACTCCGGATGGTCCTGGCTGCTGAACGTTGGCTTGCTCTCTCGAGGAGGCCGGTCGTTTGCGGATCGGGAACCTATCAATGGATCGAGCAGTGCGTATTGGGGTTGTAGCGGGATAAGTGAGTTCTGCAGTCTTCCGTGGCGCAAATCCGTCCCTTGCGGTAGGTGCGAAGAGGCTTTCCGAATAGCGGACTCGATGCTCCTACCCATTCCACTCCGTGAATTGGATTCCTACTCATTCCCGTAACCCTTCTTTCTCTCCAATTGATGGCTGCCAGTTGACCCGTGCCGTACTGGTCCCTCAGGGACAACGGTGAGGCTCGGCCACATTGCTCGCTGCCGAGCCCAGCGGTGACCGCCACAACGAGGAGGGATGTTCGCCGATACCAAACACGGCTCTCTGATTCGCCCGCAACAATCGGACCGAGACCACACCCAAGAGAAGAGCGATCGGAACCTCGACGAACGCGGCGGTCATCAGGCTCACGACAAGACACCGCCCGCCGTGAGCGGTCACAATGTCGAACCAGGCATCGCACAGGAGTAGGGCGCTGGTGATCATGGACGCCGGCAATGCCACCTGGCGCTGCCTCGAGAGTGCCCACGCGGTCGTGCCGAGGCATACCAACAAGACGATGTCGAAGCCGGTCCAAGCCAGCGGCCAGTTGCCAACGAGATAGCTACGTGGCAACGTCACTGCGAGGCCGATTGTCCATGGGATGAGTCCGAGACAACAGAGGACGAGGAACCACGCGATCCGACGACCGGAGCCAAGGACATGCTCCCGTGTTAGAGATTGCTCACCTGCGGGCTCCTTCAGGGCTTGAAGCACGCGAGCGCGTTCGAGACTGTCCAACTCGTAGACACGCTTGCAAATCTGCTCAACCTCGGTCGTCGAGTCTCGTCGGGCATAGGATGCAGTGGCGTCAGGTCCGACTGACCAACGTGATGGCTCAGCCTTGAGTGGTGTGACCTCCAACGATCGAGGCCGAGTCGCAGTCGCAGTGCGGGCAGGCACCTTATCTATCTCCTCGGAGTCTGAATCCTGGCTGCATCAGTAGGCGTAGCCCGTGCCCGAGGGCGCCGGCGTGGTCCCGGTAGTACCGGGGGTTGTAGTCGCACTGTTCGGAGGAAGGCTTGGCGTAGCAACGAGGAAATTCTGCACACCCTGGCCGGTGACGTGACCTGCGATGTCACCTACAAAGGTGTACAGAAAGTGCCCGTTGTAGGTCACCTGCTGACCGTTGCCGGTATGAACCACAGCGAGAACGCCAGCGGTACCGCTCCCGGTTGGCGCACTGGCCAACAGCGGTGGCCAGAGAGCGGCAAGCTCACCGGTGACCATGGAGTTCGTCCCGGTGTCCGGTGGATAGATGTAGAGAGGCAGCCCCTTGTTGTTGACGAGAATTACTTCCACGACTCCTCCCACTCGCGCCATTGCAGTTCGCACTGTCGCTGTCGTAGATGCCCTCGCACCTGCGTTGGCAGATAAACCTCCCGACGCAGGAGTTATCGCAGTCGCACCTGGCGAAGCGGCCGTCGCCGGTTGGGTCGATCCCGATCCTCCAGCAGTGGCGATGATGATGCCAGCGACCACTGCAGAGACTGAGAGTCCTGCGATGGCGATTGTCAAGCTGCGCTTCTTCACGGTTCCTCGTTTCTATTCGAATTGGCTTGTAGGTCATGACTGTTGAGGGGCGCTCGCATGGGGCAGTCCGGAGGTGGCCACTTTTGTTGCCATACATGACTTGCCCTTGGTGACGATGGCTCCGCATCTTCTGATAACCAATACGACCGGGGGTTACGGAGAGTCTCGAGTGTCCACGAACATGAACAGGCGCGTGCGCCGACAAAGAGGAACTCCCAGACCGGCAAACAAGTTGTGATGCGGGGCCGTCTCGTTACAGCCGGTTCGGGGGATGAGAGGCACGCAGGTCGTCGAGCGAATGCCTACGCCCGCTAGTGGCCACTCAGCCCGAGCAAGTGATCAGCGGCGGCCTGCCCTCCGGCAAGGTCGCGTACGAGCAGAGCATCGAAGTCGGGATGGAGGCGCTTGAGGATCGAACGACTGCGATCTCCGGTTCCGGCGCAGGAAGGCTCGACTTCGTCGGTGGTCAGCGCACGATGACCAACCGCCTCGCTCGGTCCGCCCTTTCCTTCCAGTTCTACGAGCAGCACCGACAATGTGTTGCGAGCCGCCAGCCTGGCCAGAGTGGCGCTCACGGTCGACTTGCCCACACCACCTTTGCCTATGACGACCAGGACAGAGCTTTGGGCGCAGAAGGCCGGGATGTCCATAGGACCTCATAGCCACCGGAGGTACATCCCGACTGATCATCGAAGCCAACTGCCACAGTTTGACTCCGATGCAACCGCAAGCCGGTGTAACCACGCTGGATATCCCTGAGCAGACTTCACCGAGGAGGACCATTGCCGAGAACGACGATCAATGATGAAGACCGAGGCGACGCACTTCGGTCTCGATCGACTCCCAGGGATCGATCGCCCGAGCATGACGGCATCCGGAGACGCACCCGTCGGCGAAGCGGTGAGGCGGCCCTGTCGTACGGCAAGGTGCCGACCGGACGAGTCGACCGCACGATTCGCCTGGCGGGGCTGGCTGGGCACACCGTCACCGCCCGGGCCCAAACCCGCATGCGTCGGCACGCCAGCGGGGACGCCGCCCAGGCTGCGGAGCTCGCCCGCCAGGAGCGGTTGGCCGAGCGCTACGCCGAGGTCCTGGGCGATATGAAGGGAGCGGTCATGAAAGTAGGCCAAATCCTGTCATTTGTTGATGTCGACGGCGTGGTCCCCGCGCCCCACCGTGACCTGTTCCAGGGGACTCTGGCCCGGCTCCAACGTGAGGTCCCGCCGCTTGCTCCCGAGGAGATCGCCGATGTCATCCAGGCCGAGCTCGGGGCGCGCCCCGATGAAATCTTCGCCTTTTTCTCGCCCGAACCTGTAGCCGCTGCCTCGATCGGCCAGGTGCACATGGCCCGATTGGCCGACGGGACGGAGCTAGCCGTAAAAGTCCAGTATCCGGGTGTGTCGGAGGCAGTGCGAGCAGATATGGCCAATACCAACCTCCTCGCCTCGGTGATTAGAGCAGGGTTGGCCCTGCTCGGACCCCAAGCAGCCAGGCTCGATACCAGGGTGATGGTCGAGGAGATACGCGATCGGGTGACAGACGAACTGGATTACAGGATCGAGGCGGCCAACCAACAAGAGTTCTGTACGATCTACGACGAGCATCCGTTTATTCACATACCCGCGGTGTACCCCGAGTTCTCGACCAGCCGAGTCCTCGTCACTGACTATGTACGCGGAATGCAGTGGTCGGAGGCGACGGCGGCCTGCGACGCCATTCGCTCGCGTTGGGGCGAGACCATCTTTCGTTTCGTATCCGCCAGCCTGCATCAACACGGGCTCTTCCATGCCGAC
>DATMMO010000195.1:0-15041 GCA_035569695.1 Acidimicrobiales bacterium | reverse complement strand
GTCCGTGGACATCTACCCCTCGGAGTGACGGGTTCGTTACTCCTTGAACCGGCGCTGGAGGGCGTCCAGCCGTCGATCCCACCTGGTCTCCACGTCGCCCAGCCAGCTGGCCGCATCGCCGAGGCCGGCCCCCGCCACCCGGTAGCGAACCTCTCGGCCTCTGCGCTCACCGATGACCAAGCCGGCGCCGGCCAAGGCGGTGATGTGCTTGGCCACGGCCTGGCGCGACATGGGGTAATGCTCGGCCAACTCGGTCGCCGTCAGTGGCCCTTCGGAGGCGAGCTGATCGAGCAATTGCCGTCTGGTCGGATCGGCCAGGGCGGCAAAGACACCGTCGGCATCCCGGCTCGAGCCGGACGGCGGATCAGCGGGTGCCAATCGCCACGGGCGCCGTGGCCCCGCTCCACATCCCGACCAGTCGGCCGTCCCATGCTGTCCAGTTCGCGGTGGCCGAGGACGCCTGGGCCGTTGTCGCTTCGGCGGGTTGACCCGTCGGCAGCTGGCGTTCGGTGATGGTCAGATCGGTGCCCTCCCCTTGGGGCGCCAAGAGGTAGGTCACCTCCGAGGACTCGTCATCGGAATGATCTTCCGGCCACCACCGAAACCGCAGCTGTTGGCCGGCGACCACTTCCTCGATCTGCCCCTCGCGCACGGCGCCGTCGTCCTCGACGAACCGGGCGGGGCCCCCGGGACGGAGGTCCCAGTCCACCAGGGCTCCGAACCAGGTGGAGACGGAAGCGGGATCGGTCAGCGTCTCCCACAGATGCTGGGGGCTGGCGGGGATAAACAGGTGGCGCTCGAGCATGGGTTCCTCCGGATGGCGTCGTCAGTGCAACTCCATGGTTGCACATGCAGTGGGTTTGGGCCTAATGTGCAACCTAACAGTTGCAGATAATGAGGAGGTCCCCCATGGGCTACCTGGTCCCAACGGTCATCGAGCAGTCGTCGCGAGGAGAGCGGGCGTACGACATCTACTCCCGCCTCCTCAATGATCGAGTGGTCATGCTCACCACTGAGATCAACGACGACAGCGCCAGCCTGCTGACCGCCCAGCTCCTGCACCTTGCGGCCGACGACGCCGAGAAGGACATCTCCTTGTACATCAACAGCCCGGGAGGATCGGTCACCTCGACCTTCGCCATCTACGACACCATGCAGATCGTCCGGCCCGATGTGTCCACCGTGTGCCTGGGGATGGCCGCCTCGGGCGCCGCCGTGCTGCTGGCCGGGGGTGCCGCGGGCAAGCGCTACACGCTGCCCAACTCACGGATCCTGATCCACCAGCCCCACGGTGGCGCCCAGGGGCAGTCCATCGACATCGAGAACCAGGCCCGGGAGATCGCCTACTTGCGGGGACGGATCGAGGAGATCCTGGCCCACCACACCGGACAGCCCATCGATCGGATCGCGGCCGACACCGATCGGGACTACATCCTGGGCGCCACCGAGGCCATCGAGTACGGCATGGTCGACGAGGTGCTCGAGCACCGCCAACTGCGAACGGCACCGGCCGCGGCCAGCTGAGCGTCCACACCACAGCTCTGGTGGGCTCGCTCAACGCCGATTGCCGCCTATCGTTCGGGCGTGGCTCGACGAAAGACTTCGACGAACCGATACGAGCTGCTGACCTGTGCATGGAAGGGCCATGTCCTGGTCGGGACGGACGCGGCCGAGGTAACCCCGGCCGACGCCCTCCTGGTACGCGAGGCCGACGGGCTGCGCTGGCACCGATGCCTGCGGTGCGACGCCTGGGTCCTCCGGGATAAGCCGAGTCTTCCGGCTCAGACCTCCGTTCCCGGTCGAGATGAGATCACCCTGCCCGAACGGGGCCCGTTGCTCCGCGATCGGTACGTCCTCCGGTTGATCGCCGTCGAGCGCGGTGTCCACGTCGTGGTCTATGGGGTGCTGGCCATCCTGTTCTTCATCTTCAGCCGACACCACACGGCTTTTCAGCAGGACTACAACCACCTGATGAACGACCTGTCCGGAGGAGATCCCGCATCGATCCATTTTCGGGGTGTCCTCGGCCATTTGAAGAACCTCTTCAAGTACACCCCTACCCGTCTCTACGAGCTGGGCATCGTGCTGGCCGTCTACGCCGCCCTCCAGGCGACCGAGATGGTCGGGCTGTGGATGGCCAAACGATGGGCCGAGTACCTGACCTTGGTGAGCACCACCTTGTTCATCCCCTTCGAGATCTACGAGATAGTCGCCGGGGTCAGCGCCTTCAAGGTGATCATCCTGGTCATCAACGTGGCCATCGTGGTCTATCTGCTTTTCGCCAAACGACTATTCGGGATCCGAGGTGGTCACCGGGTCGAACACGAGCGCCGACACCGGCTCAGCGGGTGGGGGGCCCTGGAGGGAGCGACCGCCGGGTTCGAGCCCAGCTCCGACCAGCCCGATGCCGAGCCAGACCCGACCCTGGTCGGTCGACCCGTCGGTCAGGCTCGGAGCACCACGGCCTGATCGGGCCGTAGCTTGCCCGGGAACGGCTGCCCCTCTCCCTCTCCGTCACTGGCCAGCTCGACGATCGGGTGGGGACCGGCGTCTGCCGCCCAACCGGCGAGGTTGTCGAAAACGACGGAGGCATCGGTGAAATTGATGTGCACCACCCACCGCTCGTCTCCGTGGACCCTGGTATAGGCGAGCACGCCTTCCGGCCCGGCCAGGAGGTCCTGGCGGCCCAGCACGAGCGCCGGGGCCCGCTTTCTGAGCTGGAGCAGCCGCCGATAGAGATGGAGCACCGAGCCCCGCTCGTGGCGTTGGGCGGCATAGTTGCGGGTGTCGGCGTCGGGCGGGAACGGCAGCCATGTCGAGCCGGTGCCGACGGGCCAGCCGTGGTCGGTCGATCCGTCCCAGGGGATCGGAGCCCGGCAGCCGTCGCGCTGGCCCGGATCGACCCGCAGCTCTTCGGGGACCACCGCATCGATGAGCCCCAGCTCCTCGCCCTGAAACAGGAACGGCGTTCCCCGCAGGGTTAACAACAGCACGGCCGCGGCCCGCGCCCGGGCCTCACTCCGACGGGCCCGGGTTTCACCGTCTTCCCCCACGAACGCGGCCCCCAGGTCATATCGGGACCGATGACGAGGATTGTCGTGGTTGGACAGCACCCAGGTGGGCCAGGCCTGGCGGGGGTCGAAAGCGCGGGTCGTGTCCTCGATGCACCGGCGCCACTTCCTGGCCTCCCAGCGCGCATAGAGGGGCGGGAAGTTGAACGACAGATGCAGTTCGTCGCCGTTCCCGTAATAGGTGGCGACGGCGTCGGTCGAGAGCAGGTAGACCTCGCCCACCACCACCCGGTCGGGGTAGCCATCGACCAGCTTGCGGATATGGCGCAACCGTTGGTGGGTGACGGCAACGTCGTTCAGGGCCGAATGGGGGATGCCGGCCACCTCGGGAGGATCGTCGGGAAGGGCGGGGTCCTTGCCGATGCAATGGATGACGTCGGCCCGGATCCCGTCGACGCCCCGGTCGAGCCAGAAGCGCAACACATCGTGCATGGCCGCCACCACCCCGGGCTCGTCCCAGTTGAGGTCGGGCTGGGCCCTTTCGAACAGATGGAGGTACCACTGCTCCGAACCGGGGTCGAGGGTCCAGGCCGGGGCTCCGGCCTCGAAGGCCGCCGCCCAGTTGTTCGGCGGAGCTCTGTCCTCCCTGACGTCACGCCAGACGTACCAGTTCCGGTGGACGCTGTCCCGCCCCGAGCGAGCGTCGACGAACCAGGGATGGGCATCGGAGGTGTGATTGGGGACCCAGTCGATGATGATGCGAATCCCCAAAGCATGGGCGTCGCTCACCAGCGCATCGAAGTCCTCCAGCGTGCCGAACAACGGGTCGACATCGCAGTAGTCGCTGACGTCGTACCCGAAGTCCACCATCGGCGAGGGATAGAACGGAGACAGCCAGATGGCGTCCACGCCCAACCAGGCAAGATCCTGAAGCCGGGCCCGGACGCCGGGAAGGTCGCCCACACCGTCGCGGTTGGAGTCGGCGAACGATCGTGGATAGACCTGATAGATGGCCGCGCCCTGCCACCAGGGAGGTGAGCTCACCACGTGAGGCCGAGCGTCTCTCGCATGGTGGCTTCGAAGGACGCGTCGTCGAGCTGTCGGCGCACGGCCAACACGGTCTCGGCATCTGTACCCACCTCCACCCGCAGGGGGGTGCCCGGATCGTCCAACGCGTCGGCAATGGCCGTGGCCACGATGCTCGGATCGGAGCGTCCCGTCGGTCCGGTCAGCGTGGAGGACACGCTGTCCCACTGCTCCCAGAGATCACCATAGACGTCGGGCCCGGGGTGGCCGCCGGCGTCCTTCATCCCCGGTGCGACGTAGCCCGGCTCCACGATGACCACTCGGATCCCGAAGTGGCCCAGCTCGTAGTGAAGGGTCTCGGAGATGGCCTCCAGGGCATGCTTGGACGCGGCGTAGGCCCCCTCGAGCGGGGTGGGAATGCGCCCTTGTACCGAGCTCACGTTGACGATCACGCCGCTGCCCCGCTCCCGCCAGGAGGGGAGCACGGGTTGGAGGAGCCGGAGCGGCCCGATGGCATTGGTGTCGAACGCGTCGTGGAGGCGTTGGAGCGGGTAGTCCTCCAGGGGTCCTTTGGAGGAGATGCCGGCATTGTTCACGATGGCATCGAGCTCGCCGCACGCATCCAGCGCCCGTCGGACCGATGCCTCGTCCCTGACATCGAGCTCGAGGCGCAGCGATGCCTCGACGGGCTCGAGGAGCGAGACGTCCCGGGCCGTGGCCACCACGTCGTGGCCGCGGGCGGTCAGCTCCTTGGCCGTGGCCTCGCCGATGGCTCGGGCCGCTCCGGTGATCAGCACACGCATGCCGACGAGTGTAGGGAACGACAGCGGGCTGGCGACGGGCCTACCATCGGTGACCGACGACGACGGGGGAGTGAGCATGAGCGCCGAGGCGAACCGGAAGCTGGTTACCGACTTCTGGAGCGCTCTGTACCAGCGCGACTGGGACAGGCTCGGAGGGTTCTTCACCCCCGAGTCGCAATACACCGACATGACCACCCCGGCCGACGAGGTAGCCATCGGGCCCGAGCAGATACTGGCTCGACTGCGGCTGGGTCTCGAGCGCATCAGCGCCTACGAGCACGACCTGCGCCTGATGGTGGCCGAGGGCGAGGCAGTGGTCACCGAGCACACCGAGACCTGGCACTGGCACACCGGCGAGGTGGTTACCCTTCCCTTCGTCTCGGTCCAGGAGCTGCGGGACCGCTCGATCATGCGGTGGTGGGACTACTGGGACCTGCAGACCCTGATGAACGGCGCCCCGGCCTGGTGGATCGAGCATGTGGCCCAGGGATACAGCTGACCCGAGATGTCGGTGCTCAGGCCACGCGTACCTGGTAGTCCTGGACGGTGACCACGTCGCCCCGATGGAGCTGGCGGCCCCTCCGGCGTTCCGATTCGCCGTTGACCCGGACCGATCCGTCCTCGAGCAGGATCCGGGCATCGGATCCCGAATCGATGAGGTTGGCCAGCTTCAGGAACTGACCCAGGCGGATCATGTCGTCACTGATGGGTACGTCCTGCATGCCCCCATCATGTCCGCTGTTCGGTCTGCGGCCGACACCGCGATGGGCATCGGCCGCATTTTGCCCCTACGCTCGATGTACGTGCCTCGTCTCGCCTGTCGCCCAAGGCTCGATCTCCGAGACGCGCCATCCCGACCTGGCCACCGATGACCATACCCATATCCCCACCACCCCACCCCGGGTTAGCTCCGGGTCGAGGCGTTTAGTGGCCATGGGCATCGGGCATCGTGAGGGCATGACGCTCGCGGTGGTATCGGCACCGGCCCCGGCGCCGACGGCGCGTCTGGCATCACGACTGGACCGGGCCTGGGCCACCGGGTCTGCTGCGCTCGACGACCTCATGGACGCCGAACCTGTCGATGCCCGCGACGGCGCGCTGACCCTGGCCGCGATCCACGATCTCTTCGTTGCCCCCATCGACACGGTGCGCCAGACGGTGGCCCACCAACACCACCCGGCCGTAGCCGCGTTGAAAGGCAGGCTTGAGTCAGCGTTGCTGGACCGGGTGGCCGATCTGGCCAGTGATGACGCCGCCCTCGGGGAAGCGAGCGCGGTCGAGTCCATCCGAGCGCTCGCCGCTCGGGACCTGGTCCCGCCCGTCTACCAGTGGGTTGCCGCCTCAGCCGGCTGGGCCGGGCTCCGAGCGTTCCTGGCCCTGGAGGGCGGCCCCGACGGTGGCTTCGATGACCTGGTGGCCCTGGGTCAGATCGGGCTGGGTGGCGAGCCCAAGTTGGAGATGGCCAGGAACTACTGGGACGAGATGGGTCGGGGTTCGCTCCCAGCCATTCATACCGAGCTGCAGCATCGCATGGCCGTCGCCGTCAGGCTGGGATCGACGCCCCGGGCCCTCCTGCCCCTGGTCGCGCTGGACCGCTCGTTGCTGTGCACCGTGTTCGCCACCAACCGTCGGCTGCAGCCCGAACTGGTCGGCGCCCTGGGTCTGATCGAGCTCCAGGCCGGGGCGCGTTGCCGCCAGGTGGTACGAGGGCTGAAGCGCCTCCGGGCCGGCGAGGATGCCCTGGCCTTCTACCAGGAGCATGCCGATGCCGATCCCCGGCACGGCAAGGCCTGGCTCGACCATGTGGTGCGCCCGCTGTCCACCGATCCCTGGTGGGCATCGGGCATGGTACGAGGGGCGATGTACCGCTCTGCGGTGAACGCCGCCTTCTTTGACCTGGTGGCCGACCGGGCCGACGAGGGCTTCGCCGGTCGGCGCCAAAGCGGTGGGGGCACCCTCCACCTCCTGTCCGGGCCGAATCCGTGAGGATGGGGCAGCGACCCCCCGCCGGCGAACTGCTGGCCGGCGCGGTCGGCCGCCTCGAGCGCCTGGAGGTGCTCGATGCCATGGCCGACCCGATCCGACGGCGGACCCGGCGGTTGTTCGGCCCCGGCCCCGTTCGCGACCTCCTGAGCGGTACCGCACTGGGGCACCCGGCCCACCCCGTCCTGGTCGACCTCCCCATCGGATTCTGGACCAGCGCCATGCTGTTGGACTTCACCGGTCGGGGGCAGCGTCGGGGCGCCCGCTGGTTGATGGGCATCGGCGTCCTGTCCGCCCTGCCCGCCATCGTCACCGGGCTTTCAGACTGGACGGACACCGACCTGGCCGAGAAGCGGGTCGGGTTGGTCCATGCCACCAGCAACACCGTCGCCCTCGGTTGCTTCACCATGTCCTGGTGGGCTCGGCGCCGGGGCGGTCGGGCCGGACAGGGATGGTCCCTGCTCGGTGCCACGGTGGCCACCGGAGCGGGCTGGCTCGGTGGGCACCTGGCCTACACCCTCGGCGTCGGGGTGGACACCAACGCCTTCGAGGTCGGGCCGGCCGAGTGGTCGAAGGTGTCGGGGGAGGTGGACCGCAACGGCGGCATCAGTGGCGTCACGGTGGATGGCATCAGGGTGGTCGCCGTGCAGACCGGGCAGACGGCTCGGGCCCTGGCCGACCGGTGCAGCCATCGGGGCGGCCCCCTGTCCGAGGGTCATCGTCAGGGCAACTGCATTGTCTGCCCCTGGCACGGGAGCCAGTTCGACCTCGACACCGGCGTACCGGCGCGAGGACCGGCCTCGTCACCCCAGCCGGTCTACGAGGCCCGTGTCGAGGGCGCCGATCTCGAGGTGCGTCGCCGCGAGCCGCGTGCACTGCGGCAGCGGGCGGTGCGGCCGCGGGCGGTGCGGCCCCCCAGGGACGCCTGAGCTCGATCGTCGGGCGGACACTCACGGTGCCGGTGCTCGTCGGAACGTCGGGGTGGCAGTATGCCGACTGGCGCGGGCGCTTCTACCCAGTCGGCCTGGCCCAGGCTCGTTGGCTCGAGCACTACGCCGAACGGTTCCGCACGGTGGAGGTGAACAATGCCTTCTACCGCCTCCCCGAAGCCACCACGTTCGAGGGCTGGAAGGAGCGGACCCCCGAGGACTTCATCGTGACCGTGAAGGCCAGCCGCTACCTCACCCACGTCCGTCGGCTGAAGGATCCGGCCGAGCCTGTCCACCGCCTCATGAGCCGCGCCGAGCATCTGGGATCCAAGCTGGGCCCCGTGCTCCTCCAACTCCCGGCCAACTTCCGCATCGATCTCGAAGCCCTCGACCAGACGCTTCGCTGCTTTCCTCCTCGAACACGCATCGCCTTCGAGCCGCGCCACGATTCCTGGTACACCAACGAGACGGCCTACCTCTTGGCCCACCATGGGGCCGCGTTCTGTTTGAGCGACATCCCGAGCCGTCGTTCTCCCCACTGGCGAACGACGGATTGGGGTTACCTCCGGTTCCACCAGGGGCGGGCCAGCCCAGCTCCGTGCTACGGGCGTACCGCCCTACGGTCCTGGGCTGAGCGACTGGCCGATCGGTGGTCGGCCGATGACGACGTCTACGTCTACTTCAACAATGACCACGGGGGATGCGCCGTCCGTGACGCCCACCGGTTCGCCCTGGCCGTCGAGCGGGTCGGGCTCGAGCCGTCACGAGTGCCCTCGGCCCGGGAGGCTCCTTTGGTTGCCTCCGAGTACAGAGGGCGAGCAACGCAGGCCTGATCCAGCGGGATCGATGATGTTCGGTCCGCGGCGTTGCCGGGTATCGCTGCGAGCCGGTCGCGCTGGGGGCCGGTAACCCGATCGCCGAGGTGGCCACGACCCTCCGCAATCGGGCCATGCTGCACCGGCTGATTCGTGTGGTCGAGTCCCGCGCTACCGAGCCGAGTCGCCAGCCCGATGGAATGCTGCGTCCGTCTCGGCCTGGTCAGTAACCGCGGAGCAGCCGCCCCGAGGCGGCAACCAGCGGCGAGACGAACATCCGCCCGAGGGCACTGTGGGCAGTCATGGCGGCGCGAGCGGCATTGGCGCCACAGGCGCCGTGGACCCCGCCGCCGGGGTGGGCCGACGATGACGCCAGGTAAAGGCCCCGAACCGGGGTCTCCGACCTCCCCAGCCCGGGCACTGGGCGGAAGACCAACTGCTGGTGGAGGGCGCTGGTCCCACCGTTGACGGCGCCGCCGATCAGGTTGGCATCGTGATCCTCCAGATCGCCGGGCCCCAAGAAGTGGCGGGTGGCGATGAGGGACGTGAAGCCGGGAGCGTACTCCTCGATGCGGCCCTCGATCCGGGCGGTGATGGCCTCCCGGTCGGCCTCGTTCCACGCCCCGGAGATCCCGTCGTCCCCGGCGTCGCCTCGCACGGTCCGGGGGACATGGGTGTAGGCCCACAGGACCTCGGTCCCCGTCGGCGACCGGGAGCAGTCGGACGTGGTCATCTGGCCGGCCAGGACGAAGGGCCGGCGGGGAATCCGTTGTGTGGCGATGTCGGCGCAGTACTGGGTCATCTCGTCGACGCTGTCAGCCAGATGGACGGTCCCGGCACCAGCCACCGACGGGGCCCGCCACGGGACCGGCGCCCGCAACGCCCAGTCGACCTTGACCGTGGCATGGTCCCACTGGAACCCACCCACGTCCCGGCGGAGCGGCCCGGGCAGGTCCTCCCAGGCCACCAGGTCCCCGAACAGCGTGGTGGCCGGTACGTCGGCCAGCACCGCCCGCCCGGCCGAGATGCTGTCACCGGCCTCGGTGACCACGCCGACCGCTCGGCCCTTTCCCACCACCACCTCGGTGACCCGCTGGCCGCACTGCACTGTGCCCCCCTTGCTCTCGAGCCGCCGGACCATGGCCGCACTCAGTTGTCCGGCGCCTCCTTCAGGGACGGGGAAGCCCACCTGATGACCGAGCATGGTCAGGAGCCATCCGTAGAACGCGCTGGTCGCCGACTCGGGCGACAGGTCGGTGTGCAGCGCACTGCCGGTCAGCAGCAAGGGGCCGCCCGGTCCGGTGAAGCTCTCCTCGCCCAGGTGCCGAACCGGCATGGTGGCGAACCGGGCGAAGCGCAGCAGCTCGGAGGGACCCAGTGCCGCACCGAGACGGAGCCCGGCCCGGACTGGGGGGAACGGATTGAACAGCGCGGCCAGTAGATCGTCGCTGACTCGGCCCCATAGTCGGTGGAGGCGCATCCATGCCTCGCCGTCCCCGGGAGCGAAGCTGTCGAGGTTGGCCGCCGTCTGCTCCACTTCGCGGTGGAGGACGACGGCGCGGCCATCGGGCCGCGGGTGGGCGAGGACGGCCGGCGCATGCCGCCAGCGCAGCCCATGATCCTCGAGACCGAGGCCGGTGATGGCGGGCGACGCCGCGGCCAGTGGGTAAAAGGCGCTGCAGACATCGGCCACGTACCCGGGCCCCAAGTAGTCGGCGCTCGCGACTGCGCCCCCCGGGACGGCCCCGGCCTCGAGCACGACCACCTCCCAGCCGGCATCGGCCAAGACGTTGGCACACACCAGCCCGTTGGGACCGGCCCCGATGACCACCGCGTCGGCCACGAGACCTCAGGTTCTCGCTTCGGTGGCCATCGTGCTCATTTCTTGGCCGTGGCCTGTCCGCCCTTCTTGCCTGCTTCTCGCTTCTGGGCCGTCGTCCCCCCTTGCTTGGGACTGCTTCCCGAGCCCGACTTCTTGCCTCCGCGGCTGGATGCTCCGGGGGAGTTGGCGATCTTCGCTGCCCGCTCCTTGGACATCCCCTTGTCCTTCAGGGCCTCGTACTGCTTGGAGTTCTTGACGTTGGCTGACTTCGATGGCATCTGCCCTCTCCTGGTTCGTCATCGACCATGGGGGTTGTGCCGAGCTGGCGGGTCACCTCGGTTGCACTTAGCTACCCGCCAGGGCCATGGGCTAACCGCAGGCGATGTTCGGTCCCGGGCACCGGCGGGTATCCCCATGTGGTGATGGACAACGGGGGAGGGGAGCCGGCCGACGACGGCCGACAGGAGTCGGAGAACGAACGTATCGACCGGAACGTGGCCGAGCTGCTGCAGGAGCTGCGGGTGGCCAGCCTCGGTGTCCAGGTGCTGTTCGGCTTCCTGCTCTCGCTGCCTTTCACCAACCGGTTCAGTCACCTCGACCACGCCCAGCGACTCCTGTACCAGGCCAGCCTGTTGCTGGCCGCCGGTGCCACCGCTCTGCTGACCGGTCCGGTGGCGTACCACCGGATCGTGTTCCGCCGCCATGAGAAGCGGAGGCTCCTGGCCGTTTCCAACGCGCTGGCCCTCTGCGGTCTGGTTGTCGTGGCCCTGGCCATCTCGGGCGCCGTGTGGCTGGTGGTCAGCACGGTCGACTCGGGCGCCGTTGTGCCCGTCCTGGCCGCGGTCATGCCCGTGGTCTTCATCGGGCTCTGGTTGGTCCTTCCGCTGGTGGGACGAAAGCCGCGATTGGACCGGTAAGCCCCGGGCGTCGGCGGCTACGGCTGAGGCTCCAGGGTGGGAGCAGCTTCAGGTTCTGGAGGAGTCCGGGGCTTCTCGCGGTGTCGGAGCAGGCTCTCGGATACCCAGCCCCGTCCGTCGGCATCGGCCCAGATCAAGATGGGCGGGAGCACCACCAGGGCGGAGATCAGGGCCACGGCTACATTGAGTCCCACGATGATCCCGAAGCCCTGCAGCAATGGGAACGAGGACGTGGCCAGCACGCCCACGCCGACCACCGCCGTCATGCCCGACACCATGAAGGCCCGTCCGGTCCGCGACGCGGTGACGTCGGCGGCCTCCCTCGGGCTCAGGCCTCGTCCCCGCTCCTCGACGAAGCGCAACAGGATGAGCGAGGTGAACTCGGTGCACACGGCCACCACCAAGGGGCCGGAGATCGCCGTCAACGGGCTCAGCTTGAGGCTGAGCGCCCAAGCGATGAGCGACACCAGTCCCACGGCGATGAGCACCGGCACCAGGGAGAGCAGCGACCGGATGAGGCTCCGGAGCCGTATGGCCAAGAACGCGCCGACCAGGATGATGGCCAAGTAGGTCAGCAGCGCCCGGGAAGCGTCCAGGTTCTCGAGCAGTCCTACTCCGACCACGGCGATGCCGCCGGGGGCGACGGTCATGCCCGGAGGCGGACGGACGTCGTTTTGCAGATTGTTGACCACCGGCTTCAGGTCGCTGAGCGCGGTGGTCTTCGACCGGAAGATGACGCTCAGGGCATGGCCGTTGTTGGCCACACTGGACTTGCGCACCTGGACCGGGGCGGCGGCGCTGACCGCCGCCACCTGGGCTCCGAGCGGCGGCACCGACGAAGCGCCGGGCACGATGATGAACTCATCGACCAAGTTGACCATGCCGGTGGCCGGGTACAGCAGGTCGGGGAACTTGCCCACGAGCTGGTTGGAGAACTTGCTCACGTAGGCCACGGTCTGGTCGCTGAAGGGATGGTTGGTATTGACCAGCACGCCGACATTGCTTTCGGTACCGATCCCCGCCTTCAAGGCGTTGACGTCCTTGACCGTCTGGGATTGAGGGTTGACCCATTGCAGCGGGTCGGTCTGCAGGGTGATGTGACCCTCCACGGCCAGGCCGCCGGCGAAGACCAGGATGCTGGCGAAGATCAGGGGGACGGTGGCCTTGGCCGGGAGGCTGCCCAGCCAGACGGTCAGCCGGCTGAGGCGGCCCTTGCTGAAGTCCCTGCCCTTGGTCGGGGATTTGTACTCCCGGATGCCCAGGATGGCCAGGGGCGCGATGATCCCGCAGATGCAGACGGCGATGATGCCCACCACCAGCAGCAGGCCGAATTGCCGGATCATCGGCACTCGGGCGAACAAGAGGGCGATGAAGGCGAAGACGGCATCGAAGGTGACCACCAACAGTGCGGGGCCGAGGTTCCGGGCCGTGGTCTGGATGGGGTTGGCCGCTCTGTCCAGGACGACCTCCTCTTCGATGCGGGAGTGCATCTGGATGGCGTAGTCGATGCCGACGCCGAGCAAGACGGGGAGCCCGGCCACACTGGCCAGGGTGAGGGGGATCCCGAGGAATCCCACCAACCCGAAAGCCCAGATGAGGCCGATGGCCACGATGATGAAGGGAAGGATCCTCCAGCGGACGTTGAACGCCAGGAACAGGATGACCACCATGATGAGCGCGGCCAGGGCCCCGAGCTTCAGCATGCCGGTCTTGAGGTAGTCGTTGATGGTCCGGAGCAATGCCGGTACGCCGGTCACGATGGTCGATGCATTCTGAAGATGGGCCTGGCCGACGATGTTCTGCACCGCCTGGGCGGCGGCCGACTCCTGGTCGATGGACAGGTTGGGCTTCAAGATCACGACCATGGCGGCGTGACCCGGATTGGGCAAAAAGGCGGCTGACGACTGCCGCATGGCTCCGTCGGTGGCGTGGGTCAGGAAGTGGACCCATTTCGTGTTGCCCAGCGTGCGCTGATCGACAGGAATGGACGATTCCGTGGCCAGTTGGGCCTGGATGTCCTTCAGTCGGGCTGCCTTCCCCGCCGCCGATGGATCTCGGTTGTAGGCCGACAGCAGCAGCGTTCCGGCCAGGCTGTCCTGGGGGTTCCCGTCGGTGCTGATGGAAAGATCGGCAGCCAGCTGGACGGCGTCGAGCGGTGTGACCACCGAGAACACCGACTTTTCGGCAACCAGCTTCTTCGACATGCTCGTGAGCTGGGCCTGGTTGGACGGTGTGAACAGGTTGTCCGTAGTGGTGCCCGGCTTCATGGTGAACATGACGACCACCGGGTCACCGCCGAAGCTGTTCGCGTAGTTCTGGTTCTCGATCTGAGCCTTGTCGTTACCGTTGAGGTAGCTGGCGTTGGTGGTCGTGAACTTGAGCTGGGTGATGCCAAGGCCCAGACCCACTGTCAGCACCAAGCCGATGAGCGACACCGTGCCGGCACGTTTGCCCAGGTTGAGCCCGAGCCACGACCACATGTTCGCCACGTTTTCCCCTTGTTCGCCGGTGCTTGATCGCCGGGCGACCGAGCCCCTCCCAGGGTGGCGTAGCCTTCGTCCAGCGACATCAGTCAATCAGGAATTTGCCCGGCCCGTGCCCCGGATGGGTCCCACCGAGGTGGGTCCGCCGCAACCCAAGCTCATGGGCAGTGGATGATGTGCTAGATGATGCCGGGGGCGGGTATACCAAAACGGGCACGGTCCGAACGGAGAGGGGCAGGAGATCATGGAGCCGACCTTTGAGGTCAATGAACAGGTCACCGACGGTGTGCCTGTCGTCGCCGTTGTCGGAGAGATCGACGTCGCCACCGCGCCGACACTGGCCGAACATCTCGGCGTCCACGAGGAGGCGGGTGCCGCCGTGGTCGTCGTGGACCTGCTCGGTGTCTCGTTCCTCGACTCCACCGCGCTGGGCGTGCTGGTGGGTTCGTTCAAGCGATTGGGCCAGTCGGGCGGCACCCTCAAGCTGGTCATAGCCGAACCTCGGATCCTCAAGGTCTTCGAGATCACCGACCTCGTTCGGGTCTTTCCCATCTTCGCCACCGTGGACGAGGCGCTGCAGGGATGAGCGACACCGTCGCGCTGTCACTGCCGGTCCGTTCCGAACTGTTGGTGTTGGCCAGGATCACCGCCGCCACCATGGCGTCCCGGGCCGATTTCGACATCGAGGAGATCGAGGACCTCCGACTGGCCGTTGACGAATTGTGCCTGTCGGTGGTGGGGGGGGCGAGATCGGGAACGGTTCGGCTCGAGTTCTCCGTGGACGAGGCCACCATCTCCATCACCTGTGAGCTCGAGTCTGATGGTGAGCCAGACGGTGACGCGCCGGGGGAGCCCGATGACCTGTCCATCCGGTTGATCGAGGCTCTGGTCGACGAACACGGACGCAACGCCGGACACGGTCGCCGGCGAGCTTGGCTGTCCAAGCGCAGGAGCAGGGTTGAACACTGATGGCCGATGATGCCCGGCGGCCACCCGTGCCCCGGGAACGCTGGGTGGAGTTCGCCACGACCCGCGACGAGCGGTTGCGGGACGAGTTGGTCAGCGAGCACATCGGCCTGGCCCGGCGGCTGGCCCACCGTTTTGCCAATCGGGGCGAGCCCTATGACGACCTGGTGCAGGTGGGCTCGATCGCGCTGATCAAAGCGGTGGATCGTTTCGACCCTGAACGCGGGGTGGAGTTCACCACCTACGCCACCGGAACGGTCATCGGCGAGCTGAAGCGGCACTTCCG
>DATMMO010000194.1:0-9040 GCA_035569695.1 Acidimicrobiales bacterium | reverse complement strand
ACGCTCGAAGGGCACCGCCCCCGGCGCGTCGGGAGAGCCCGGTCCCACCAGGGGTGCAGCATCCTCGGCGGCCGGTGATCCGGCCGCGTCGTGTTCGGACGCCGCCACCAGGTCGGCCACCTGGACCGTCCCGCCCCGGCGGGCGATTCCGGCCGACATGCCCTCGTCGGTCTCATGGAAGCTGATCACCGTCACCCGCCGGTCCCGACGCAGGCCGTTGGTCGTCGTGGTGTTGTTGGCCAAGCGGACCTCGGCTTCGCTCGACTCCTCCACGATCACCACGCAGTCGCCGTGGGCGGCATCGAGCGCCTGATCGATCACGTCCTGGGCCGGGGCCAGGCCCGAAGTGGTGACCGGGCGACCGCTACCCGAGCTCACCGCCCGGACTCCTCTCGCGTGTTCAGCACCGAGACGTTGCGGATCAGGGCCGACGGACAGCCGTGGCTGACCGGTGCCACCTGACCCGGTTGGCCCTTGCCGCAATTCAACGCCCCGCCCAGCCGGTAGGTCTCGGTTCCGCCCACCGCTTCCATGGCGCCCCAGAACTCGGTGGTGCTGGCCTGGTAGGCCACATCGCGGAGCTGCCCGGCGATCTGACCGCTCTCGATCCGGTAGAAGCGTTGGCCGGTGAACTGGAAGTTGTGGCGCTGCATGTCGATGGACCAGCTCTTGTCGCCCATGATGTAGATGCCCTGTTCGACCCCGGCGATCAGGGCCTCGGTGCTCGGACCCCGGCCCGGAGCGGGCTGCAGCGAGACGTTGGCCATCCGCTGGATCGGCGTATGCAGGGGAGAGTCGGCGAAGGCACAGCCGTTGGATGGCCCGAGCCCGCTGGAACGGGCGATGGACCGATCGAGCTGGTACCCGACCAGTATCCCGTCGCGGATCAGGTCGAAGGACTGAGCGGACACGCCCTCGTCGTCGATGGCCACCGTGGCCAGCCCGTGCTCGGCGGTGCGATCACCGGTCACGTGCATGCACTCTGACCCGTAGCGCAGGGTCCCGAGCTGGTCGAAGGTGGCAAAGGAGGTGCCGGCATAGGCCGCCTCGTAGCCCATGGCCCGGTCGAGCTCGGTGGCGTGCCCGATGGACTCGTGGATGGTGAGCCACAGGTTCGTCGGGTCGATAACCAGGTCGAAGCGACCAGCCTCGACCGAGGGTGCGGCCAGCTTCTCGGCCAGGAGCTCGGGGATGGCCTCGAGCTCCGCGTCCCAGTCCCAACCGATGCCCTCGACGTACTCCCAGCCCCGACCGGCTGGCGGGGCCAGGGTGCGCATGGTCTCGAACCCCTCGCCGCCCTCGGCCAGGGCGAGGGCTTCGACCGTCGGTTGCACCCTGACCCGGTGCTGGGTGGCCTGGGTCCCCGACAGGTCGGCGTAGTGCTTGGTCTCGCTCACCCCCATCATGGCCGCGGTGACGTGGTCGACCCCTGGCGATCCCAGGAGTCGGGAGCTCCAGTCCTCGAACAGCGCCACCTTGTCGGCCAAGGGGACGCCGACCGGATCGACCTGGTACGGAGAGGACCAGACGACGACGCCATGACTGGGCTCGGGGGCCAGGTCCACCGGCACCCGGGCGGCCAGGGCGGTGGTGCGGGCGGCGTCGACGGCCTGGTCGACCAACCGCACCGCCGACTCGGGGGTGACCTCGACCGTGCCGGCGAAGCCCACGGCGCCGTCGACGAAGACACGAACCCCCACCCCCACCTCGGTGTCATCGGCCGCCGTCTCCAGTCGGGCGTCTCGCAACCGCACCCCCTGGGACCTGATCCGCTCGATCCGTACGTCTGCGTTGCTGCACCCGAGGCGCTCGGCTCGCTCGAGGGCGGCCGAGGACACCGAGCTGACCACGGCCGGGTCGAAGCCGTCGGGGTCGGGCTGGGTCACTAGGCCCGCCGGGCGCCGTCCCGCAGGAGCCGACCGGGGAGGGCCCCGGTGGACTCGCCGTCGGCCAGCACCACCTGGCCTGCCACCACCGTGGCCTTGAACCCGGTGGCCCCTTGCCGCAGCCGGCGGGCCCCTCCGGGCAGGTCTGTCACCACCTCGGGCATCGATGGCGCCACGGTCTCGGGATCGAACACGTTGAGGTCCGCCGCCATCCCCGGCCCGAGCCGGCCCCGGTCGGTGAACCCCCAGGCGTCGGCGGTGGCGCTGGTCAACATGCGGACCGCTTCTTCCAGCGTAAGGTCCTGTCGCTGCCGTACCCAATAGGCCAGGAGGTGGGTCTGTATCGAGCTGTCGATCACCTGGCTCACGTGCGCCCCCGAGTCCGAGAACGTCATCACCGAGCCCTGGTGACGGAGGAAGGGGAGGATCAGGTCGGGGTCCTCTGGCGTGATGGGCTGGATGAACAGCTGCTGCAGCCCGGTGGACACGGCGAGGTCGATCATGGCCTCGACCGGTGAGACGCCTCGTGCTGCGGCCACGTCGGCCACCGTGGCATGAGGCGGGAGGCCGCTGTCCATGACGTAGACGTGGTCGTAATCGGGGCGTCGGGCCTCGGCCCCGATGGCCGTTCCGTACTCGCCGTGCTCGGCCGAGTGCACCAGGCGAGCCCGGACGGCCGGGTCGGCCAATGCGGCCAATTGCTCGCGTTCGGGCCGGGCCCGGAGGTCACTCCACTCGGGCAGTTTGTCGAAGGGCAGCCTGGTCTGGAAGGAGAGAAGGGTGGCCACGCCCCGGCAGTGGCTCTGCCCGAACATGGTGCCCCCCGCCGCGGCCACATCGTCGATCAGCTCGAGCAGATGGTCGTCGTACCCCCCGAGGACCCCGAAGCTGACCGGCACCCCCGTGTCCAGGGCCAGCCGGCCCAGGCGGTCCAGGAACTCGGCCCGGCGCTCGGGGTCCCGGGACCGGGCCGCCTCCTCGAGGGCCAGCTCGAAGACGCCGGCCCGTTCCCGACCGAGGACGGCGACCAGGCGCTGCACCTCGCTCCAGTGGGCCACCCGACTGGCCACCGGTCGGTCGTCCGAGGTGGCGTGATTGCGGCTGCGCGACGTGGTCAGCCCGATGGCGCCGGCCCGCAGCGCTGATTCGAGCTCGACCTCCATGGCTCCGAGGTCGTCCTCTCCCGCTTCCTCCTCGAAGGCCCGCTCGCCCATGGCCCAGGTGCGGAGGGCCGAGTGGCCGACGTAGGCGGCGTAGTTGATCGCCTTGGGCTGGCGGTCGACCTCGTCGAGATACTCGGCGAAGGTCTCCCAACCCCAGCTGATCCCGGCGGCCAGGGCGGCGGGGGAGATGTCCTCGGCCCGCTCCAGGTTCCGGACCACCAGCTCCCGGGCGTCGGACCGGACGGGAGCGAGCGAGAAGCCACAATTGCCCATGACCACCGTGGTCACCCCGTGCCAGCACGAGCACGTACCCAGTGGGTCCCAGAGAACCTGGGCGTCCATATGAGTGTGGCCGTCAACGAATCCCGGTGTCACCACCTGCCCTTCGGCGTCGATCTCCGAGGTGGCCCGCTCGGTGATCCGGCCGATCTCGGCGATGCGTTCACCCGAGATGGCCACGTCGGCCCGGAACGACGGCCCACCCGAGCCGTCCACCACCGTGCCGTTTCGGATGACGAGGTCGTAAGCCAAGACAAGCCCCCAGCTGTGCGTTGGTCCAGGCCGCCAACCTATCCCAGGGTCCACGCCGGGTCCTTTCGCGCCTCGACCCGGAAATTGTTGTCCGGTTGCCGCCTCCCGGGAAGGGGTAGAGGTAGGGGATGGCTTCGCACACTCAATTCTTGGAACAAGAGGTCAAGTTGGACGTCGATCTGACCTTCCAGGTTCCCGATCTGACCGGGGTGATCGAGGGCGTGATCACCGACCGCCGTCCCACGGTCGACCTGGTCGCTACGTACTACGACACCCCCGACCTCCGGCTGCTGCAGCGGGGGATCACGCTGCGCCGTCGCCGAGATCGCACCGCCGGGGGCGAGGACCTGTGGACGCTCAAACTCCCGAGCGGCAAGGGCACGGCCACCCTGGATCGCAACGAGATCTCCTGGCCGGGCCGGGAACCGGCGATCCCCGAGGAGGCCAGGGGACTGGTGCGGGGCATCGTGCGTCACGCCACGCTGGGCGTGGTCACCGAGTTGGAGACCAACAGGCAGCGGTTGGCGTTGAAGGATGCCGGCGGGAACACCATCGGTGAGCTGGATGACGACATCGTGGCGGTCCACGGTGGGGGCCAGGACGGACTTCGTTTCCGCCAGGTCGAGTTCGAGCTGGCCAGCGGTGAGGGCTCGGTGGTGGAGGCGCTCGTGGACCGTCTGGGTGGTGCCGGCGCCACCATCGACCATCGGGGGCCGAAGCTGGTCCAGGCCCTGGGGGTGGAGCCCGGTTCTCTGGGTGATGGACCCCGGCTCAAGCCGGGGCCGCGATCACTGCTGGGAGACGTGGTCAAGGCATCCATTGCCGGGGCGCTGAACAGGATCCTCGACCATGAGTTCAGCATTCGGCTCGGCGGCGACGACGTCGAGGCCGTGCACCAGACCCGGGTGGCAACCCGACGGCTCCGCTCGGATCTGAAGACATTCTCCAAGGTCGTCGACCCGGTGTGGCTGGCCCATACCCGCACCGATCTGAAATGGATCGCCGACGCGCTCGGTGCGGTGCGAGACATCGATGTTCTGGCCGGCCACCTGGAAGCGGAGACGAGCCATGCACCGCCGTCCGACATTCGGCCGTTCGGTGAGCTCCACCTCGACCTCGGACGCCGCCGGGATGCGGCCCACGCCCGCTTGGTCCAAGCGTTGGACAGCGACTGGTACCTCACCCTGCTCGATCGGTTGCACGCCTCGGCCCAATCGCCGCCGTTCGTGGGCACCGCCCGGGTCGGCACGAAGAAGGGTCCGGGGCTCCATCCCGACGATCGTGCTCAACGGGTGCTGCCCAAGCTGGTTCGTCGCCCGTGGCGCCAGCTTCGTCGCACGGTGCGCACGGTGGGGGCCAACCCGACCGATCAGCAGTTGCACCAGATTCGGATTCGGGCCAAGCGGCTCCGGTATGCGGCGGAGGCAGCAGCCCCCGTCGTGGGCAAGCCGGCGCGTCGGATGGCTACCGCCGCCGAAGCCCTCCAGACCGTGCTGGGTGACCATCACGACGCGGTGACCGCCGAGGACTGGTTCCGCCGCGAGGCAGCGGCGGGCTCCCGCACCGTCGCCTTCAGTGCCGGCCAGATGGTGGCCATTCAGCGGCAGCGACAAGAGCACCTCCGCCAGCAGTGGCGCGGGGTGTGGGCGTCGCTCGACCGGAAGAAGCGTCGGCGCTGGCTGCGGTAAACGAGCGAGGGCGGTGTGCGGGACAGCTGGCCACCGCGGAAAGCAGGCCTACCAGCGACCGCGGTGAACAGCCTCCTCGAATGGTCGCCGCGGCCGCCTGAGGGAGCTCGAGGGGGGATCCGGCGTTGCCGGTAGGCCGAGGAGCACTGCACCCATCCACACCATGTGCTCGGGAACGCCCAGGACAGAGCCGAGCTCGGCTTCGCCTCGAAAGTTTCCCAGGAAGGCCGCGCCGATCTGCTCCTCGGCCGCTCTGAGCAACAAGGTCATGGTGGCGTAGGCCACGTCGACGAACCAGAAGGGAACCACCCAGGTGACGTCGGCCCCGTCGGCTCTCGCCTTGTCGGGCTCCTGATATCGGCGGACGTATCGGCCAGGGTCGGCATAGGCCAGCACCACGACGGGCGCCCGGTGCAATCCCTGGTAGCGCCGGGAGTCCTGACGCCAGACCTCGTCGGTGGTGGCCAGCCAGTACCGATCGGTTTCGGCCCGGCCCTCGAGCACCACGAACTCGGCCCCCTGGGTGTTGCCGGCCGACGGGGCGCGAAGCGCATCGGCCAGGATCTTGTCCACCAGGCCGTCGGGTAATGGCCGATCAGAGAAATTCCGGGTCATCCGGCGCCGTCGGATCGCCTCGGTCAGCTCCATGGCCCGAACGCTATCGGCGAGCGTGCGCCCCAGTCCTGCCACCGGTCAGTCGGCGCTGACCCCCGGGGTCGGCTTTGCGGACCCCCGCAATGCTGCCGCTTTGACCTGTGCCCTGCGGAGTAGCTCGGCCACGCGGTCGATGGCCGAGCTGATGTCGTCCTGGGCTGCCCGCACCGCACCGGCCAGCTGGTGACCTCCGGCCAAATCGAGCATTTCCGGCAGCCGGTCCCTCAGGCGGCCCACGGTCCACTCGATGGGGTCGCCTTCGGCCACCTCGTCGATCCGGCAGATGAGGTTCTCGCCCCGGGCCGAGTTGATGTAGTGGTAGTGCGGCTCGCTCTCGAAGCAGTCGAACCGGAGGTACTCGACGTCGTCGGCTCCGTCGCAGACGTGCACCGTGGCGCCGTAGTCGTCGTACACCGTGCCGCTGGCGTCGACCGAACCGGGGGGAAGGGCACGCAGGACCGCGTCGGTCAACAGCCTGGATTCGACGACGAACGTGGCTGGCCCGGCCTCGACGGCCACGCAATGCTCGGGTACCGGCGCTATGGGCATGATGTCGAAGGAGATGCCCCGCTGGTACAGATGCTCGTTGGTGGCCGTCATGGTTGTCCTCGTGCCCCTCGGGAAGTGCTCTCGCGGTGGTGCCGCTCCCCGATGCCGGGCATCGTACTATTTGCACGGAGCACTATCGCGGCTGAAGATGGGGATCGACCGGCCTCACCAGGGCCGAGGAGGACGTGGTGTCATCAGTGGGGGCAGCGTTTCGCAGCATGGTCGACCCGGAGCGGGCGGCCGCCTACCGGGCCGCCGGCTGGTGGGGCGATCTGACGGTGGCGGACCTAGTGGCACGACAAGCGACGGTATGTCCCTCTGACCGGGCCCTGGTCACCAGGGACGACCGGCTCACCTGGGCGGAGTACCACCGGGCCTCCGACCGTCTGGCCCAATGCCTCATGGCCGCCGGGCTTGAGCCGGGTGAGCGGGTGGCCATTCTGTTGTCCGACGGTGGCTCCCCGCACGTGGCCCTGGTAGCCAATGAGAAGGCCGGCCTGGTCACCGTGGGGATCGGCTCTCGGGCCGGCGCCGCGGAGATCCGCCATCTCCTGGCCCACACCGGATCGGTGGCCATGGTCACGCACGCCGACCACCGGGGCACGAACATGTTCACTGTGTACGAGGAGCTCCGGGCCGAGGGTCTACCCCTCCGAGTCCACGTGGTCATACCGGCGTTCGAGGCAGACGTGGGCGGCCCCATCCTGGTGAACGGGGAGGACCCCGGGATCCGCGCCGACGCGCCGAGCGGCTTCTTCGACGATTGCCGCCTCGGACCCGACGACCTGTTCCTGATCAACTCCACCTCAGGGACCACGGGTATGCCCAAGTGCGTGATGCACACCCAGAATTCGAAGTTGTACATGGCCCAGCAAGCGCGCGAGGTCGCCCAACTGGGCAACGACGAGATCGTGGTGGGCCTGGCCCCCATGCCCTTTGGCTTCGGCCTGTTCTCCACCCACTTCGTGGCCAGCCTGCTCGGGGCGCCCGCCGTGGTCACCGACCGGTTTACGGCGGAATCCGCCCTGGAGCTCATCGAACGGGAACGGTCCACCGTGCTGTTCTGTGTGAGCACCCAGTTCAAGATGATGCTTCAGGCCCCCGGGATGAAGACCCGGGACCTCACGTCGCTGCGGGTCATGTTCACCGGTGGCGAGATGATCCCCTACGAGGCCGCTCGCGACTTCGAGGAGCGAACCGGTGCGCTCGTCTTGAACTTCTATGGCTCCAACGAGAGCGGCGTGGCCACCGGCACCCGGGTCACCGATCCCAAGGAAGTGCGCCTGCGAACCGGGGGCGGTCGTCTCGCGGGGACAGAAGTTCGTCTCTTCGACAACGGGCTGGATGTCACCAGCGCCGGGCGAGGACAGCCCGGCAGCCGCGGACCGGCACTCTGTCTCGGTTACGACGACGATGGGGAAGCCAACGCCGAGCTCTTCACCCCCGATGGGTTCGTCCTTCATGCAGACATTGTCACCCTCGACGACCAGGGCTACCTCACGGTGGTGGGGCGCAAGTCCGAGATCATCATCCGGGGCGGAAAGAACATCTCCGCCGCTGCCGTAGAGGACGCCGTCTCGGCCCATCCTGCTGTCGTGCTGGCCGCAGCGGTACCCATGCCCGACCCACTCTTCGGGGAGCGAGTGTGCGCCTTCGTGGAGCTCCGACCAGGTGAGGCCCTGACCCTGGACGAGCTGGTCGGCTTCTTGGCCGAACGGGGCAGCTCCAAGGAGATCTATCCCGAGGACCTGGTCGTATTGGAGCAGCTTCCCCGCTCGTCAGGGGGCAAGGTGGCCAAGGGCCAGTTGACCGCGGACGCCCGCTCGCTGGCCGCCTCGGCGCCCACCATCACTACGTAGCCCATCGCCAACAAAGGAGTACGCCATGCTGTCTATCGAGGACCTCCTGGCCAATTCGGAGTGGACCACGGCAGGCAAGGGCGGACCCCGGTCGGTCACCTTCCTGCCGGAGCCGCCCCGGGCCGATCGAAAGTACACGATTATCTCGGCCGACGATCACATCGTGGAGCCCCCTCACGTGTTCGAGGGCCGCGTGGAGAAAAGGTTCGCCGATCGCGCCCCGCGTATCGTCGAGAAGGAAGACGGCACCGAGACGTGGGTCTATGACGGAACCGAGCTGCCCAACGTCGGGTTCAATGCCGTCGTCGGCCGACCGGTCGACGAGTGGCGTATGGAGCCGACCCGGTTCGACGAGATGCGTACCGGAGCATGGGACATTCATCAGCGCATCGCCGACATGGATCTCAACGGGATCTATGCCTCGCTGAACTTTCCCTCCTTCCTGCCGGGCTTCGCCGGCCAGCGCATCCAGGTCGGTCGCGATCCCGAGCTGGCGCTGGCCACGGTGCGGGCGTGGAACGACTGGCACCTCGAGGAGTGGGCGGGCACGTATCCCGGGCGCATCATCCCGTGCCAGCTGCCGTACCTCCTCGACCCGCAGGTCGCGGCCGACGAGGTGCGGCGCAACGCCGAGCGCGGCTTCAAGGCCGTCACGTTCTCGGAAGGGCCGTACGCCCTCGGCCTGCCGTCGCTGCACTCCGGCCACTGGG
>DATMMO010000193.1:0-29421 GCA_035569695.1 Acidimicrobiales bacterium | reverse complement strand
ATCCGCTTCGCCCGGGACATCAACCCCCACACGCTCCAGGTCTCGATAGCTGCGCCCTACCCGGGCACCGCCCTGTACCGGCAGGCACAAGAGGAAGGGTGGTTCTCCACCGACGACGCCAGCCTGGTCGATGAGCACGGCGTCCAGGCGGCTGTGCTGTCCTACCCCAACCTCAACCGCACCGAGATCTTCGACTCGGTGGACACCTTCTACCGCAAGTTCTATTTCCGGGCCGGCAAGATCGCCGAGATCTCGGCGGAGATGCTCCGCGACGGCGACGTGATGAAGCGGCGCCTGCGGGAGGGCGTCGAGTTCGTGAGCTTCCTTCGCAAGCGCCGGCAGCCGGTCTAGATCTCCCAGACCCCTGGGATGCTCCTGTTCCGTGCCTCGTCGGTCTCGGTGATGTGCCGCAGGCGCCAGAAACGGGGTCGTGCCCACGAAGTCACGGCGCGGTCAGGCACGAGGACCTGGTTGCCGAATCATCCAGTACCCTTAGGTCGTCTCGACGTCCTGGCCTTGGTCTCCTTCGGTGGATATTGCGGTCATGTAGAGGACACGAGGCATTCGGAGAGGTGCGAGAGCGGCCGAATCGGACTCACTGCTAATGAGTTGACCTGGGTAACTGGGTCCGAGGGTTCAAATCCCTCCCTCTCCGCTCATCGCCCGGCGACCTTGGTGCCGCCAGGCGTGTCACCGCACTGCCGGGCGAGTGGGCCCGCCCCCAACCACGGCGGCCCCGGCCCCGCCGCCGGGCTGCTCCCTGGTCCCGGGTAGATTGTCCTGGTGGCTGAGCGTTACTGGTTGGAGACGTTGGGCTGCCCGAAGAACCAGGTCGACTCGGAGAAGCTGTCCGGAACCCTGAGCGAGGGCGGCTACCAGCCGGCTGCCTCGCCCGAGGAAGCCGACCTGGTCGTGGTCAATACCTGCGCCTTCATCGAGGCGGCGCGGCAAGAGTCGATCGACACCATCCTCTCCCTCGACGACGCCCGCCCCACCGGCTCCCGCCTGGTGGTGACCGGATGCATGGCCGAGCGCTACGGCGACGAGCTGGCCGCCTCCCTGCCCGAGGTGGACCTGGTCGCGCCCTTCGGCGTGTCGTTGACCCCTCCCGCCCCTCGGGGCCCATCGGGTGCCCTCGCCCTTCAGGACCGACCGGTGGGCACCCCGGTGGCCCTGACCAAAAAGGCCGTGCCCCCGTCCTTCGATCTGCTCAACCTGCCTCGGCCGCCGGCCACCGCTCCGTGGGCCTACATCAAGGTGGCCGAGGGCTGTGACCGCAATTGCGGCTTCTGCGCCATCCCCTCGTTCCGGGGCAAGCAGCGCTCCCGCCCCCCTGAGGCCATCCTGGCCGAGGCCGACCAGCTCGGTGCCGGCGCCGGGGTCCTGCGCGAGATCGTGTTGGTGGCTCAGGATCTGGCCTCCTATGGACTCGACCGTTCCTCCGGATCGGCGGTGCCCCGCCCCGAAGGCCCCGCGGTCGGATCCAATCGCCCCATCGTGGACCTGGTCCGGGCCGTGGCCGAGCGGGTCGAGCGCACCCGCCTTTTGTACCTGTACCCCTCGAGCCTTGACGACTCGCTCATCGAGGCCATCCTGGCCACCGGCGTGCCCTACTTCGACCTGTCCTTGCAGCACGTGTCCCGTCCCCTGCTCAAGCGCATGCGCCGGTGGGGCGAGGGCCAGCGGTTCCTGGACCGCATCGCCGACATCCGCGCCGCCGAGCCCACCTCGGCCTTCCGGTCCTCGTTCATCGTGGGCTACCCGGGCGAGACCGAGGCCGATCACGACCAGTTGTTGGCCTGGCTGGTCGAGGCCCAGCTCGACTGGGTGGGGTTCTTCCCCTTCAGCCGGGAGGACGGCACCTTCGCGGCCGATCTGCCCGAGCAGGTTCCCGAGGAGTTGATGGCCGAGCGACTGCGCGAGTGCGCCGAGCTCCAGGACTCGATCACCGCCCAGCGGCGGGACGCCCTCATCGGCGATGTCGTCGAGGTGTTGGTCGACGCCGTCGGCGAGGGACGGACGTACCGGGAGGCGCCGGAGATCGACGGGATCGTGTCGGTCCCCGACCATCTCATGCCGGGCACGGTGAGCCAGATGGTGGTCACCGGGGCTGACGGTCCCGACCTGGTAGCCGAGCTCATCGAGCCCACCGGGGCCGGCGGCCAGGCCCGCACCGCTGTTGCCGCTGGCAGTGGGGCACGGTGATGAGCGACAGCGCCCTTCCCCCCCAGACGCCGGCCGCTCCGTTGCCCTCTACCCCTGGGGTCCCCCGGCGACCGTCCGAGGTCCGCACCTACACGTTCGGTCCTTCGGCCTTGCTGACGCCGGCCAACGGCATCACCGTCCTGCGTCTCCTGGCCACGCCGTTGCTCGTTGCTTTGATCATGTTGTGGGGGGCCAGTTGGGTCACCGTGGTCATCTGGGGCGTGTTGTCCTTCACCGACGGCATCGATGGCTGGGTGGCCCGGCGCCAGGGGACGACCCGGTCGGGTGCGTTCCTCGACCCGCTGGCCGACAAGGTGGTGGTGCTGGGGGCGCTCATCGCCCTGGCCGGCAACGGCACCATCTCGTGGGTGCCCGTGGGCATCATCGCCGTCCGCGAAGTGGGGATGAGCGTCTACCGGACCGTGGTGGGCCGGAGCGGGGTGTCCATCCCCGCCCGGCAGTCGGCCAAGATCAAGACCTTGTTCCAGGACGTGGCCATCGGCCTCTGCCTGATCCCCTGGTTGGCACCCCACCAGACCGTGCTGAACGTGGCCATCTGGGTGGCGACGGCCCTGACCGTGTTCACCGGGGCCCAGTACTACCTCGATGGTCGCCGGGCCCACGCGGTGCCCGGTGCACCCGGGAACTGAGCTCCGGTGAGGATCGAGGTCGTGGCCGTGGGCACCGAGCTGCTGCTCGGTCAGATCGCCGACACCAACTCGGCCTGGCTGGGTGAGCACCTGGCCGCGGCCGGGATCGCCTCCCACTTCCACCAGGCCGTGGGAGACAATCACGATCGGATCGTGCTGGCCTTCCGGACCGCCCTGGCCCGCAGCGACGGCGTCATCGTCTGCGGGGGGCTCGGACCCACCCAGGACGACATCACCCGAGACGCCATCGCCGAGGTGATGAACGTGCCCCTGCAGCGGGATGAGTCGGTGGTGGAGCTGGTGAGGCGCATGTTCTCGGCCCGTGGTCGCCAGATGTCCGAGTCCAACCTCCGACAGGCCGACGTGCCCGAGGGGGCCACCATCATCCCCCAGACCAAGGGCACGGCCCCGGGCCTGATCTGTCCGCTCGGCCACAAGGTCCTCTACGCCGTGCCCGGGGTGCCCTACGAGATGGCCGACATGTTCGAGCGGGGGATCCTGCCCGACCTCCGCCGACGCATGGCCGAGAACGGTGAGGAGACCGGGGTCATCGCCAGCCGGGTCATCCGCACCTGGGGCATGAGCGAGTCAGGGTTGGGCGAGGCCCTGCAAGGTCGGATCGACGAGCTCGACGCTTCCACCGGCGATGCCACCGCCACCATCGCCTTTTTGGCCAGTGGGATCGAGGGGATCAAGGTCCGCATCACGGTGCGGGGCGCCGACGAGGTCGTTGCCGCCTCCCTGCTCGACGACGAGGAGCAGAAGATCAGGCAGATCCTGGCCGAGGCGGCGGGCGACGTCGTCTTCGGCGTCGACGACGAGGCCATCGAGGACGCGGTGGCCCGGGCCCTGGACGGTCTCACCTTGGGCCTGGCCGAGTCCCTCACCGGGGGCCTGGTGGCGTCGCGGTTGGTGAACGTGGTCGGCGCCAGCAACTGGTTCCGGGGCGCGGTGGTCTCCTACGCCTCCGAGGTCAAGTACGAGGTGCTCGGGGTGCCCGAGGGCCCGGTGGTGTCCGAAGAGGCGGCTCGGTCCATGGCCGAGGGAGCGCGACGCGTGCTCGGGGCCGACGTCGGACTGGCCATCACGGGGGTGGCCGGCCCCGATCCCCAAGACGGGCAGGCGCCGGGGACGGTGTACGTCGGTCTCGCCCTGCCCGGTCAGCTCACCGAGGCCGTGGCCCTCTCGGTGCCCGGTGATCGGGATCGCATCCGCCAGTACGCCACCATCTCTGCCCTCGACCTGCTCCGACGCCGGTTGGGCGCTCGCTAGCCCCGAGTGGGCTCGCTAGCCCGAGTGGACACGGTCACTTGGTGGTCTTGGCTGCGGCCTTGGCCGGCACGGTGGTCGACGTCGTGGTCGTGGGGTTGGTCGGGAGGGCGGTCGCCGGACCTGGTGCGGTGGTGACGGCGATGCCCGAGGGGACCAGCTCTTCCCAGGTGTTGCCGGGCTGCAGGGTGATGGGCGTGCCGTCCGTCGCGGTCAGGGTGGCCGGTTGGGTGAGCGAGGTGCGGGTCCAGGTGCCGGTGACGGCCACCCCGTTGCGCAGCACCACCAGAGGGCCGCTGCCGGTGCCGGGGATCTGGACCTCGAGGCCACCCACGTCGTTCTCCAGCCACGGGCCGCTACTGGTCTGGACGGTCATGATCACCACGTTGTTGGCCGCGCTCTGGGAGCCGTCGATCAGCTTGTCCGGGCCGGTGGCGTAGGAGCGGAGGTAGTTGTTGGCGGCGGGGTTCCACGTCCAGGTCACGTCGGACGTGCCCGAGAAGGGGATGTGCACGCTCCCACCCGACCCGGCCACCGAACCGGCCGGCGGGGCGGCGGTGTAGGCGAAGATGGGCGCCGGTGGCGTCGTGTCACTGGGGTCGAGGGCCCACAGGGCGGCCGTGTTGGCGAAGTCGGCGTAGGGGGCATAGCGGCCGGGCTGCTGGATGACGGCCGACGCGGGCGCCCCGGATTGGAGGTTCTCGTCGGTCAGGGGCGCGGCCTGCAGCAAAGCGATGACCGGGTCGATGCCGCCGGCGTGGACGAAGATGGGCTTGGACAGCTGGGACATGATGCCCACATCGGGTTGTCGGGCCGAGCGGATGTCACCCACCAGCGCGGGGCTCTGGCACTGGAAGACGGCGACCAGACGGGTGATCCCTCCCTCGACCGGTTCCTCGAACACGACGTCGGCCTGGTTGAGCCCGGCGGACGGTCGGTCGTCGGGGTAATTGCCGATCTTGACCCCGAGCGCGGGCCGGGCCGGGACCGTTCCCCCCGGAGGCGGCGTGCCGGTCAGAGGACAGGTGGGAGCAGGCGCCGTCGTCGTGGTCGGGAGGGCGGTGATGGGCGTGACGGTGGCCGGGGGCTTGCTGGCGCTGCTCGGTGTGCCCTTCGAGGTGATCACCAGCGCCACCACGGCGCCCACGATGAGCAGACCGACCCCGCCGAGGGCGAAGAACCAGCTGCGCGGGGAGCCCTTTTGTTTCCGGAGCTCTTTTCTCGACAGCACCGTCGGGGCCACGGCCCCCGCCGCGGCGGCTTCCGGCGTGTGATTGGCGGGAGGAGTGGACCCCCCGTCCGAGCCGGCGCTGCCGCCTTCAGAGGTGGAATCATCTGACATTGACCGGGAAGGCTATCCCCAGAGAGTGGTCACAGAGGGTGATCCTCGGTGGCCTGAGCCCCGGCTGCGCCGCCCATCCGGCCCGTCGGGGCCGTCGACCGGACCACCGGGAACGGCAACGCACCCATCCGGAACGGACCGATCCGCCCACCCGGGACAGACTGGTGGGGATGCGCCTGTTCGTCGCCATCTGGCCGCCACCACCGGTGGTCGCCGCCCTCTCGGAGCTCGAGCGTCCCGACGGAGGCACCGTTCGCTGGACGGCCCCCTCCCGGTGGCACGTCACCTTGTTGTTCCTCGGGCCGCCGGCCCCCCATGAGCCCGACGACCGGGTTCCGCCCGCCGACAGTGGCACGGACACGGCTGTCGATGACGCCATCGCCCGGCTGGGACGGATCCCGCTCGAGGCCTACACCGGAATGGTCGCCCGGCTGGGTACCGTCACCGCGACCTTTGGCCGGTCGGTGCTCATCGTGCCCGTCCTCGGCCTCGACACCTTGGCCGGGGCGGTGCGGACGGCCTACTCCCCGGGCCCTGGGAGCTCGGTTGGGACCGACCGGGTAGGGACCGACCGGGTAGGGACCGATCCGGCGGCGTTCAACGGCCACCTCACGCTGGGCCGCGCCCGGCGGCGGCGGGACGACCTGCGGCCCCTGGCCGGGACGGGGGTGGGGTCGGCCGCAGGGATGGAATGGGCCGTTGCCGAGCTTGCTCTCGTGGCCTCGACCTCGAGAGACGGAAAAGGGGTCTACGAGACGCTGTCCACCGTTCCCGTGCCTGGGGACCACTATCCAACATCGAACATGCGTTCGGGTCTACAGTGACGGGGGTCGGCAACACATCCAGGACCCGAGCCCCGATCGCTCCCCTTTCGGGGCTCTGTTACACCCCACCCGTAGGGTCGGCCCGGTCAAGTAAGTAACAACCACCGAGGAGAGCAACCACATGGAACGTGACAAGGCACTCGACATGGCCCTCGGCCAGATCGAGAAGCAGTTCGGCAAGGGATCGATCATGCGGATGGGTGAGAACCTCCACATGAACATCGAGTCGATCCCCACGGGAGCTCTCGCTCTCGACCTCGCCCTTGGCATCGGCGGCCTGCCCCGCGGCCGCGTCGTAGAGATCTTCGGACCGGAGTCCTCCGGCAAGTCCACCCTGGCCATGCACGTGGTGGCCGAGGCACAACGCAACGGCGGCATCTGTGCCTACATCGATGCCGAGCACGCCATGGACCCGGTGTACGCCGGAGCCATCGGGGTCAACATCGATGACTTGCTCATCTCCCAGCCCGACACCGGCGAGCAGGCGTTGGAGATCGCTGACATGCTCATCCGCTCCGGGGCCCTCGACGTGCTGGTCATCGACTCGGTGGCCGCTCTCACTCCCCGAGCCGAGATCGAGGGCGAGATGGGCGACTCCCATGTCGGCCTGCAAGCCCGACTGATGTCCCAGGCCTTGCGCAAGCTCACCGGGACTCTGTCCAAGTCCCGCACCATCGCCATCTTCATCAACCAGCTCCGGGAGAAGATCGGCGTGATGTACGGCTCGCCCGAGGTGACCCCCGGCGGCCGGGCCCTGAAGTTCTACTCGTCGGTCCGCCTCGACATCCGCCGGATCGAGACCATCAAGGACGGCGCCGAAATGGTGGGCAACCGGACCCGGGTCAAGGTGGTGAAGAACAAGGTGTCGCCGCCGTTCAAGCAGGCGGAGTTCGACATCACTTTCGGAAAGGGCATCAGCCGCGAGGGCTCCCTCCTCGACGTGGGCGTGGAGCTGGGCTTCATCAAGAAGTCGGGGGCCTGGTTCACCTATGAGGGCGAGCAGCTCGGCCAGGGCCGTGAGAACGTGAAGACCTTTCTGATCGAGAACCCCCAGCTCATGGCCGAGGTCGACGGGAGGATCCGGGAGCACCTGGCCGCCATGAACGTCGATGCGGCCGATGCCGCCGCCGAGTCGCTGGCCAACAGGGGGCCTGCCGACGCGCTCGATCCCGATGAGCAACCGATCACGCTGACCGACTGAGGACGACGCGCCCACCACGGTGGGCACCGAACCCAGCGGACGCATGTCGCCGGCCCGGGATGACCACTTGGCGTCCCGGGCTGCTGCGCGGCCGGGCGCCGGTCAGGCCGCGTTGTTGGGTATCGGGGCGGCCGGCCCCGATGACCCGCCGTAGACCTGGCTCCAGTTGCCCTGGGAGGGATGGGTGGCACTGGCCGGTCCGGTGCCCAGGACCGAGTAGATGTTCTCCATCACCCGGAGTACCGGCGCGGTGACCCCGGGGATGGGATCGGGGACGACGTTGGGCGGGATGAGCGTGCTGTCGACCATGGCCCCGACCCAGGTGGCGTTGCCGGTGGCAAAGACGCCACCCCCACCGGGAACCGTGTACCAGGTGACATCGGAGTAGTTGTTGCCGCGGTTGGGGACCACGGAGTGGGCCACCACGTCGAGGTTCTGGGGCGACGAGCTGGAGGGCACGTAGCGGTCGAACTCGCCTTGGACCACCTTGGGTAGCTGCTGACCCTGGGTAAGCCCGGTGCCGGCGAAGACCCACGACGACGCGTCGGAGATCACCATGTTGGCCATGGCCGCGATGTCCTGGTAGGTGCTCCCGATCAGCAGGCTCTCCGGTTGGGAGACCGGGGCCTCGGGCCAGTTGACCGTCACTTTCGGGTTGTCCACGTTGTACAGGGGGTCTTCGGTGGCCGATTTGTAGCAGATCTGATGTCGATTCGGTCCCAGGGGGGAGCTGTCGAAGCGGATCTGGCGGTAGCAGGCGTTGGCCCCCAGGAAGGCCAGGTTGACGCCACCGTTCACCGCCGTGCTGGCACCTTGTCGCATCTCGTAGGACCAGTACTCGTCGTGGCCCAGGCTGAGCAGGGCCTTGTGCTTCTTCAGCAGCTGGGGCCGGGCGTGGAGGTCCACGTCGGTCCAGTAGGTCACGTCCAGCCCGAGCTGCTCCGCCTGGTAGACGACCGGGAACTCGTTGCCGACGAAATCGGCCGCGCCCGAGGCCCAGTCGTGGTCGTAGGGCCGGTCGAACGAAACGATGCGGGCCCGGTGAGCGAAGTCGCCCCCGGCCGGGTCGTGGGTGAAGGACAGCTGCCCGCCGGTGTTGCCGTAGTACAGGCTGTAGCCGCCCCAGCGGTTGTAGGCCTGCCAGGTGGTGACGCTCTGCTGGATCACGATGGCCGCAGTGGAGGCGTCGTCGCGTACGCAGAGGGGGATGTACTGCTGCTCGTTGGACGTTCCCACCAGCTTCAGCAGGTAGACGCCGGGGGGCCAGGTCTTGTCCACCTTCACCGTCAGCGATGGGGTCCAGCCGCACTCGATGGTATTGGTCGTCGGGATGAGCTGCGGCGAGGCTTGCCGGATACCGGCCACCTGCGCCGACTGCCAGACGAGGCGGGCACCGATGCCCTGGTAGTAGCCCATCCGGTAGGCCTCGACGTGGAACTGCGGGGACTTGGTGCTGACGAACAAGGTGACGGTATCGCCGGCGACGGCGCTCACCTGGCTGCCGTATCCCTCGATGTCGCCGGCATTCTGCGGGGTGGTGACCCACCAGGCGTGGCCGATCTTGGCGTTCTCGGCCACGATGGCCGGCGATGTGGGGATGGTGACGCCGTCGGCCAGCTTCCTGGTGGTCGCTTTGGTGGTCGCCGCCGGCGCCGACGTCGAGGTGACCCCCGTGGGCTGGCCCGGGTGGTCTGCGGCCGTGGTGCCCGCCCCTCCGGTCGTGGCCTCGTAGATGCCGTACCCGGCCGCCCCGGCCGCCACCACGCCCCCGATCCCGACCACGCGACGGAGGAAGTACCGGCGGTCCATCTCGCTGCGGTCGGCGCGGCCACCCTTCGACTGCTGGATCTCTTGGCGGGTCCGGGCCGGCGGACCGCCTGGCCGATTGGCTGGGGGGCGAGCTGGGGGACCCCCGGGCGCGCCAGACGGACCACGTGTCGCAGGTTCGTCCACGGCAACAGATTACCGGTCGCGTCCCCCGTCATTGCGGCGGGTGGGAACCGGGCTTACGCTCGACCAGGCGCAGGCCGTGGCCGCCAGGCAGGGGGCCATGCCTGCCCGTGGTCCAACGCCTCACCCGAAAGCGAGCCCCCATGCACGATCCAGGCGTTCCGACCAGGCGTGAACCGTGCCGGCGCCGGCGGGCTCTCCCCCGGAGCTGGTCATGAGCCGCGACGCCGGAGCCGGAACCCTCAACGACGAGCGGGAGCTGGCCGCCCTGGCCATCTCGTATGCCGCCGCCGTCGACGGTCGGGACGGCGACCGGCTGGCCGGGCTGTTCGTGGAGGACGGCGAACTGGTCATACCCAAGCTCCCCGCTGACCTCCGCCCCGTGCTGGTGCGCAAGGGGTCAGACGTCCTGCGGCAGATCCCCGACGGCCTCCGACGCTTCACCAAGACGTTCCACGAGGTGCTCAATCGGGAGTTCACCATCGAGGGTGGCACGGCGACGGGCGTCGTGTACTGCGTGGCTCATCACGTGACCGCAGCTCAGGGAGTCGGAGCTCAGGGAGACGGAACCGAAGCGCCGGCGGGAAGGGGCGCCGACGGAACGGATGCGGTGTGGTACATCCGCTATCTCGACGACTACCGGCGTACGGCAGCCGGCTGGCGCATCGTCCGTCGGGAGCTCCACCTCGAGTGGGTGGAGGAACGGCCGGTGGCCCTGATCAGCTGATCGGTAGGGTCACCCGCCGAGGGATCAGGCGTTGAGCAGCTCGCGCGCCCCGGTGTCGGAGGAGGGATGCCGAAGCTTCGACATGGCCCTCGCTTCGATCTGGCGGATCCGCTCGCGGGTCAGGCTGAAGAATTCGCCGACCTCTTCGAGGGTACGGGGCTCGCCCCGATCGAGGCCGAACCGGAGGCGCAGGATCTCGCGCTCGCGCTCGTCGAGCGGGGACAGCAGCTTGCCGATCTCGTCACCCAAGAGGGCGAGGGCGGCGGCGTCAAAGGGCGATTCGGCGTTCACGTCCTGGACGATGTCGCCGAGCTCGGCGTCGCCATCCTCGCGGAGGGGGTCGGACAGTGACAGGGGCTCGGAGCGGAATCGCAACGCTTCGACGAGCTTGTCGTGGGAGAGCTCTACTTCCTCGCCGAGCTCGTCGAGGGTGGCCGGACGACCCAGCTTGTACTCGAGGAAGCTCTTGGCTTTTTGGATGCGGGCCAGGGTGTCGCCGGCATGGACGGGGAGTCGCACCGTCCGCCCCGTGTTGGCGATGCCCCGGGTGATGGCCTGGCGGATCCACCAGGTGGCATACGTCGAGAACTTGAAGCCCTTGCGCCAGTCGAACTTCTCGACGGCGTGGATCAGGCCCAGATTGCCCTCTTGCACGAGATCGAGCAGGGGCAGGTTCGACGCCTGGTACTTCTTGGCGATGGATACCACCAGGCGCAGGTTGGACTGCACGAAGTCTTGTTGGGCATGCTCGCCCTGCAGGACGACCTTGCGGAGCTCCCGTCGCTTGGCCGGGGTCAACTTCGGCGTATCGGCGATGGTGGCCGCCGCCTCGCGTCCCAGTTCGATGGCTTGGGCCAGCCGTGCCTCGTCCGCCTTGGTCAGCAGTGGATATTGACCGATGTCGCTGAGGTAGAGCTTGACGAGGTCTTCGCCATCCTGGGCTGCGCGCTGCTTGTTCACGATCGATACTCCTTCGTTTCCTCAGTACTTGAGGGGTTCACCGGCAAGAATTCTCGTCCGGTGCATGTGGCGTGAGACACGGCAATCGCACGTCCGGGCATTGGATTGGTAAACATAGGCCCTCTGTAACTCTACCGGGCCGTCAAGTGCAACCCGGCGCGGAGCATTTTTCAGGCCGATCGGCGACCCACTGTGTCGACCCCTCGTGCCGATCCGCTGACCGGGATTCCGCCCTACCGCCGACGGCGGCGCAGGTTCGGATCGGTCAACGCCTGCGGGTTGAAGTCGCTGTCGACCGGGTCCACCATCGTACCGGGGGGCACCAGCTCGTCGATCCGGTCGAGGACGTCGGTGCTGAGGATGACCTCAGCGGCGCTGAGCTGGGACTCCAGGTGTTCCATGGTCCGGGGCCCGATGATGGGGGCGGTGACCGCCGGGTGCTCGGCCACGAAGGCCAGGGCCAGCTCGATCAGGGTCAGCCCGGTCTGGTCGGCCAGCTCGGCCAGGGCGGTCACGATCTGGAGCTTGCGACGGTTGGTGTCCACCGACAGGTCGTAGCGCTCGGGGCGCATGGCCGAGCGTCGGCTGGTGTTGTCCTTGCCCTCACCGAAGGTGCCGGACAGCCAGCCCCCGGCCAGCGGACTCCAGGGGATGACGCCCATCCCGTACTCCTGGCAGACCGGGAGCACGTCGGCCTCGATGCCGCGGGTGAGGATGGAGTACGGAGGTTGCTCGGTGGCGAACCGTTCCCGTCCTCGGCGCTCGGCCACCCAGTGCGACTGGACGATCTCGTAGGCGGGGAAGGTGGAGCATCCGATGTAGCGGACCTTGCCGGCCCGGACCAGATCGGTGAGGGCGCCGAGGGTCTCGTCGATGTCCGTCCCGTACTCGGGCCGGTGGATCTGGTAGAGGTCGATGTAGTCGGTGCCCAACCGTCGGAGGCTGTTCTCGCATTCGGCGATGATCCACCGTCGCGAGTTGCCGCCGGTGTTGGGGTCCTTGCCCATTGAGCCGTGGACCTTGGTGGCCAGCACGATGTTGTCGCGGTCTAGGGTGGCCAGGGCCTTGCCCACGATCTCCTCGGACTCCCCGAAGGAGTAGATGTCGGCCGTGTCGAAGAAGTTGATCCCCGCATCCACCGCCCGGTTGATGATGCGGATCGAGTCGTCGTGGTCCTGGTTGCCCCACACTCCGAACATCATCGTCCCGAGACAGAGCGGGCTGACCTTGACCCCAGTGCGTCCAAGCGTGCGGTAGTCCATGGCCAGAGCGTATAAGGCATTGGCCCCGCTGCCACCGGGATCGATCGAGGATCGGAGCAGGCCCCGATTGGCCCCGTGGACCCCGCAGGGTATCTGATGCCGTCGACAGGGCGATCCCGACGGGACGGGAAGGACCGCCGGGAGGGGAGCGCGATGCAGACGTGGCTGGACGTGGAATTGTGTTGGGGTGCTCGGTCATGGTGACGACGGTGGTGGGGCTGGGCTTGTCCGCCACCTCCTACGGCGGTACCGACGCTCCGTCGCCCAAACCCCCCGCACCCAGCTCCTCCCCCGCTGACGTGACGGTGGCTACCACCGGGCCCACGGTGGCCATGTGGGCCTGGAACTGGACTGACTCCGCCGCCATGGTCAACTTTGCCCAGGCCAATGGGGTGACCGAGATCTTCGCCTACGTGGCGCCAGGGTTCACCAACCCGACCTATGTCCCCTGGGGCTGGTCGCAGCCGCAGCTGCCCTTGGAGGAGTCGCTGTCGGCCGACGCCGCCGCGGCCGGGATCACGGTCTACGCCATGGGCGGTGACCCGTCGTGGGTGCCCAATCCGACCGACGGAACCGGATGGGCCAACGAGGCGTTGGCCACGGGCCTGTTCCAGGGGATCCACGTCGAGCTGGAGCCGTGGGCGCTGGCCTCGTGGAGCACCGACCAGGCGGGGACCATCGACCAGTACCTGACCGAGCTGGCCGACATCCACACGGTGGCGCAGACCTACGGCGTGCCCGACGAGATCTCCATTCCCTACTGGCTGTCGATGTTCAACACCTCGACCGAAGTCCCCCTCGATGTGGCCGCCATGCAGCACGCCGACGCCGCCACCGTGGTCACCTTCTTCAATTCGGTCTCGCAGATCGAGTCTTTCGGGCGGACCGAGCTGGCCACGGCCCGATCGGTGGGCATCCCGCTCCGGTTCGCCGCCGAAGCCAACCAGGACTCGCCGTCCTGGCTGAGCTTCTACGGGGACACGCTGTCGGAGTTTGACGCCTCCATCAGCCAGGTCAACCGCGACATGGCCGGCACGTCGGGCTATCTAGGCATCGCCGTCGAGGACTACCAGGGCTGGTCGGCCATGCCCTAGGCGGCGCCAACCGCCCCGAGCGTGGGTCAGACCGCTCCTCCGTGGAGGTCGAAGGTGCGGGCCATGCCCCCGTCGGCCGTGATGGTCTCGCCGGTGACGAACCGGGCCGCATCCGAGGCCAGGAACACGATGACATCGGCGATGTCATCGGGGATGCCCCATCGACCCAGCGGGGTCTGCTCCTCGATCTTCTCGATCACGCCAGGAATCGCCCGGTTCTTGGCCCACAACGCGGTGTCGACCACGCCGGGCGCCACCGAGTTCACCCTGATCCCGGACGGTCCCAGCTCCATGGCCAACGACCGGGTAGCGGCATCGAGGCCGCCTTTCGACGCGGCGTAGGCCGCTCGTCGGGGCGTCCCCACCAAGGCCGAGACCGAGGAGAGATTGATGATCGAGCCCGATCGGTGTTCGATCATGGAGGGGATCACGGTGGCGATCAAGAGCAGGGGAGCCCGGATGTTCACGGCCAGCATCTCGTCGATGGCCTCGGCTTCGGTATCGGCGGTGGCCAATCGGGCCGCGGCCGCGGCGTTGTTGACCAGGATGTCGACCCGGCCCAGCTGCTCGAGCACCTGGGTGCCGACTTCGATCGGCGTCTGTTCCTGACGGAGGTCCCCGACCACCACGATGGGGTCGTGCTCCAGCTCGCGCGCCACCTCTTCGAGATCGACCCGGCTCCGGGCCACCAGCGCCACCCGGGCTCCGGCCCGGTCCAGGGCCCGGGCCGTGGCTGCTCCGATCCCACGCGATGCGCCGGTGACGATGGCGGAGCGGCCGCTGAGCGAGAACGGTTCCATGCCCGCAAGCCTAAGAGAGACGGCGGGCAGTCCTCATGCCGAGCTGCCTGTACCCCGAGCTGTCTACCCGGTGCTGTCGTCGGGCAGGGCCCAACAGTTGGACTCGAGCAGGCCGTCGGCCGCAGCCGGCCCCCACGATCCCTGCGCATAGGGCACCGGCGTGGGTGCCGACTCGAGGATCGGGCCGGCCACCTCCCACAGCCGTTCGATGCCGGGCGCGTCGTTGAACAACGTGTGATCACCCAGCATCACGTCGTGGAGGAGGCGTTCGTAGGCCTCGAGGTCTTTGGCCACGGTGAAGGAGTCGGCGTAGCAAAAGGACATGGACACGGGCTCGACGTCCATGGTCGGCCCGGGCTGTTTGGCTGCGAACCTGATGGTCACCGATCCCGGATCGGCCAGCTCGAACACGATCTCGTTGGGGCAGGCGGGAGCCGCTACCCCCGAGCGGTCGAACATGTGCATGTTGGGTTCCTTGAACCCCAGCGTGACCGTCGTCCGGGTCTCGGCCATGGCCTTGCCGGTGCGCAGGTAGAAGGGAACGCCGGACCAGCGGGCATTGTCGATGGTCACCGTGGCGGCGACGAAGGTCTCCACCGTCGAGTCCTTGGCCACTCCAGCCACCGACCGGTAGCCCTCGTACTGGCCGAAGACGACATGGTCCTTGTCGAGGGGGGCCATGGCTTCGAACACCGCGAGCTTGGCCTTGTGCAGCGAGGTGGCGTCGAAGTCGGTGGGCGGCTCCATGGCCAGGTAGCCCAGCAATTGGAAGAGGTGGGTGACAACCATGTCCCGAAAGGCACCCGTCGCCTCATAGAAGGCGCCACGGTCGTCGACGTTCAGCTTCTCGGGTACGTCGACCTGTACGTACTGGAGATGATCCCGGTCCCAGGCCGGTTCGAACAGGCCGTTCCCGAACCGGAAGACCAGGACGTTCTGCACCCCCTCTTTGCCCAGGAAGTGATCGATCCGGAAGATCTGGGCCTCCTCGAACACCCTGTGCAGCCCCTCGTTCAGCTCGCGGGCCGAAGCCAGGTCGGACCCGAACGGCTTCTCGATGATGAGCTTGGTGCCCGCGTTGACCAGCCCGGCGGCGCCTAGCGCCTGAGCCATGGGCAGAAAAGCCGATGGCGGCACGGCCAGGTAGATGATCCGCTGGGGATGGTCGAGGCCGTGTTCGGCCCTGTCCACGGCCGCGGCCAGCTCGCTCAGGTCATCGGTGGAGGAGGGAGCGAACGAGAGGTTCGACCCGAATGACTCCCAATCCAGGTCGGTCACGTCCCTGCGCCCGAACTGCTTGAGCACGTCGTGGACGTAGGTCCCGAAGCTCTCGGCGTCGGCACCGGTGCCGGCAGGGGCAGAGCCCACGATGCGATAGCGCTTGGGCATGAGACCGGCCCCGTCGAGGTGGAACAGGCCGGGCAGGAGCTTGCGCTTGGCCAGATCGCCGGTGGCACCGAAGAGCATGAGCACGGCGTCTTCGGGAAGACGCTCGTTCATCGAACCTCCGTCGCTCATGGAGCCGGCTTCTCGTCATGTCCTCCGAATTGCTTGCGCATGGCCGACAGCACCTGATTGCCGAAGCGGTCGAAATCCCGAGAGGCGAATCGGGAGAAGAGAGCCGAAGACAGCACCGGGGAGGGAACGCCCTCTTCGATGGCGGCGATGGTCGTCCATCGGCCCTCGCCCGAGTCGGATACGTGACCCGAGAAGTCGGAGAGGTCCGGGGACTCGACCATCGCTTCGGCCGTGAGGTCCAACAGCCACGAGGCGATGACGCTGCCCCGCCGCCACACTTCGGCCACCTCGGGCAGATTCAGGTCGTACTGGTAGAACTCGGGATTCTCGAGGGGAGCGGTCTCGGCGTCATCGGTGCGCTTGACCGACCCTGCGTTGGCATGCTTCAAGATGTTGAGCCCCTCGGCGTAGGAGGCCATGGCGCCGTACTCGATGCCGTTGTGCACCATCTTCACGAAGTGGCCGGATCCGGTGGGACCGCAGTGGAGATAGCCCTCCTCGGCCCGGCTGGGCTTCCCCGTCCGTCCCGGGGTCCGCTCGGCGGCCCCCACGCCGGGTGCGATGGCGGCGAAGATGGGGTCGAGCCGCTCGACCGGCTTGTCCTCGCCCCCGATCATGAGGCAGTACCCCCGCTCGAGACCCCACACACCACCGCTGGTCCCGACGTCGATGTAGTGGATGCCCTGGTCCTTCACCGCCGCGGCCCGGGAGATGTCGTCGCGATAGTAGGAATTGCCGCCGTCGATGATGGCGTCGTCACTGTCCAGATGGGTCGCCAGCTCGCTCACCGTCTGGGCGGTGATATCCCCGGCGGGGACCATCACCCACACCGCCCTCGGGGCCGCCAGTTTGGAGGCCAGATCAGCCAGGGAGGACGCTCCGGTGGCACCCTCTTTCTCGAGGTCTTTGACGGCACCGGGGTTGACGTCGAACACGACGCACTCGTGGCCGGCTCTCGTCACCCGCCGGACCAGATTTGCCCCCATCCGTCCCAAACCGACCATGCCCAGCTGCATAATGTTCTCCCGTTCCACAGGCAGATGCCCGTTGCCGTGTTGAGACTAACGCCGGTCCCTCCGGGCGCGCCTGCGGGGGAGTCGATGGGTGGCATGGCCCGGCTCGATCCGGGCGGGCCATGACCGAGCGCCGGAATGACCGCCACTGCTGGGGGCGGACGTGGCAAGGTCGAGCAGCACCGGATCCTCGGGGACGGACTCGTGATCGTCAGGAGTCATTGATGAGCATGTCGCCGGCAGGCCCATCGTTCCGTCTCGTCCGATGGAACGATCGTGCCGTCGTGGCCGTGGCCCTGGCTTCGGTCGCCTCGGGTTTTGGCCAGTTCGGCGTGGTGGCTGCGCTGGGCGACGTGGCCAGAGGTTTCGGGCAGGTGGCCCACGGCGCCACCCTGGCCGACCAGGCCGGGCTCTCGGGAACCGTGCTCGGGGTGGGGTTGGCCATCATCCGGCTCGCCTCCCTCGGGAGCCTGCCGGTGACCGGCCTGGCCGACCGGTTCGGCCGACGGTCGATGCTGCTCATCACCGTCGGCGCCGGTCTGGCCCTGACCGCGGTGGTCGCTGCCAGCCCCAGCTATTGGTGGTTCGTGGCCATCTTCGCCTGCGGACGCCCTTTGCTCAGCGCCACCACGGCGCTGGCCCAGGTGAGCGCGGCGGAGCTGACCGGTTCGGCCGACCGGGCCAAGGCGGTGGCATTTATCACCGCCGGGTACGCCGCGGGGGCCGGTCTCATCGCCGTCATCCACAGCTTGGCCTCCTCGGCGCTCGGGTTCAGAGGGGTATTCGCACTGGCGCTGGCTCCATTGGCGCTCCTGCCGCTGTTGCGCCGGTGGACCGTCGAGCCGGACCGCTTCGCCCAGGCCGCCGCCTCGGCCGACCATCCGATACCGGTGTTGGGAGCTGTGGCCAAGCCGTTCCGGAGACGGCTGGCGGTGACTGTGGCTGTGACCTTTGCCGTCGCCGTCATCACCGGACCGGCCAACAGCTTCGTGTTCCTCTACGCCCAGAACGTCCTCCACTTGTCCGGGGTGGTCACGGCGAGCATGGTGGTGGTTGGGGGAGTCAGCGGCCTGTTGGGACTGCTGGCCGGCCGGTGGTCGGCCGACCGGTTCGGCCGACGCCCGACGGGCGGGCTGGCCGTAGTGGCCGTGGCCCTGGTGGCGTCGGCGGCCTACTCGGGCTCGGCCGCCGCGCTGATCGTTGGCTACGTCGCCGGCGTGTTCGCCGGTGCCATGCTCGCTCCGGCCCTGGGGGCGCTCCTGAACGAGTTGTTCCCCACATCGGTACGGGCATCGGCGGCTGGGTGGTGGCTGGCCGCCGGCGTGTTGGGAGCGGTGGTGGGGCTCGTCGTGTTCGGCGCAGTGGCCACGGTGAACAACCGATTTGGCATCGCCGCCGTGATCACCTTCTTGCCCATGTCATTGGCCATGGGCCTGTTCTGGCTCGTGCCCGAGACGCGGGGCCACGAGCCCGAGGACCTGTGGCCCGACGCCAGTGGGGATTCGGGCCCCGATTGAGCCACGGGCCGGGCGGGGTCGACCACCTCCGGCACGGCACGATCACCGATTGCGAGCAATTTCACAAGTTCAGCGACGGCCCCACGTTGTTCTATTCATTGTGTAACGCCGACGGAGGCAGGGGGACGGCCGATCTCGTCTGGCCGTGGTCGAGTGCCTGAGCGGCGCAGTTTATGAAGGGCAACCACAGTGATGCGAGTAGTAGCGCGAGCGCGCACGACCCTGTCGGCCGCTTGGAAGAGCCAGGGGGAACGCCGTAGCGTCCGGGTCGATCGAGGTCAGAAGATCGGATCTCGGAGGGTCCTGCATTCCCGGTTCACCCATGGGGTCACCGTCGTTCTCCTCGCCGTGGGACTGGGGACGGCCGTGGCCGCCTCGGCGTCACCCGGGGCCCAGAAAAAGGTCACGCCGAAGCGGACCTACTCCGCCTCTGACTGGTCTGGTCTGATCGCCGCTCCTGCGAATACCGGTCCCGCCGGCTCGCCCCCGACCCCAGCTCCGGTTCCGGCCCCGGCACCGCCGGTGACGGGCCCAGCCCCGGCCGCACCGACGACGCCCGGCAACTCCGTGTGCGGCACGGCTGCCTCGACCGCTCGGCCCACTTCGTATGCCACGGGAGCGGCAGGTTCGGCTGCGGTGGTGCTGCCATCGGTCACGTCGACGGCCAACGTCACCAGCGCCGATCTGGTCTCCGATCCGGGCGGTGGGTCGTTGCCGCTTCCCTCGATCCCCGTCCTCTCGTCCCCGGTGACCATCCCGTCCCTGGGCTCGCCGAGCGGCGCTCCGGCGCCACTCCCCCTTCCCATGCCGGTACCGACGCCCACCAGCCCGGTCACGGTGCCGCCCGTCGGTGGGGCGACAGGCTCAGGATCGGGATCGACCACCCCGGCCCCGACCACACCGACGACGAACCCGGCGCCTGCAGCCCCGCCGGCTCCCGCCACTACGCCGGCTCCGGCGGTCCTACCCACGCCTTCCACGTCATCAGGCGGCCTGGCCGGAGGTTCTCCGGGAGGCATCGGCTGCAACCTGATCGGCAACGGAGCTGTTGGACTGGTGAGCGCGGGGGAGTCGCCCATCCAAGCGGCGGCGGTGAAGGATGTCATGTCGTTCCTCGGTGTCCCCTACGTATGGGGCGGTGAATCGGCGCAGGGCTTCGACTGTTCGGGTCTGGTGCAGGCCGTCTACCGAGAGGCCGGCGTCAGCCTTCCCCGGGTGGCCCAGAGCCAGTACAACGCCGGTCCGGCGGTGAGCCCCGGACACGCGGTGGTACCGGGAGACCTGGTCTTCTTCGGCACCGGTCCGGGCGACGTCAGCCACGTCGGCATGTTCGTGGGCGACGGACTCATGGTCGACGCCCCCCACACCGGGGCAACGGTGCGATTCGACCGGGTCAACGGCTTCGGTTCCATCGTTGGGATCACCGCCCCTGGGGGCATGAGCTAGGGGCACCTGATCGGCTTGCTCAGGCAGGCTGAGGCAAGGGGGTCCGGTCCTCAGCCGGCGACTCGCACCCCTGGCCACCGAGCCGCTGGATCCTTTCGTCGCAATCTGTGCTCGTACTCCTCGAGCGTGACCCGCTCCACGGCATACAATCTCGGTTGATGATTCGGTCCTCGTTCACGGGTTGGTTGCGGCCGCAGTAAGGCGGCCGGCTGCGATGTTCGATTCCACCGTGGAGGCGTTGCTGGCCAAGCAGGCGATCACCGAAGTCCTGTATCGGTACTGTCGGGGCTTGGACCGGATGGATCGGGCCCTCGCCCTGTCGGTCTGGCACGAGGGGGCAACCGTTGATTACGGGCCCATCTTCGGGGGCACCGGTGCCGAATTCGTCGATTGGGTCTGGGTCGCCCACGAGGGTCTTGCCGCCCACTCGCACCAGATCACCAACATCCTCATCGACGTGAGCGGTGAACGCGCCACCAGTGAGGCCTACGTCACCGCCGCCCTTCGGACGAAGCCCGAGGGGGGATCCATCCTGGACATCGTCGACCGCGGCCGCTATCTCGACCGTTGGTCGCAGCGTGATGGCGTTTGGGCCATCGACCAGCGGACGTTCGTGGAGGACTTCCAGGCGACCTATCCGGTTCCCCTCAACGGCGCCACCGACGGATCCCAATCGTCGGGACGGCGAGGGCCCGACGACCCGAGCTACCGCGTCCTGGGTTAGCCGCGCCCGACCCGGGGGCACACCGGCCGGTCAGGACATCGGACATCCGCTGGCTAGCCTCAGGCCATGGCCGATGCTGTTCAGGAACCGATCACCATCTATTTCAACGCCCAGTGCTCAAAATCCCGGCAAGCCCTCGCACTGATCGAGGACCAGGGCGAGCCCTACACGGTGATCGAGTACCTGAAGACCCCACCGGATCGCTCCACCCTCGAAGCCATGCTCGGCCGACTCCAGGGCCCAGCCATCGAGCTGATCCGAACTGAGGACCCGGCATTTCGGGAACTGGACCTGGACAAGAAGGCATTGGCCACCCCGGCGTCAGTTGCCGACTTCTTGGTCTCCCACCCCGAGCTGATGCAGCGCCCCGTGGTGCTGCGCGGGGACATGGCCGTCATCGCCCGCCCCCCTGAGCTGGTAGCCAGAGTTCTGGACTGAGCAGATCGGAGCGTCGAGGGCCTGACGGCCTCAGGAGCTAGAGGTCCCCGGCCAACTTCGGCAACGAACCACTGACGGGTATGGCGATCCACCCCTCCCGCCTGGCCACGACGCGATCGTCCTCGGGGATGGGTTCCACCAACCCCAGGGCGGCGGCTCGGGCCACCAACGCGGCGATGAGGGCGTCAAATGCGTCGTCACTGGACAGACAGTGGTTGAGCTGCTCGTCGTCCACCTCCAGCCACTCGGCTTGGGCCAGGAACCCCAGCACCAGAGCCCGGCGAACCTCCGCGTTGCTTTTCCCCTTGTACCGGCGCGAGACGTGGCCCCAGCGACGAAGCGTGGCCGCCGGATATGCCTCGGTCACGACTCCCGAGCCATCCAGGGGAAGCCGCTCGGGCAGACCGGACAACAGCGCCGCGGCCCGCATCGCCGGCAGGGCGATGCGATCGGTGGAGACGGAGAGCGGTGGTGGGAAGCCCAACTGCTTCCACGCCCAGATGTCGGTGCGCCGCAAACGAAGTGCTGTGGTGTCCGCATGCGAGTAATCGCTCGGCCACCGACCGGTCTGCGAGTGCTGGGCGACGGCCTCGGCAAAGGCAATGGGCCATCCCAAAGGGACGTCGATGCCGAGTTTGTCGACTTTGGCCACGAGGCCGACGATGTCGCTGTCGGCCACGCCCAGACACAGGTTGACCACCGATCCTCGATGATCGGACCAATCGATGACACAGGAGGCCGTGTGGGCGACCTGCGACGATAGGTCCACTCCGGCCGTGAGCATCGGGAGTCGATCGTAGGCCTCCCGATGGCGGCGAGGGTTCGCCGCAAGGGTCAGCGGCCCAGGGAACGGAGTTGGGATGCGAGCTGTGGAGCAGCATCGGGCCAATGGTTCAGGAACAGGGACGGTTCGACCACCTCCACCTCGAGGACGAGCGGCATGCCGCCAGGGCCATCGACGACATCAACCCGCGCGTACGTGGTGGGCCCGACCATGCGAGCCACCGCAGCCATGACGGTCTCGCCCAGAAGCTGCTGATCCCGTCGCGGTCGGGCGGCCGAGATGACCTGTTGCTCCCAGAGGCGCTCGGTCACGCCTACGTCTGCTCGCAGGAGTGCCTCCTTGTGGATGGCATGGCTGTAGGTGCCGCTGAGGAAGATGAGCGCAGTCTCCCCCTCGGCGTCGATGGTGGCCTGGTAGGGCTGGACCATGACCAGCTGGCCATCAGCGTGGAGGCCGCGGATATGCCGGTCAGCCTGGGTGGCGTCCTGATCGACATAGCGGGCAGCACCCATGCCGCCACTGGCGACCGATGGCTTAATGACGTAGTCGTCTGACGGCGACTGCCACTGGCCACCGGGGGGAACCCATTGTGTGGGCACGATGGGCACCCCTTCGGCCGCCAGGTCCATGAGGTACTTCTTGTCGCTGCCCCATTCCAGTACCGCGGCTGAATTCACCAGACGCGTCTGGGCCTCCACCTCGTAGGCCCAGGCCACGAATGGGCGGCGGTGAGAGACGTACCCCCAGGCGAACATGGCCAGCACCAGATCGGCCCTGGCCCAATCCACCGTCGGGTCGGTCCATGCCACCACTGAGGACTCCATCCCTTTCGCGGTCAAAGCCTCCCGCAGGAGGGGCCAGCTGTCATCGAGATCGAGGAACTCTTCACTGGTGGCGACCACGAGTCGTGGTTCTCGGCGGCTCACAGTGCAAGGCTATGAGTACCGGCCAGGCGGAGGGTGCGCAGCCCAAAGGCCTCGCTCGAGGACGGTGTGGGCGGCCACGCGTCTACCGTTTGACCATGGCGCTCCGGCATCCACCTCACCGAACCCATCGCTACAACGTACGGTGCCATTGGTCGGGTTCGACAGGGACCGGGTACGAAGTCTTCAGCCGGGCCCACGATGCCGAAACACCGCCAGCCGAGGTCAGCCTGCGACTCTCGGGGGACCCTGGTTTCGGGGGCGATGCGACGCTCCTGAACCCCGAGCAGCTCGTCGTGCTCGCCGCCACCTCCTGCCACCTCCTGAGCTTTCTGGCCGTTGCCGCCCGCGCCCGTATCGACGTGCGCCGCTATGAGGATGAGGGCGAGGGGACGATGCCCGAGGACGATCCTCCCGTGCGACTGACATCGATCGTATTGAGGCCCACCATCTGGGTGGCGGCAGGACCGACCGAGGAGCGGATCGCCCATCTTGTCGAAGTGGCCCATCGGGAGGGCTACGTGGCCAACTCGCTTCGTACCGACATCCGGATCGAACCGACGATCATCATCGAAGCGCCCGCAGGGGAAGGGACGAGTTGATCAGGGCGTTCGCACCGGGACGGGTCAACCTGATCGGTGATCACACCGATCACCAGGGCGGGTTGGTCCTCCCTATCGCCATCGACCGAGGCACAGCGGTGACCGGAGAGGCAGGTGGCGACTGGGTTCGCCTTCGGTCGGATGCCGAAGAGGGGCTGGTGGAGGTGCGAATCGGTGGCCAGCCTCCACTGACCCCGGGGCCGGAGTGGGGGCGCTATGTATCCGCCATCGTCGAGCTGGGGCGGCCGGCCCGGGGTTTCGTTGGGGACGTCTCGACGACGCTGCCGCTCGGAGCCGGACTCTCGTCGAGTGCCGCGTTGGAACTGGCCGTGGCCCTGGCCCTCGGGTTCGAAGGCTCACCGCTGGAGCTGGCCCGGCTGGGCCAACGATCGGAATACCGAGCCGTCGGTGTGCCGTGCGGCATCATGGACCAACTGACGTCGGCGGCCGGAGTCGCCGATCATGCCTTGCTGATCGACTGCCATGACACCAGCATCGATCTGGTGCCCATGCCCGAAGGGGTCGACGTACTAGTTGTCGACTCGGGCCAGCGACGGTCGCTGGAGGATACGGCCTACAACCAGCGCCTGATTGAGTGCGCCAGGGCGGCCGCCGAGGTCGGACCGCTTCGTCTCCTTCCCGAGGTCGGAGGCATCACCGACTCCGCGGCCCGCCGCCGAGCACGACACGTCGTACGGGAGATCATTCGGGTCCGTGCCTTCGCCGATGCGCTGTTGGCCAACGACGCCCGGGCTGCGGGCGAGCTCATGGTGGAGAGCCACGAGAGCCTGAGGACGGACTTTGAGGTCTCTACCCCTCGCCTGGACGCCATGGTACGGGACCTCGCTGCCACACCAGGGATCTATGGCGCCCGTCTCACCGGCGCGGGATTCGGGGGTTCCGTTGTGGCCCTGGCCGCTCACGGTGCTGCGCTCCCCGAAGGCGCAGTCCGAGTGTGTGCCTCCAGGGGAGCGAGGGTCACGTCGGAGGCCGGCGATTGATCAGCGTGGCCGACGGCAGTGTGGAGCCGGGCGCAGTGCCGTCTTCCGCCGGGGCGCGGCTATAGCCTGAGAGTCGGGTTCGATCCGGCAGCGCAGTGGCGATGGGCTCCGAGAGGGACTTTCGGATCGGACCCGAATGTGTCAACCGTGGCAGAACCCGATCCCCAAGACAAGGAGGCCAGCGTGTTCGTACCGTTTGGTGCACGGGACTTCCTCGACCGCGCCGTCGCCGTGTACGGCCGGCGCACCGGTATCGTCGACGAGCCGGATCAGCCGGCTGAGCCGCTGACGGGATTGACCTACGCCCGCATTGGCGAGTTGGCGAGGGCCCAGGCGGCCGGTCTCGATGCGATGGGAATTGGTCACGGGGAACGGGTCGCCATCGTCTCCCACAACAGCGCAAGGCTCCTGACCTCATTTTTCGGGGTGAGTGGGTACGGCCGGGTGCTGGTCCCGATCAATTTCCGTCTCTCGCCCGAAGAGGTCGCCTATATCGTGGAGCACTCCGGGGCCAGCCTCCTGCTGGTCGATCCCGAGTTGGAGGGAGCTTTGGCCGAGGTGCCCTGCGATCGAATGATCACCCTCGGCGCGACGGGGGATTCCGAGCTGTATCGCTTCGGCGCGGAGCCCGAGCGGTGGGAGCCGGATGAGAACGCCACGGCCACCATCAACTACACCAGCGGGACGACGGCACGGCCAAAGGGCGTCCAGATCACCCATCGCAATATCTGGGTCAGCGCCACCACCTTTGCCCTGCATACGGGCGCGTCTGATCTCGATGTGTACCTGCACACGTTGCCGATGTTCCACGCCAACGGCTGGGGAATGCCGTTCGCCATGACCGGGGTGGGGGCCGAGCACATCGTGCTGCGAAAAGTGGACGGGGCCGAGATCCTGCGTAGGGTGGACCAATACGGGGTCACGGTGATGTGTGCCTCTCCCACGGTTGTCAACTCGGTGCTCGCCGCCGGGGCGGATTGGGAAGGCGAGATTCCGGGCCGGGGCCGGGTCCGCATCATCGTCGCCGGTGCACCACCGCCTTCCAAGACCATTGCTCGAGTGGAAGCTGAGTTGGGCTGGGAGTTCATCCAGATATACGGGTTGACCGAGACCTCACCGCTGCTGACCATCAACCGATCGCGCTCCGAATGGGACGGGCTCGATGCTCAGCAGCGGGCGGCGAACCTGATGCGGGCCGGCGCCCCGGCGCTCAGCACCACCATGCGCATCTCCCCCGATGGAGAGGTATTGGCCCGCTCCAACGTGGTCATGGAGAGCTACTGGGAGAACCCAGAGGAGAGCGAACGGGCGCTCGAGGGCGGGTGGTTCCACACCGGTGACGGGGGCGCCATCGACCAGGACGGCTACCTCACGATCAGCGACCGACGCAAGGATGTGATCATCACCGGGGGTGAGAATGTCTCGTCGATCGAAGTGGAGGACGCGTTGTTCAGTCACCCGGCGGTGGCCGAGGTCGCAGTGATCGGTGTGCCTGATGAGAAATGGGGCGAGACGGTCAAAGCACTGGTGGTGCTCGTTCCGGGCCAGCTGTCCGATCAGGAAGCATTAATCAAATACTGCAAGGGTCGCCTGGCCGGGTACAAGGCCCCGACGTCGGTGGAATTCCGAGCCGAGCTGGCCCGAACGGCGACGGGCAAGCTGCAGAAGTTCAAGCTGCGGGCGCCCTATTGGGCCGACAACGATCGCCAGATCAACTAGGGCCAGGGCCCGGGCACCTCAGTAGTTGTCCCGCCAGGCGCCGTGAGGGTACAGATGGCGGGTAGAAGCGAGACGACCCGGTACCGGGGCGACAAGGAGTGCGACATGTCCGATCCGCGAATCTCCCCGGCAGCCATGCGGGTGGCACGTCCCGTGGCCGATGTGGCGGAGAGCCTGCGCTTCTATGTCGAGATGCTCGGGCTCCGGCACCTCGGCGGCTTCGACGATCACGACGGTTACAGTGGCGCCTTCGTCGGGGTGGAGGGCGCCGACTGGCATCTCGAGTTCACCAGCCAGGCGCGGGGCTCGGCGCTGGGTGCCCCGACCGACGAGGACCTCCTCGTTCTCTATCTCCCGGCGGAACAACTCCAGGCTGCGGCGGTGCGATTCACAGACTCCGGCGTGCGGACCCTCCGTCACCAGAATCCGTACTGGGCCCAGGTGAGCGCGCTGGTGTTCCGTGATCCCGATGGGTACCTCCTCGTGTTGTGCCCGGCGGAGAGCTGAGGTCGGTCCTACGGATGACTTTCTGGCCGGGGCCCGGGGTGGCCTCCGATCTATCGCCAATCGGCCAGCTCATCGCGCGCCCGAGCCACAACCTGAGCGACTGCGGTGTCATCGAGGTCCGTTCTGAGCCGTGCGCCGTGAGGGCATGAGATCTGGGCGCGAGCCTCGTTCTCGTATACCCTGACCTCGACCACGGCAAGAAGCTGCCCCCGTCGGTCTCGCTGCTCCTTCATCCTCTGTTCGACTTGCCGCTGCGTCTCCTCGGGTAGATGCGAGTTGTCTCCGCTGCCCATGTAGCTGACCCAGCCATGCTCCATTGCCATACCCCTATTGTGAAGGACTCGAGTTGTGATTGCCATGCCTCGTCCTCAGGCGATCGGCGTACCTCCGATCGTGGAAGAATCAGCATCATGCTGTCCGCCAATCGGAGCCCACGGCCTGCTGAGACGCGAGCCCAAAGGCTTGACAACAGGAGAACGTGTGGGTGTGGTGAACCTCGCGATCGGGGACGCCATTCATGACCGACGACCTCCCCGTCCGGGGGGATGACACGTTTAGTACGGCCACTGCCATCGTGCCGATGGCAGCGACAGCACACTCGCCGGCCAGCGTAAGCGCAGGTGCGAGTAGCAGGTGGTCGGCCATTATCGCCGAAGGCTGGGACATCGCCGGCAATGCCAACGGCGGATACCTTCTCGCCATCACGGCCCGCGCCATGAGCGCGGCAATCGGCCGGCCAGACCCGGTCACGGTCACGGCCCACTATCTGGCGCCGGGCAAGCCAGGACAAGCCTCAGTGTCGGTGGAGGTCATCAAACAGGGCCGAACGTTCGCCACGGCGACGGCAACGCTCGAGAAGGACGACCGTCCCCTGCTCAGGGTGCTGGGCACCTTTGGTGAGCTCACCGACAATGGCGGCGCCCAATTGGTCGATCTCGATCCACCGTCGATGCCCCCACCCGAACGGTGCATCCCCGTTGACGCCACCGAGACATTTCCTCCGCCGTTCATGGCAAGAGTCGAGCTCCGCTTGCATCCCGATGACGCCACGTTCCGCGGCGGGAATCCATCCGGCCATGCCCGGATGCGAGGGTGGCTTCGCCTGCGCCATGGCGAAGCGGCCGACACGATCGCCCTGTTGTGCGCGGCAGATGCCTTTCCGCCGGCGGTGTTCAATGCCAGCCTGCCCGTGGCTTGGACGCCGACCATCGAGCTGACGACGCACGTGCGCTATCGACCGGAGCCCGGCTGGCTTCGCTGTCAGTTTGCCACCCACTTCGTGAGGGAGGATTCCTGCAGGAGGACGGGGAGATCTGGGATGCCACGGGCCGGTTGGTCGCTCAGTCTCGGCAGCTGGCGTTGGTTGCCCGGAGCTGACTCGTCGCAGTGTGCCGACGGCGCCGTCGATTCCGACCGGTGCCGTTCCCCAGGGTTCAACTCGGGGTTGCCGTGACCATCGAACGCATGCGTTCGATCTCGCTGCTGCTCATGTTCGAGTCCGTGCACTTCCACTCGACAACGTCAGCCAGGTGCGCATCGAGTCCTTCGCCGGCGAGGGGACCGAGGAATGCGTCGAGGAGCAACTTCCGGCCGACACTCAACAGGACGGCCTTGGCCCGGCCGGCTGGGACCTCGCCCGAGGCAATCAGCACCCAGGTCAGGGTCACATCGATCGCTGGGTCGCCGCGAGCGGCATTGGTCCAGTCGATGACGACAGGCCCGGTGCGGGACATGAGGACATTGAGCGGATGGAGGTCCATGTGGAGGAGGCGATCGCCACGGCCGCACGGCGCCGGCGCCACCCACTCTGGAGCGGGAAGACAATGGAGTGACTTATGGAGCTCCGCCAACTGACGTCCGAATCGACGCAGATTCCAGGGACGGGCAGCACCGGCGTCGACCATGGTTGGCCCGTCGATCCGTTCCATGGCCAGATCGCAGCCGTCGTCGCTGACCTCGAACACCTGGGGCGCCGGGTAGCCGTGGGACCGAACGAACTCCATCGTCCTGGCCTCGGCCTCCATGGATCGGCCATTCCGGGATCGCCTCAGGACCTGTCCGGGACCGAACTCGAAGATGTCTGCGTCCCGACCTGAGGCCAGCAACTTACCGGGAACCGTCATGACCGGAGAATAGGTCCGGCCCGGTTGGGGGAGTCGATCGGGTGCCCGGTTGGCGGACCCAAGCCCATCTCTCAGCAGGGAGATCACGCGGTTGAGCGACCAGGGAGACCTTTCCCGTCAAACCGGCCAGAGGATGGCCACTTTGATGGTTCACAATGTGATCATGACTACCGAGCCGAACCATGAGAACTGTGAACGAACCGATCTGGTCGAGGCCCTGACCACCCACCGGGGGTTTCTGTGCCAGACGGTCCAAGGACTCTCCGACGAGCAGGCGAGGCTCTGCACGACGACCAGCGAGCTGTGCCTCGGCGGGCTCATCAAGCATGTCAGCCGGATGGAACAACGCTGGGTCGACTTCGTCGAGCGAGGGCCCGACGCCATCGGGCCGGCGGACCACGCCGCCATGGAGTCGCACGCGGCCAGCTTCCGCATGTCCGAGGGCGACACCCTCGCCTCGTTACTTGATGCCTACGAACAGATCGCGCGCCGCACGGACCGCCTTGTCTCGGAGCTCCCCAATCTTGATTTCTCGCACCCTCTGCCCGAGGCACCGTGGTTCAGGGACGGGGCACGGTGGTCCGCCCGGGCGGCGATCCTGCACATCATCGGCGAGACCGCACAGCACGCCGGGCATGCTGACATCATCCGTGAGTCGCTCGACGGTGCCAAGACCATGGGTTGACTGGGGATGCGGTAAGCCGAAGGCCCTTATCGGTCCGAAGGATTCGGTCGCGGGCGGTCGGAGCGGGCGCTCTCGGCGACCTCGGTCCCAACAGCATCGTCGGAAGCCACCTCGGTTTCCATTGCTTCGGCTGCCTC
>DATMMO010000192.1:0-5198 GCA_035569695.1 Acidimicrobiales bacterium | reverse complement strand
GTCGGCCACGGCCCGGGCCGACTCCGCATCCACCAGCACCTCGAACCCTCCCCGTCGGACCCGACAAAAAAAATCGAAGTCCTCCAGACCGAAGAACCACTCCGCGTCGGGAACGATCCCTGCATCGAAGACGGACCGAGCCAGCAACGTTGCCCCCCAACTGGCCACATCGACAGGCATCAACTCGTGAACGCTCCCTACAGCAGGGACCACGTTGACGGTGTGGGACCCTCGGCCCACGAATCGTCGCCCGTAGGCCACCACCGCCCCGACCGGTGGACCAGCCTGTCGGCTGCGTCGTTCGGCGCGTCCGACAATGTCAGCCAGCCTCGGGCTGGGCAGCGAGAACAGCCCCACGTCGTCCTCACACAGATAGGCCCAGCGAGTGGACGGGTCGGCGAAACTGACCTCGAGCCCGGCGGCGAATCCACCGGCCGGCCCGAGATTGCGCGGCAGCCGGACCAGGCGGACGCTCGCCTCCAAGGCCGCGTCGTCAAGCCCCCCGGACCCGTTGACCACGACCACGACCCGGTTGGGAGTGAGCCCTTCGCGCTCGATCAGCGAGCGCACCACCTCGGTGGCCAACCGTGGCCTCCGATGGGTCAGCACGACCGCCGAAACCGACGCCGGCACCAGTGGCGTACCCTCGTCGGCTCTCACTGAGCAGCTCGGATGGTTGTCCATACCGCCTCCACCTCGGTAGGCTAGCAACGGACGTGGAGCACATCGTTGTGGCCGACGAGCAGCAAGCGAGCGCACTCCCGCTGATCAGCGTGGTGGTGCCGGTCCGGAACGGCATGCCGTGGGTGGAGCACCAACTCCGGGCCCTGGGTGCCCAACGCGTGGCCGTCGACTGGGAAGTGGTGGTGGCCGACAACGGTTCCGCCGATGGCACACGATCCTGTGTCGAGAAGTGGTCCGAGCGGTACCCCCGCATCCGCATGGTGGACGCTTCGGCGCGTCGAGGAGCGGGGGCGGCCCGCAACATCGGGGTCCGGTCAGCCCGTGGGCGCCTGCTGGCCTTTTGTGACGCCGACGACGTGGTGCAGCCCGGTTGGCTGGCGTCCATGGTCACCGCCCTCGGCGGCACTGATCTGGTCTCCGGGGTGTTCGACTTCGGCGCCCTCGACGGGAGGCGGCAATCGGCTCCCGTTTCGGCCGCGACGCGGCAGTTGGGGTTCCTCCCCTTTGCCCTGAGCGCCAACCTTGCCGTTCGCCGGGAAGCATTCGACGCCGTGGGCGGCTTCCGCGAGGAACTGGCACCGGAGGAGGATGTCGACCTGTGCTGGCGGCTCCAACTGGCGGGGTACCGGTTCGCGGTGGCTGCCGATGCCATCGTCGAGAAGCGCGAACGTGCGGGGGGGAGGGCCATATTCCGTGCCGCCTGGTCCTATGGACGGTGCGGACCACGTCTCTATTGTCGCTACCGGGCCGACGGCATGCGACGCGACCTGCAAGGAGCGGCCAAGGCCTGGGCCTGGTTGCTTGTTGCCGTTCCCGGGCTGGTCCGGGCATCGCCACGCCGACAATGGGTCCGCACCTTTGGCATCCGCGCCGGACGGTTGGCCGGATCAGTGTCCCAGCGGGCGTTCTTCCCTTAGCTCCACGCAACCGAGACCCACCCGCCCGGTGGGTTCACGTCCCGGATGGACTCCAGTGACCACAGGGTTGGGTCGGTGGCGACTGAGGTGAATCCACAGCGGGAGAAGACGTCCTGACAGGGATCATTTTTGCCGGTCTTCACCAAGGTCGCGGTAACGGTCGAGATGCCGGACTCGACGGATTGGCGGACTATTTCCGCCAAGACTGCCTGTTCTACGTCGAGCCCGAGGATCCGGCAACTCAGGACGAATTGTTCGATGTGCACCAACGTCGGTGACTGGTCGACCACGAGGACCCCGGCCATTCCATAGTCGGCGTACTTGTCGGCGACTTCAGCGGTGATGAAGGCGCCGCCCCGTCCGAAGAACAACTGACAATCCTCGTACGACCGCTTCTTGCCGGTCGTGTTGAACTGGTTCGTCTTATTGATCAGCTCGAGGGCCCGTGCGAAATGGCGATCGGATGTCTTATCAAGAGAGGCCAGGCCAATCCGTGACTCCAGGGAGCTCAGGAACTCCTCGCGGGATAGGCGGTTGCGCATGGCCTCGCGTGCGACGCCGGCACGTGTGCTCTCCGACCGCGTCGCTGATTCTCTGGTTACGAATGGGACCTGTGCTTCCGGAGCCCACTGAAGCACGCGCTTGATGCCGTAGAGGTCCGAACCCAAGACCCGGAGGCCGGGGAAGGCAGCCACGGCGCCACTTCGTTCCGCTGGGTTGTCATCGATGAACACCGCGTGCTGGGGGAGGACGTTCAGCTCAACAAAGATGTCAGCCAGGTTGTCGACCTTCTGTCGCCAGTTGATCTTTCGTGATACGAAATCGTCGAGCTCGATACGGCCCCGAAAGATCGTCGACCACAGTCGTTCAATGGTGGCTTGATCATTCCTGCTGGCAATGGCCAACAGGACGCCGCGCTTCTTCAGAATCTGGAGAGACTCGATCACCCCCATCGGCCAACCCTCAATGGTCGTGTCGGAGACGTCATCGAGCTCGGCAACCACACCTCTCCACAGGGTGTCGTCGAGGTCGACGATCACCAATTTTACCTGGTCGACTTGCCGAACGGTTCGTTCCATAGCTCGCAGTTCGGCCCACGCTGCCCCTCTGAAGAGCTCGGTTTGAATCGAATAGCGGCGAGCGAGAGGTCCCGGCGGTTCTATACGGTGCCCATCCCGATCCGAATCGAAATTGCTGAGGAACCCACCATGTGTGGCGGTATTGATGGCGTCGTCTTGGATGTACATCTTACCGAAGCAGGCGGAAATTTGATCGATGTCAAAGAAGTACGCATTGGGGACGCCGTCGATGATATTTGCGATTTCGGTATTGCATTCGCTGACGAGGTAGGAAAGATTACGGCAATCATTCCTGGGCAGCATCCGTCCCATCGGGTTCTGCTGCGGGATGAGAAATCCGGACACGAAGGTCAGGATTCCAAACTGGCGGTTGTAATGCAGTGCGCGGTCAAGCATCTGGTCCAGTTTGGCCTTGCTGTCCTCCAGCAGCATCTCCCATGGTTGGGGCTCGTCATAGGGAAGACGGAGGTAGGACCATTCCGGAAGAACAGCCCGCAAGGGAAGTTGGATGACCTGCATGGAGTACTGGTCGGCGCCATGACGCAACCCTCGAGGGAGCTCTGCGTAGTTGTTGAACAAGACAAAGTCGGCGGTTGCTCCGATGGAAGTCGAACCGTCGGCGAACCACTCGGCCATGCACTCTCCGACGACAAGCACACGAGTGTCTTGAACCTCGGTGACGGAGAGCTCCGTCGGGACCCGGAACCACTGACGATCTATCGAAGTCGGTGATGCCGTTTCGCTCGGGTGGGGACGCCGAACACCTCTTCGGATGGCACTGCGGAACATACCGGAGCCCATGCCACCAGCGTACCGGACCCCATTCGCTCCGACCTGAAGGAGGCGGTAGGCGAGCCTCAGAAGTCGTGTCGAGGCTTGAGCCTGTGACCTGGGATTCCGCTGATATGGCTGGGCTCGGAGACCAGGATCCGGGCCGGCTCGGCGAGGTCGAGTGTCGGCGAGATGCGGAGCCGGTGGGCACTAGTTCACCACCTTCACCGTGACACTGGGACTGCGGATGCTCGCGCCATCAGCGTTGTACCCCACGCTGGTGATCTGATAGGTCCCATTGGGCACGTTCGTGGTCTGCCAGATCATGTCCCATCCGGCTTGGGTCAGAGTCCCACTGCCGATCTTCGTGTCGTGATAGCTGCCTCCGGTGACCAGGAAGTCGACAGCCTGTACCTTCGGACCACGTGGTGCGGCAGCGATCGGTGCAGCCCCCGAAACCGTCGCGCCACCGGTGGGAACCAGGATGCTCGTCGCCGACCCTGAGTCGATAGTGCGGTTGCTTTTGCGCAGGGCCTCTATGCCAAGTCCGGTGGCGGCGAGAGCCAAGAGGAGACTGGCGACAACGGCCACGGTCATGAATCTTCGCCATCGGCTTGGTCTCACCGGAACCCCCTCATGGTATCCCCGACTCAATTGTCCACATGGACCGTGACGGGCTTGCTTCGTCCAACGGCACCTGCGGCGTTGATGGCCACGCTGTGGATGGTGTAGGTGCCATTGGGAAGGGTGGTTGTGTTCAAGCCCCCTAGCCATCCGTAGGGGAACCGTCGGGCAGGAACGGTGGTGCTTCGAGCCACACCGCTACCGCTGATCGTGAAATGAACGGCTGTGGTGGCCAGAACGCGGTCGGTACTGGCGGCAACAAGGAACAGACCCCCCCTCACATCGGTACCGTTGCCCGGACGCACCACGTTGGTGGACGGGGATGGGACCGATACGTTCCTGGCCGCCCTACCTCGCCGCCAGACGACGAAGCTGGTGCCTTGGCTCCCCTGCCACACCCGGACAATGCCGAACCCGTCTTGAGCGGCGGCGGATTCGACCGCTCCTTGGTCGACCAAGGGATGATAGGAACCTGGGCTCCAGCCGGTGACCACCATGCGTACCCGAGCGAGCTCACGGATCGCCTGACGGGTGCCATCTAAGGATTTCGGCGGGACAGGCAACGACAACGATGTGTGTCCGGCATTCCATCTCATTCCGTTGGTGTTGAGGATGTCGCTGTCCTGAGCCACGAGGGTGGGAGCCGAGCCGATGAGGTGCACAACCTGAGCCGTGAACTGATCGACGTTGGTGCGGGCGGTGCCGCCCGAGGCGAACACGTCCACCCGGTACGGGGCCGCGGGCCACCACTGTCCGGTTCCGTTGGACACTTCGGCCACCAGGCCAACAGCCAGGATGCCGACGACGGCAACGGCAGCGACCGGACGAAATCGCCAGGACAACTGCCCGAGGACGGCCGCGGCCACCACGATGAGGATCACGTTCACCGGAAGACCATCGGCGGTGCCCTGGTTGGAGGTAGTGGAAAGGATAAGGGAGGTCAACACCGCCCAGATCACCAGCATCCACAGCACGGTGAGGTTCAAGCTGCGACGGCGCCGTACCGCAAACCAGAGTGCGGCGAGCAGGGCGATGACCAGCGCCCATGATTGGCCCCAGCCCAGTTCGGCGAGAGTCCACTTGGTTCTCTGCACGATGGTTGTCGAGTTGAGAGCGCCTCCCT
>DATMMO010000191.1:0-5382 GCA_035569695.1 Acidimicrobiales bacterium | reverse complement strand
GGCGTCGTCCGAGGCGGCGGCAGTGTTCGGTGCGGCGTCCAGGCTGGCCCGAACCGCAGAGCCGATGGCCTCGGCCAGGATCCGGTGGCCCTCGTCGCCCGGGTGGACCCCGTCGGCCAGCTGATCTGCGGTCAACTGGGTTCCGCCTCGTACGAGATGGAGCCGTGGGTCGCCCTGACACCGCCGCTCGATTCTCGCCTCGATGACCGACCGCAGGTCCGCCAATGTGGCTCCGAGGCCATTCTGTCGATCCTCGGCGTCGGGCCTGATCACTGGGGAAGCCACCACGATCGGGGTGTCGGGGTGGCCGGTGCGGACCAGATCGACGAATGCGTCGAGACCAGCTCCGACCTGCTCGGCCGAGTGTTGAATGCGCGTCCAGCAGTTGGTCCCGTAGCTGAGGCTGATGACAGCGGCGGGCAGACCGGCGATCTCCTCAGCGCTGACCATCTCTCCCCGGGCCGCACCGGCGTAGCCCAGGTTGACGACGTCGAGGCCATAGCGGCGGCCGGCGACGGCCGGCCAGGCCCGCCCGGGATTGCTGGCCGCCCAGCCTTCGGCGATCGAATCCCCGTAGCACAGCCACCGGGGCTGGGGGGGCGCCGGTTGAACGGTCCCGCCCAGGCCGCCAACAGCCAGGATGGACGGTCGCATCCCCTCGGGCAGCGTGACCACCGTTCGATCGGACCCATCCCAATCGGACTCATCCGAAGCGCGGCCTCCGGGGCCTGCGTTGCCGCCGGCGGCCGCCACTCGCAGGGTCACCCGACCCCGGCCCAGCACCGCGGGCACGTCGTCAATCACCGACTGGCCTCGCCAGGAAGTGAAGGTGGTTCCTGCGCCCGCTCCCCGGTAGCCGAGGTCGCTGGTGGCCGTCTCGTACTCGATCTCGATCGCCTCGGCATCCCCCACCAGCTCCAGCCGCACGCCGACCGGGATGCGCGCCGTCGCCCAGGTGTCGGCGGGAAGTCGTCCAGCGTCGAGGGGGAGGGCACGCGGGTAAGGCACGCCCGGCGCGGCGGGAAAGACGCAGCCGGCCAGGAATGGCTCGACGATGGCCGGCCGTTGCGTGGTCGTTGTTCCCGTCGAAGCGCCCGGTGCGGGCGAGGGCGACGGCGAGGGTTGCTCGCTGCTGCTGCTGCTGCCGCCGCTCCCGCCGGCGTAGCTATTGCTGCTGCCGCTGGGCATCAGGCGCCGCCACCCACCGCCGTGGCTGACACCTCGACGTCGCGCCGGCGCAGCTCAGGGATGATGCGGGTGCCCAGCAGCTCGATGGTGCGCAGGATCGACTCGTGCGACAAGAAGCCGAACTGGACGTAGCAGATCAGTTGGTCAACGCCGAGGGCCTCGTAGCGGAGGATCTTCTCGAGGCACTGGTCGGGGTCGCCCACGATGATCATGTCGGCGTCGGAGAATTCGTGGGGATCGAAGTCACCCGTCATCTGTCGGCGCAGGAGGGGAAAGGCCGAGTCCTGTTGGTCCTTAGGCAGGTGAGGGAGCTCCCATTCGATGGTGAACTCGGCCAGGTTCTTGTACCACCACCACACCGAGTCCCAGATGCCGTCCTCCTCGCACTGGGCCATCGAGTCGGCACAGTGCACCAGGGTGTAGGCAGCCACGCGGTTGTTGTGCACCCGGGTGATGGGCGTCGCCCTGCTGCTGGCCGCCCGGTACTGCTCGATCTGCGCCGCCATCCGCTCGAGCGGCTGCATGATGGCGAAGGAGAGGAGCCCGAGGCCCATGTCCCCGGCCATGGCGGCACTGCCGTCGCTGGTGGCCGCCATCCACGGCGGCGGATGAGGGTCCTGGACCGGCTTGGGGGTCACCATGCGCCGGGGGAAGTCGAGGTACTTGCCGTGAAACTCGAAGTACTCGGATTCCCACATGCCGACGATCGCTTCGATGGCCTCGCGAGCTTGGTCCTTGCTGTTCTCCCGGTCGACGCCGAATGCCGTCTGCTCCATCGGAGTGGAGCGACCGGTGCCCCATTCGACCCGGCCGCCAGAGAGGATGTCGACGGTGGCCACCTTTTCGGCTACCCGCATGGGCGGTCCGAAGGCGTGGGGCAGGAGCGTGACTCCGAACCCGAGGCGGATTTGTTCGGTGATCTGGGACAACGCTCCCAGGACCACCTCGGGCGCCGGGCAATGGGAGCGGCCCGCCCGGAAGTGGTGCTCCACATGCCACGTGGTGTGGAAGCCGAGCTGGTCGGCCAACCGGATCTGCTCGAGGGCTTCCCGGTAGGACCGCTGCTCGGCTTGGCGCTGCCCCTGGGGATGGGGCGCAGGCCATGGCCGGGGGCAGTCGATCTCGTAGAGCACGTCCAGCTTCACGGAGCACCTCCTTGTTCGTTATATCGAACAAGAGTCGAAATACCGAATAGATTCACTATGGACCGCAGCGACGCAAAAGGCAAGGGCGTAGCTGCGTCCACGGTTCGACAGACTGGTGGCGCGCCAGGTGGCGCACTAGTGGGAACCGGAATGGCACCTCTGGTACCGGCAAGTCCCTGGCCGCGACCCTCGAACAGGTCCTGGCCGCGACCCTCGAACAGGTCCTGGCCGAGCCCTCGAACACAGTCCCTGGCCGGAGCCCTTGGAAACCCTTGGAAATGGTCAGCCCGTAGTCTCGGACAGAACGGGAGGTAGTAGTGACCCTGATCGATTCGGCGGTACGAACCGAGTTCGAGGACATAGTCGGCTCTTCCCATGTTCTCACCGACGCCGACCTGCGAGCCTCGTACGAGGTCGACTGGACCCGCCGCTGGAGGGGCACCGCGTCGGTGGTAGTCCGTCCGGCCGATACCGCTGAGCTGAGCGGGGTCCTGGGAGTCTGCCACCGTCACGGCCTCGGCTGTGTGGCCCAAGGCGGTCGCACCGGCCTGGTCGGCGGGAGTGTGCCCGGGGACGGTGAGGTGATCGTGAGCCTCGGTCGTCTCGATCACGTCAGCGCCGTCGACCCGGTCGGCGGCCAGCTCATCGCCGGAGCCGGGGTGACGTTGGCCGAGGTCCATCGACAGGCATTGGCTGCCGGCTGGGCGTTCGGCATTGACCTGGCCGCCCGCGACGCCGCCACCATCGGAGGCATGGTGGCCACCAATGCGGGAGGGATGCGGGTCGTCCGATTCGGGCAGATGCGATCACAGGTCATCGGGCTGGAGTTCGTCTTGGCCGACGGGACGATCATCAGCCGCCTCGAGGGTCCGGCCAAGGACAATGCCGGATATGACCTGTCGCAGCTCATGGTGGGGAGCGAGGGAACATTGGGCATCGTGGCCGCCGCCCGGCTCCGGCTCGTGCGCGAGCTCCCGGTCCGGGCCACCGCCATGATCGGCCTCGAGCGCCTGGAGCAGGGCATCGCCATCGTCGGCGCCCTGAGGCGTTCGGCCACCGCGCTGGAGGCAGCCGAGGTGTTCGACGGGCCCACCATGGAGGTGGTGTCCGTCCGTCTGGGGTCGCGCCCGCCGATGGAGGGCTACCCGTGGTACCTCATCATTGAGTGCGCCGGTGATGAGGACCCCACACCGCACATGGCCGATGTCCTGGCCGAAGCTGACCGATCCGACCGCGCCGTGGCGGTGGCCACCGACCCGACAGCACGGGGCCGACTCTGGGCCTTCCGGGACCAGATCACGGAATCGATCGCCCAACTGGGGGTGGCCCACAAGCTCGATCCCGGTGTCCCGCTGGATCGACTCCCGGCCTTCACCGAAGAGGTGCACCAGAAGGTGACTGAGCTGTCGGCGTCAGCGTCGGTCCATATCTTTGGGCATCTGGGGGAAGGCAACCTTCATGTGAACGTTCTTGGGCTCCGCGACGATGATGATCGGGTCGACGCCGCCGTGCTCGAGTTGGTGGCCCGCCTGGGCGGCAGTATCGGGTCCGAGCACGGCATGGGCAAGGCCAAGGCGCGCTGGCTGTCCCTGGCCCGGTCTCCAGGAGAGATCGCGGCAATGCGGGCCATCAAGCGGGCGCTCGACCCTCAGGGGATCCTCAACCGTGGTGTGATCTTCCCGGATCCACTTGGATCGGACAGCTGACGGTTCTGGCTCCTGGCTGCGACCGACCTGGCCCTCAGGGTCCTAGGAGCGAAGCCCCCCGTTTTGGCTGTTACCGGCGACCTTTCGGCTGTCGCTTCACGACCTGCTGGGGCGGCATGCCGGGGCGCTTGCCTGGACCACCGTGGCCCTTTGACCGGTTCTGGCGTTCGGCGGCACGCCGGAATTCCCGGCCCATCTCCTCTTCGTTCTGGGGGACGAGCATCTCCTCGAGCTTCTTGGCCCGCTGAGGCTTGGGAAGGCGTCGGGTGATGGAATCCACCTGGACCAGGTGATCGGGCAGGGGACGGTGCTTGTCCTTCGACTTCTGAATGAACTTCAACAGCCGGCGGGCGTACCAGCGGCGAATGAACCCAACCTTGAGGAGCCGCCTCCACAGTCCGTCCCGGCCACGTGCCAATCGGTCTCGAATCACGGCTCCTATGCTTCCCGCGTCTGCGCTTTCGCGCCAGACGGGCCCTTCCCGCTCCCGCCGTCGGTGTTCGGAGGGGCAGAATCCAGGGTCATGGAGGGCTCCTGTCCCGCTGACCGCGACCCAGGCGTATGGCTGGCATCCACCCGTCGGTTGGTGAACTCGAGGCGGAACGGGAACAAGGATGGTCGACCAGGCCCGGTCGAGCAGGCGAAAGGCGGCCAGGCGCTGGACGAGCAGGCGAAAGGCGAGACGGCCCCGCCGAGGAGACCGGTCAATCGATTGCCCGCCGCAGGAACCCCTTGACGCCGATGGTGCCGAACACGACCAATGACACCACGAGCATGAGGATGCACACCCACGTTCGGATATGTGGGACTCCGGGCACCAGCGCCGCCCGCATGCCCTCGCTGACGTAGGTCAGCGGATTGAGCGTCGTGAGCCACTGGAACCACGCAAGCTTGTACAACGAGGGCCAGGGGTACTGACTGCACCCGGTGAACAGGATCGGCGTGAGCACCAGGGTGAACACGATATTGATCCGGTTGGCGTCGACCAGCGTCCCCAACGTGAGCCCGAGCGTGGCCCCGGCCAGGGTCCCCAGCAACAACACCAGGATGAACAGGGGTGCGCCGGCGGCCCGCCACGGGATCGATCCCAGCACCAGGATGCCGATGGGAAACATCATCAGCGAGGCGATCAGCGAGCGGATCCCGGCAAAGACCAGCTTCTCGTACGCCACCCAGGACACGGGCATCGGGGCCAGGAGCCTGTCCTCGATCTCTTTGGTGTACGAGAAGTCGAACACCAGTGGAAGGGCTGTGGTCTGCAGGCTGGTGAGAAAGGCAGTGAGGGCGACGATGCCCGGAAACAGAAGGTGCGAATACGAGGGGGTGGTGTAGCCCAACTCGGA
>DATMMO010000190.1:0-7612 GCA_035569695.1 Acidimicrobiales bacterium | reverse complement strand
CGACCTTCGGTGGATGGCGGCTCTCCGCCGCCTGTTGGTCGACGGAGCCTATGACGTGGTCCACTTCCACCTCCCGTACGCGGCCGCCCTCGGCCAGCTGGTCGTAGCGTCCCTGCCCCGTGCGACCCGACCTGGCGTGGTGTACACCGAGCACAGTTTGTGGAACAAGACGAAGTTCATCATCAGGGTGCTGCTGCATGTATCGATGGGAAAGGGAGAGCTGGTGGTCACTGTGTCGCAGGCGTCCTACGACGCCCTTCCGGCCCGACTGCGAGCCCAGGCCCGGATGGTGGTGCACGGTGTCGATCTGTCCCGGTCGGACGCCCTCACGGCCCGACGGGCCGACCTTCGGGCCGACGTGCGGGCCGAGCTCGGCGCAACCGAGGGCGAATTCCTCTTTATGACCGTGGCCAACCTCCGACCCGAGAAGGGATACGACGTACTGCTCGACGCGGCCCGTGCCATCGCCGACAACGGGCTTCCGATCCGCATCGCCGCGGTGGGACGTGGTCCGATGAGTGCCACCCTTCACTCCCGTCACGTTGACCTGGCGCTGGGCGACAGGTTCCAGTTCCTCGGCCAGCGCGACGACGTCCTGTCCCTCTTGGCCGGCGCCGATGCCTTCGTCCTCGCCTCTCGGCAAGAAGGGCTCCCCGTGGCGCTGATGGAGGCCACGAGCGTCGGGCTGCCCATCGTGGCCACCTCGGTCGGCGGTGTTCCCCAGATGTTGGAACACGACCGCGACGCCCTCCTGGTGCAGCCGGGCGACTCCGATGCCCTGGCGAAGGCCATGGCGCGCGTGGCGTCGGATCCGGAACTCCGGGACCGCCTGGGCCGGCAGGCCAAACTCCGGAGCTCGATGTTCGACATCGCAGAGGCCAGCCGGTCAATGGGCGACATCTACCTGCAAGCGAGTCGGGGGCCCTGACCATGGTGGTCGGGAAGGGGCTGGTCGGGAAGAGGTTGATCCACGTCACCACCGTCGACATGAGCCTGGTGCTGCTGCTGGGCCCCCAACTCAGAGCCTTTGCCGACGCCGGGATGGAGGTCGTCGGGGCATCGGCCCCCGGTCCGTTCGTGCCCCAACTGGAGGCGTGGGGCATCCGTCACGAGCCGCTGCGTCATGCCACCCGATCGACGGCTCTGGGAGAGGATGCGATGGCATTCGTCGAGGTGTGGCGGCTCTTCCGGCGGCTCAGGCCCGACATCGTCCACACCCACAACCCCAAGCCGGGCCTCTACGGCCGGGTGGCCGCCCGTGCCGCCGGGGTGCCGGGCGTGGTCAACACCGTGCACGGTCTCTACGCCAGCCCCGAGGACCGGCTCTCGCGCCGGGCCGCCGTGTACGCCCTCGAACGTGCGGCGTCGGGGTGCTCGGGGGCCGAGCTCGTCCAGAACCCCGAGGACTTGGAGGTGCTGGCTCGTCTGGGCGTCTCCCGGGACAAGCTGGTGCTCCTCGGCAACGGCATCGACCTCCAGCGCTTCCGTCCCGACACGGACGGGCACAGCCGCCGCCGGGCCCGGGCCGCCCTCGGTGTCGATGATGACGCCGTGGTGATCGGCACCGTGGCCCGCCTGGTGTGGCAGAAGGGATTCCATGAGCTCTTCACTGTCGCCGAGCGCCTGTACCGCACTCACCCCAACATCGTCTTCGTCGTGGTGGGGGAAACCGATCCGGACAAAGCCGACGCCATCTCGTCCGAGGAAGTGGCGTCCGCTCGTCGCCGCGGCCGAATCGTCTTCCCGGGATGGAGGGACGACACGGAGCACGTGTACCCGGCCTTCGACCTGTTCGTGCTGCCCTCTCACCGCGAGGGCTTTCCCCGTTCGGCCATGGAGGCGGCCGCCACTGGCCTTCCGGTCATCGCCACCGACATCCGCGGTTGCCGTCAGGTCGTCTCCCACGGAGAGACCGGACTGCTGGTACCACTCGACGACCCAGTGCGGCTGGCTGGGGCGATCGAAGCGCTCGTCGTCGACGCCGCCCTCCGCCGGCGCATGGGCACGGCGGGGCGGCTCAAAGCCGAGGCCGAGTTCGACGACCGAGCGGTGGTGGCCAAGACCCTGCAGGCCTACGAACGCGTGCTGAGCCCGGCCACCTCCGCGAGGAGACGCCGGACCCCCTCGTCGGCCACCCGGCCGTCGTAGCGGTCGAGATAGAGTCTCTCGGCCGCCTCGGTCAGGCGCACCCGCAGCCGAGCGTCGCCCAGCAACCGCACCGTGGCGGTGGCAAACTCGTCGGGATCGTCGGCAATCAACAGGTGCACGCCATCGACGACGTCCAGTCCCTCGGCACCCACCGTGGTGGACACCACCGGGACACGGTGAGCGAAACACTCGAGGATCTTCACCCGGGTCCCGCTTCCGTACCGGACCGGCACCACGGCCACCGTGGCCCGGGCCAGCTCCACCTCCATGGACGGGACCTGGCCCACCACGGTCACCATGGGGGGCTGGTGGAGCAGTTTGACGCTGGTGGCGGGCCGGCCGACCAGTCGCATCTCGCAAGCCGGAACCGCTGTCCGGACGCGGGGCGCGATGGCGCCCGTCAACCACTGCGCTCCGTCGATGTTGGGGGGGTAGCCGAGGGTCCCCTGGAAGAGGACGACCGGTATACCTGAGACGGTCGGGTTGCCCGCCGGGCGCGTGGGCCGAGGGTACGTGTTGGGGACGACCTCGACGTTGGTCAGCCGAGATCTGGTCGCGTCCATCTCGCTCGGGACCACCACCCGCTCCACCTGCGCGGACACCGACCGCTGGAACCGACGCCAGTCGCTGCCGTTCAACCGAGCCTGACACCAGGCCAGGCCCGTCCGCGCCAAGCCCCCCTGGGCGCCCGATCGAAGCTGTTCGGTCAACAGTCCCGATCGAAGCTGTTCGGTCAACAGTCGGGCCCTGAGCCGGGCCTTGACGTCATCCAGGTCCATGAGGTCCACGATGGTCGGGCCGAAGTCGGGCCGCCCCATCCATGCGAAAGCTGCGGCGGTCGAGAACCACACCGCCTCATAGGGCGGACGGGCCCAATCCCGAAGGGCCAGTCGTGGGTTGCGGTCGGCTCGGGCCATGGCCACCTCCCACGGCACACCCCGGCGGATCGCCCAGTCGAGGCGCCACCGGAGCTGGGGGGACGTACGGGGATACTGCGCGCCCTCCCACCTGGTAACCGGAACTGTCGGTGGCACGACGACCTTCGAACGGCGCAGGTCGTGGAGGACGAACAAGTCGAGCTCGGCAACCGAAGCAACGGCCTCCACCACCTGGGCCAAGCGGACGAGCCCGCCCCCGAGCGGCGGCCACGGGGTGTTGTGAGCCACCAACAGTGCTCTCACGGCCCCGCCCGGCCTCCTCGGGCCACCGCGGCCTGGGCCACCTCGGTGACCCGGCCCTCGACGACGTCGCATTGGAAGGCTTCGAGGTAGCGAACGTACGCCGCGTCCACCAGGCGACGGCGCAGGGCCGGGTCGGTGATCAGCCGGGCGCAGGCCGACGCCAACTGTTGCGCCGTGTCGGCCACCAGCAGATGGCGGCCGTCCTCGACACCCAGGCCCTCGGCTCCGATGGTGGTGGACACGACGGGGATCCGGTGGGCGAACGCCTCGATGATCTTGACCCTGGTGCCACTGCCGTATCGAAGGGGCACAATGACGAGGTCGGCCCGGCTGAGCTCCGTCACCATGTCGGGCACCGTCCCGACCATCGTGGTCGCCGGCGGACGGTGGAGACCCATTTGGTCCGGAGTCGCCAATCCGACCAGCCGGACACGGGCATCTGGAATCTGGGCGCGCAACGCTGGCGCGATCTGGCCCACCAGCCACCGAGCGGCGTCGGCATTCGGGGGGTACCGCAACGTCCCCTGAAACAACACGTTCGGCGGCGACCCTACGCCGATCCGTCCTACCGGCTGGTCGGGGAGCTCGTACCCGTTGGGCACGACGGTCACCCGTTTCACCCCGCTCGAGGTCGCTCGATCGGCGTCGAGTGGGCTGCAGACGACCGTTCGAGCGACTCGGGTCGACGCCCGCCGATAAAGCTGGACCCACCGAAGGGCTTCGAGTTGCGACCAGGCCTGGCCAGGCCACCGCTCCCATCGATCGACCGCGGCATACCGGCGCCGGCTCTTCGCCGCCTGGTCCGGGGCCCTGTCACCGGCGTCGATCGAGAGGCGACCCCGGATCTTGAGGTGCTCGAGGTCGTCGAGGTCGATCACTGCCGGTGTCCTCTGCGGTGCGCCGGCCAGGATCCAGGCCCGCACGTTGAAGCACCACACCAGGTCGTACGGGGCCGAGGCGAACCGGCGGAGCGCGTGCGAGACCCGGCGACGGTCTCCGATCGGAATGGTCGCCGGGAGGAGGGGATGGAGCACGCCTCCGAACCGCGCCCCGGCCGGCCGGACCGATACCCGGCCAACGCTCCCCAGCCCGAGCGATGGATCCGGTTCGTCGAAATCGGCGCGGGTGTCGGGCGCTATCGAGAAGAGCTCGGTCGGACCGCACCGGCACAGAGCGCGCACTGTGGTGAGGAGACGGTGCCGCGATCCGCTGCCGACTGGCCACGGGTATTCAAAGGCGACCACCAACGTCCGCATGCATCCACCAGGGCTCGAAGACGACGGGAAGGCAGACCGGCTGGCCGTCCCTTTCCCCAGGCGTGGCCATGGTAGCGGACCGCTCCGGCGGCAGGCGGTGCACCAGCGTCACTGCTACGGTGCGATTACTTCCGTCGACCGGGGGGATGAAGTTCGGAGATGACCGCGCATCTCGGGACCCGCGATCCGTTGGTGGTGCACGTCATTCCCTCGCCGCTCGGGCGAGGTGCCCAGCGCGCGGCGCGCATGCTGGTCGATCGGCTCGACGAACCGGGCGTGGTCCGCCACCGGCTGCTCGGCCTATTCGACGGCCCATCAGAAGTGGAACTGGACCTGGCCCTGAAACATCCGGCGGGCAGGCACCCAGCAGAAGGCTTCCAACCGCGACTCGCCCTGCATCTGCGCAAGGAGCTGGCGCGACTGGACCCGACTGCGGTGGTGGCTCATGGCGGCGACCCGATGAAGTACCTCGTACCGGCAGTTATCGGCACCGGACGATCGTTGGTCTACTGCGTGATCGGCACCTACGCGGGACCGACGACGACGCTCCACATACGGGGATGGAGGTACATCATGGCTCGAGCGGATCTGGTGATCGCCGTCGGCGACGAAGTGGGCGATGAATGCACTCGACTCTTCGGCACAGCCGCCGACCGGGTGAACGTGATACCCAACGGACGAGACCCGTCGAAATACGGCCCGTGGTTGCCGTCGACCAAGCCAACCGCCTCCACCCCCACGCTCATCTTCGTGGGTGCCATGACACCCCAGAAGCAGCCCCATCGGTTCGTCAAGGTGGTGGGCCGCCTGCGGTCCGAAGGTCGAACGTTTCGCGCCATTCTGGTCGGAGACGGACCGCTCGCCGGGGAGCTGGTCGGTTCAGCGGAGGCCTATGGGGTCGAGCTCCTCGGTTCCCGCTCGGACGTGCCCGAGCTCCTCAGCCAATCAGACCTCCTGGTGTTCACCAGCCGGCCCGCCGGCGAGGGCATGCCGGGCGTGCTGATCGAGGCCGGCCTGAGCGGCCTCCCGGCAGTATCGACTCCGGTGCCCGGGGCCACGACCGTGCTCGCTGACGGCCGCACGGGAGTGATCGTCGCAGACTCGGTCGGCGCCATAGCCGAGGCCGTCGGACAGCTCTTGGACGACCCTGTCCGCCGGGCAGCCATGGGGGCGGCCGCCTTGAGCCGATGTGCGTCGGAGTTCACCCTCGAACGCATGGCCGAACGGTGGCGGGTTGCCCTCCAACCCATGATTGGGCACTCATGATCGCGCTGCCTGTCGTGCGGGGACGGGAGCGGCACGGCGAGGGGGGCCGGCAGCGGCACGGCGGGCCAGTGCCTTTCGGCGTTGGATGCGGACTCGGCGCGGCAGTTCCCACTCGTAGCGGGGTCGCCGGTGGCGGGGGCCAAGGGGAATGCACACCAGGACGAGCAGGAACGGGATCATCGCCGTTCGTTCGCGGGTGATCAGGCCGAGGTTCCCCAGGGCGGCGAAGGCATACAGGAATGATGCCGTGAAGAACACGCACATGGCCACGTAGGTTCGGGCCAGCGCCACCCTAGGCACCATACGCAGCTGCCGGAGCGAAGCGAGCAACACCACTAGCAAGATGGTGTTCTCCAGGCCGGTGATCAACTGCCCTCCACTGTGGGCATTGAACAGCAACGGATCGAACAGCACCGTGTAGACGTCTTTGGGGTAGCTGAGGATGCTGGAGGAGTACCCGGTGTTGCTGCTCCCGAACCCGGCGCCAACACCGGTACTGTTGTTGTGAGAGATCTGGTTGAGCGAGATCGAACCGTTGATGCCCGGTAAGAAGTGGAGCGTCACGAAGACGGCGGCAGCGACCATCGCTCCCAGCACGATGAGGGCCACTGTGCGGCGGGACCCCTCGAGCTTCACAGTGGGGTTCGCCGGTCGAAGGAGCATGGCCAGGACGAAACCGCCCAGGGCCAGCAGCACCTCGTTCGGTCGGATGAACACGCCGCCCGCTGAACTGATAATGAGCAGCAGATACCCGCCGCGATTCCTGAGAATCCGGGCGCACCCGTAGGCGATCAGGCCGAGCAGAAAGGTCATGATCGCTTCCTTGCTCACATCCGAAGTCCAAAAGATGAGAGTCGGAAGGAAGAAGACCAAGTATCCATAGCGACGCCGGCCTGCGCCACCGAAGGTGACGCTGAAGGCGCGGTAGAAGTAGACGATCCCAATGAAGGAGAGCCAGCTGAAGATCAGGAAGGCACCGATCTGGTTGACTCCGATGATGGCGAAGACCACGGCGGCCACGATGCTCACCGAGCCGTTGGAGACGATCCCCCCGAGATGGCCCGGCGCCAGTGAGAAGTCGAAATGGCGGAACCCGTTCGACAGCAGAGCCCCTTGGGAGTCATAGCGGTTGTAGTCGGCGATCCCCTGATACAGGTGGTTAACGACCCAGATCTGCAGGGGGGCACAGATCAAGTGGAGGAGCAGGCAGACGGTCAGCGCCTTGTTCAACCATGGATCGCCTTCGGCATCGGCGAGACGTCGGATGATGACCCGCCCGAGGACGAACAGCACCGCCGCCACGAGGACGGCGACGACTGGCGGTGAGGGGATGATTGGTCCGGAGGACATTGGGGCTGGGCTGCCTGACCAGCTCAGGTCTCCGGACGCGGCGGAACGTGACTGTCGGCAGAGTGCTCGGGCCGCACTGCGTATCCCATCGGGCGGTATCGGCCGACCGCGCCGTTGCCAATTGGTGTGGCTTCGGCGGGTGGTGTGGCTTCGGCGGGTGGTGTGCCGTCGGCGGAAGGTGTGCCGTCGGCGGGTGGTGTGCCGTCGGCGGGTGGGCCGTCGCCGATTGGCGTCGCATCGGCGGGTGGCGTCGCATCGGCGGGAAGTGTGCCGTCGGCGGGAAGTGTGCCGTCGGCGGGTAGTGTGCCGTCGGCGGGTGGTGTGCCGTCGGCGGGTGGTGTGCCGTCGGCGGGTGGTGCGGCTTCGGCGACAGGTGCGGCTGCGGCGACCGCGCCGTCGCCGATTGGCGTC
>DATMMO010000189.1:0-9040 GCA_035569695.1 Acidimicrobiales bacterium | reverse complement strand
TGTGGTGCTCGAGTGCTCGGGCAAGAAGTCGGCCATGGAGGCCGGGTTCCACCAGCTCCGACGGGGGGGCACCCTGGCTTTGGTGGGGGCGGGCTTGGAGCCCCCGTCCTTCGACCCCAACCGGTTCGTCCTGAACGAGCTACAGGTCGTGGGCTCGTTCGTCTACGACAAGGGGGGCTTCGAACGGGCGCTCGAGCTGTTGGCCTCGGACGGGTTCCCCACCGACCTCCTGATCGAGGCCGACGACGTGACGCTCGACCAGCTGTCCGGCGCCCTGGCCGGGTTGGCTGCGGGCCGCTACGCCGGCAAGGTCATGGTGGTTCCCCGACTGTCCGAGGGCGCCAGCCCCGCGGCGGCCCCCTCTGGGGGGGCGTGATGGCGCATCCCTACTACCCGACGGGCAACCCGCGGTTCAACCACGTGGCCATGAGCCTTCCCGCCGACCTGCTCGGTGCCCGGAGTCGTGAGGAGATCTGCCGGTTCTGGAGTGAGGTCTTCGGGTTCGACGAGATCGAGGTCATGACCGAGGACCGCCGCCGCCTCATCCTGTCGTGCGTGCACTGGGACCAGTTCATCTTCCTCATCGCTGAGGACGAACCGATGCGCTGCCCCCGCATGGACCATTTCGGTTTCGCCTTGGGATCGCTCGAGGAGCTGCAGGGCATCCAGGACCGGGCCGAAGCGTTCCGCCGGGACGACGACCGGGTGGACCTGATCGATCTCCACGTGGACGATCAGGGAGTGGTCAAGATCCACTCCGTCTACGTCCGGTACATCCTGCCCATGATGTGCGAAGTGCAGTGGTGGGAGTTCGCCACCTGAGGCCGACCCGGCGAGGGCCGAGAAGCGCTGCGGTAGCGTACGAAAATGCCGGGACTCATCGAACAGCGCATGGCCGAGCTGGGACTCACCCTCTACGGCCCGCACCCACCACACGACCCTCTGGTCGGGGTGGTCGTCCATGGCGGTGTGGCCCGGACCTCAGGTCAGCTCCCACGGATCGACGGCACACTGACCTGCACCGGTCTTCTGGGCGACACCGTCACCGTCGATCAGGCCAGCGAGGCTTCGGCGGTGTGTGCGCTCAATGCCCTATCCGTGTTGCGCCAGGAGCTGGGCAGCCTCGATCGGATCGAGCGCGTGCTCACCGTGCTCGGGTTTGCCGCCGTGGCCCCGGGCACCCAGATGCAGCCGGCGGCCCTCGACGGCGCCAGCCGACTCCTGTTCGACGTGTTCGGCGAGGCGGGACGGCACACCCGCTCGGCCATCGGCGTCGCCTCCTTGCCGCGGGGTGGCACGGTGGAGCTCGAGCTGGCCGTGGCCCTGCGCTGAACGGCTGTTGGCCAGCCCCGCGCTCAGCCGAGCAGGGCGCGGGAGTTCCGGATGGCCAGGGCGACGAGGGTCAGGGTCGGGCCGTAGCCGGCGCTGGTGGGGAATACCGATGAGTCGGTGATGGTGACGTTGGGCACGTCGTGCAGCCGACCCCAGGGGTCGCAGACCGAGGTCGCCGGGTCCTCACCCATGCGGGCCGTTCCCATCACATGCTTGGACACGGGGATCTTGGCGGCAATGGCAGTGATGCCGAAGGGGTTGTCGTCGAGCATCGGGGACGTCACCGTGGTCGTCCACTCGGCACCCGTTTCGGCCAGGATGGCCTCGAGCTTGGCTGCGTGGTACTTGGAGGCGACGACCTCATGCCGGTGGGGCTGGTACGTGGTCCGGGCCACGGCGAAGCCGCGGGCATCGCGGATTGCCGGGTCGAGGTCGACCCGATTGGTGGGCTGGGGCAGGTCCTCGCCCTGCATGCACATGGCCACCAGGTGGTCCCGGAACGGCGACTCGCGCATCATCGTCTTGTGGGCGGCGCCCCACTCGTAGGTGCTGGCCTCCATGATGGGGTGGGCCGGGCCGCAGTGCTCGACCATCCCGCCCTTGATCCACGGCAGCCCCGCCTCTCGGGCCACGGTGAACGACTCGGGATCGGGGATGATGTGGTCGTCGTGGAGGTGGGACACCGAGCGGCCCCGGTGGTAGTGGGTCCGGTGATCCAGGCGGCCCAGGCTGATCGTTTGGAAGTGGAACATCAGGTTCCGACCGATCTCGGGGTGTTCGAGGCCCGAGAGCATGAGCAACCGGGGCGTCTCCATCGCCCCACAGGCCACCACAATCTGGTCGGCCCGTTCCTCGTGCCTCTCGCCCTCGGCGTCCAGCCACTCGACGCCGGTGGCCCGTCCGTTGCGCATCACGATGCGGCTGACGAACGAATCGGGGCGGATCTCGGCCCGGCCGGTGAGCAGGGCCCGCCGCAACGGGGAAACGGGATCGCCCTTGGCGTGGATGGGACAGCCGAAAAAGGAGCAGAAGCCGCAGTTGTTGCAGGCCGGGCGGCCGTCATAGGGCACCGAGTTGGCCCCGGTCGGCCCGGGGTAGGGGTGGTAGCCCAGCCGCTCGGCGGCGGCCACGGTGAGCAGCGACCCGTACATGGGCGGCCCCGGAGGCATGGGGTAGGGACCCGAGCGTTTGGCGGCAAAAGGGTTGGCACCGGCCTGACCGGCCACGCCCACCACCTGCTCGGCCTCGGCGTAGAACGGTTCGAGCTCGTCGTAGCCGATGGGCCAATCGGTCACCGCCGCCCCTTCGACGGGGCCAAGGAGCGAGCGCAGGCGGAAATCGTCCTCCCGGAACCGGGGCAGTTTGCCGTCGGCGTGCACCCCGCCGCCACCCACGGTGGCCGGGAGGTTGTTGACGTCGCCCACGTGGAGCCGGTCGCCCATGTCCTCGCTGGGCCGGAAGGTGCGCGGGTCGAGCCAGGGATCGGGACCGAGGAAGTGGCGGACCATGAACTTGATCTCGTCGTTGGAGTAGTCAGTGATCAGGTTGTACGGCGGTTCGAGCTCGACGAGGCGGTTCCGGCCCCGCTCGAAGACGAGGACGGAGCGTCCGGCCGCCGTGAGCACGTCGGCGGCGGTCGACCCACCGGGGCCCGAGCCGATGATGATGACGTCGAAGTCCCTAGTCACGCTGGCTGACCTCCTCGTCGGTGTAGCCCCGGGGCTGCACGTCACCGGCGAAGCCGATGTTCTTCCACCCGATCTCGCCCTGGTTGCCGCCATACTCGGGCGCCCCGTACATGCCCTGGCAGGCGTGGGCGTAGAGCGCCGCGCGGAAGTGCTCGTTGGCCCGCAGACGCTCGTCCTGCTCGTCGGGCGGGAGCGAGACGAAGTCGCGGCCCAAGGCGGCCAGGCCGTTGCGATAGACCTCCTGGAGACCCTCGACGGGACCCAGCCGCTCGCGCTCAGGCCGACCGAGCGATCCTTCAATGCGAGTGCGCCAGGCCAGCTCCTCCAGCGGTGTGAGGTGATGGAAGGAGGCGAAGCTGGCCGATCCCCCGAACCGGCCGGAGAAGGGTCCGCCGGCCCAGATCAGTGGGGGGTCGCTGGCGAAGGCACCCAGGAGACCGTCGATGTAGTCGACCACGCCGGCCTCGTGAGCACCGGGTTGGTCATCGGTGGGGATGAGCCTGGCGCAGGCGGCGTCGACGGCGGCGTACTCCGAATCGGTGAAGAAGCGGTGGGCCATGAGCGACTCTAACCCGCGGGCCACGAAGATAAAACTGATGGTTCCATTGGCGCCGCGGACTCCCGGCCAGGAGCGGCGGGATCAGGGTGCGTCCTCCCGAAGCCACTGCAGTCCGCCGACCAGGTGCGAGAGAAAGGCGGGGTTCTCCCAGGCGGCGGGAAAGTGCCCGAGGGCGGTGTAGAAGGTTTTCCCTCGCTCCTCGGTATGGCACCAGGCCAGGGGTAGTCCGTGGATCGGAACACGGGCGCCGGGGACCGTCATATCGAGGGGGGCGGGGTCGATCCGGAGCAGGACCTCGACTTCGGGACGGAGTTCGTCGAACAGGTAGATCTCGTCGTGCCAGGGCCACGGATGGGGAAGGTGAGCGGTAGCTGGATGGCCGGGGTCGACCACCTCGATCTCGAAGGACCGGGTCCAGGGATGGCCGGCGAATCGGGCGCCCAAGATGGAGCCGTAATCGTCCCAGCCGTAACAGGCATCGGTGGCGGCGTGCACGCCGAGCACACCGAGGTCACCGCGACGCCACGACGCCGATAGGGCCCTGCGTTGGGCCGGACTGAACGGCGTCTCCCCGATGGTGAACAGGGCGAGGACACCCCCGGCATCGACCTGGCCGAGGGTCAGGTCGGCCACACTGGCCAGGCCGACCGGCTCGAGACCGCACAGGGATCCCACCTCAGCCAGGGCCGAGGCCGCCTGGGCAAGGACCCCATGCACCCCGGCGGGACCGTCCTGGTAGGGGGCGACGTCGGTGACGATCAGGAGAGGCGGCCGAGCTTCGCTCATTCCGGCAGCTCGATGACGCTCAGAGCTCGCCGTATCGAGGTGTCGACGAACTCGCGCTCTCGCAATCCTGAGGTCCAGGCGATCACACTGGTTACCCACACCATCTCGATGACCTCGGCCACCTTCTCCTGGGCGGGCGAGGGTGGGCCCCCGGCCATCACGTAGGCGAGGGTGGCCTTCAACCCGTCCTCGAACCCGGCCAGCAGGGGCGGAATGGAGGGCTGTCCGGAGGTCCAGGCCCGCACCATGGCCTGGGCCAGCTCGGGTGAGTCCATGACCCCCTCGGTGCACTCCCGGAGGGCCCGGAGGACCCGGGTCCTGGGCGTGCGGGCACTGCGGATGGTGGTCTCGCGGATCTTGGCGTACTCGATCTGCGAGGTCTCGACCAGGGATGTGAGTAGAAGGTATTCCTTCGAGGGGAAGTACTTGTAGATGGTGCGGGACGAGACCCCGGTGGCGTCGACCAGGTCGCTGATGCGCCAGCCGTCGAGTCCGTTCCGGACGGTGAGCGAGATCACGGTCTCTTGGATCTTCTGACGCAGCTCGGCGCTCAGCGGGGCAGCGGGCACGGCACGTCTGCGGTGGTTGTGCCGCACCTCTCTGGGGGTGACCCGGGACTACGCATGGCGACGTTCTTACCAGTCCGGGGATGGAACCGTTGAAAAAGGGGGGACCGGAGGCACGCCGGACGACTCAAACGAGTGGGACCGGCGGCTAAAGTTCGAGCCACATCAGAAGGGGTGCACGGTGACCGACGAACCCGAGAAGTCAGAAGAAGAGAGGCTTCAGGAGGCTGCGGCGCTGCTCGGGCCGGGATCAGTCGGCGAAGTGGTGCGCAACTTCAAGAAGTCCCTCAAGGCCCGAAACTATGGCGACGCCACCGCCTACCTCGACGAGAACCTGGCCGATCTCGATCTGACCGGGCTCGATCTCACGTTCCTCGATGAGCCGGGATGGGGTGTGTCCGGCCGCCCCCGGGTCGTTGGTCCCGATTCCGAGATCGTCCTCTATATCCGATCGGCCAAGGGTGCCCTCCAGCGAGTCGACAAGGCAAAGCCGGTCGAGGCCTTTCCGTTCACGGTCCGTCGTGGACCGGAAGGGATGCGGATCAGCCAGATCGGCTCGGGCGACTGGCTGGCCCAGCGGCTCGGTTACTGACAGGGCGGGGCTGCTGGGCGATCGCCCGGCGCGGGGGGTTATGCCGTCGGCACCTCGCCCACCGCTCCAACCGGCGCCCCCCTCGGGGCCGACGTCGGGGTCGGGAGCAGCTGGACCGACGTTCCGCCCAGGGTTGGCCCGGTGGTGTGGAGGTGGCACCGGACCGTCGATCCGCTCGGAGTGACAAACGCTTCGGGGTCGACGCTGGCGCAGATCTCCATGGCGAAGGGGCACCGGGCCCGGAAGCGGCAACCTCCCGTCCCACCGACCGGTTCACCGACCTCGCCGGACAGGATGATGCGAGACCCTTCGCGCCGACGGGTCGGGTCCGGGACCGGGATGGCGGACAACAGCGCCGCCGTGTACGGGTGGGTGGGCCGCAGATAGACCTCGTCCGCCTCCCCTTCCTCGACGATCTTCCCGAGGTACATAACGGCGATCCGGTCGCTGATGTGGCGAACGACCGAGAGATCGTGGGCGATGAACAGGTAGGCCAGCCCCAAGTCCGTCTGAAGCTGGCTGAACAGGTTGATGACCTGCGACTGGGTCGAGACGTCCAGCGCGCTGACCGGCTCGTCGCAGACCAACAGCTTGGGTTGGAGGGCCAGGGCCCGGGCGATGGCGATGCGCTGGCGTTGGCCGCCGGAGAACTCGTGGGGCTGGCGCTGCATCACATGCGAGCCCAGTCCCACCTGGCCGAGCAACTCGGCGACCCTCTTCTCCCGCTGGGACCTCGACATCGAGGTGTGGATGGCCAGTGGCTCTCCGACGATGTCGGCGATGCTCTGGCGAGGGTCGAGTGACGAGTAGGGATCCTGGAACACCATCTGCATGGCTTCGCGATGCCGTCGCAGGGCCGGACCCCCGAGCTTGGTGATGTCCTTGCCGTCCACCACGACACTGCCGCCGGTCGGGTCGATGAGGCGCAGCACCAGCCGGGCCAAGGTGGACTTGCCCGACCCGCTCTCGCCGACCAGCCCCAGGGTGGTCCCGGCCATCACTTCGAGGTCGACGCCGTCGACCGCCCGGACGGCACCCGTCTTTCGTCGCAGCACGCCGCTGCGAATGGGGAACTCCTTGACCAGGTTGGTCACCGTCATCACCGGCTCGATGCTGGCCTTGGCCGCGGCGCTGACGAACGGCGCCGACGCCACCTCGAGCCGGGCGCCGGACAGGGTGAGCTCGTCCTGTCGGGCGCAGCGGGACAGGATCACCGCCGAGCTTGTGGTCGGGCCCGGGTCACCGATGGCGCCCTGACCGGCGGGTTCTTCCACCGGCCGGGGGCGACGGAGCGGAACGGGCGCAGACAGGCAGTCGTCCTCGGCGTAGGTGCAACGGGGAGCGAACCGACACCCGGTGAGGAACTGGTCGGGCCGGGGCACCATGCCGGGAATGGCGTGCAGTGGTTCCCCACGCGGGGTGAGCTGGGGCACCGAGTCCAACAGCGCCTCGGTGTAGGGGTGCCGGGGATGGACGAAGACATCGGCCGCGACCGACTGCTCGACGATCTGCCCGGCGTACATGACCACCACGTCATCGGCCACGTCGGCGATAACGCCGAGGTCGTGGGTGACGAAGATCATGGCCATGTCCTCTTCGCGCTGGAGGGCGTGGAGCAGGTCGATGATCTGGGCCTGGGTGGTGACGTCGAGGGCGGTGGTCGGCTCGTCGGCGATCAGCAGCTTGGGCGAACAGGACAGGGCCATGGCGATCATCACCCGCTGGCGCATGCCACCGGAGAAGGCGTGCGGATAGTCGTGGGCTCGCCCGGCCGCCTGGGGGATCTCGACTCGCTCGAGCATGTCGACGGCTACTTTCCAGGCCTCTTTGCGGGTGATCTCCCGGTGGGCCCGGACCTGTTCGGCGATCTGGTTGCCGACGGTGTAGGCGGGATTGAGACTGGTCATCGGTTCCTGGAAGATCATGGCGATCTCGCTACCCCGAAGCTGACGGAGTCCCGATGGGCTGAGCGTGGTGAGCTCGCGCCCCTCGAACCGGATGGATCCGGACACCCGGGACACCCGGGGCGGCAACAGGCCCATCACGGCCAGAGCGGACACGGTCTTGCCTGAACCGCTCTCGCCGACCAGCCCCAGCGTCTTTCCCCGTTGCAGCGTGAACGCCCCGTCCTCCATGACCGGCAGCCATTGACCACGGGTGACGAATTCGACTTTCAGGCCTTTCACAGCCAACAGGGCGGCGCCGGGGCGCGCCGCCGGCGGCGGTGGTTCGGCCCGACCCACGGAGCGCAGCCGGGCCATCCGGCTCCGCCCCTCCTCCTTGCCCGTCTGGACCAGGGTGCTGCCCGGAGGCCGGTCCCGGCCCAGGGAGTCCCGCAGCCCGTCGGCCACCAGGTTGAACGACAGCACCGTGAGCATGATGGCCACCCCGGGGAAGACCAGGGCCCACGGCGATGAATTGATGAAGTTGAACCCCTCTTGGAGCATGCCACCCCAGCTCGGCGTCGGCGGCTGTTCACCGATGCCCAGGAAGCTCAGTCCGGCCTCGGCCAACAAGGCGAACCCCAGGGCCAGGGCCAGCTGGATGATGATGGGCGAGGCCACGTTGGGGACGACGTGGCGCCCCATGAGGCGCTTGGAGGTGGCCCCCAGGCTCCGGGCCGACTCGATGAACGCCTCTTCTCTGACCGCGATGACCTCGCCCCGGAGCAACCGGACGAAGCTGGGCACGAACACGATGGCGATGGCGATGGCGGCGTCGTTGACGTCGGCGCCCAGCAGGGCGGCGACGGTCAGGGCGAGGATCAGCGGCGGGAACGAGAACAGCGCATCCATGACCCGCATGATCACGGCGTCACCGGCACCACGGAAGAAGCCGGCGATCAGGCCGAGGGGTACGGCCACCACCGCGGCCAGGGCCACGATTTCGAAGGCGGCTCGCAAGGAGATTCGGGCGCCCCAGATGAGCCGGCTGAGGATGTCCCGGCCGAGGTCATCGGTACCGAGCCAGTGCGAAGCCGACGGTCCGTTGTTGATGGCGTTGATGTCCTGGGCGTTGGGAGGGTGAGGCGCGACGACCGGGGCGAAGATGGCGGCCAGGATGATCAGCAGCAAGAAGGTCAAGCCGGCCAGCGCCCACCGCTGGCGGAGGAAACGGGCCCAGAATCCCGGTCGGCGCTGCGGCAGCTCGTCGGGCAGATCGGCAACGGGCGACACCGGGTTCAGCGCGACGAAGGGATCCTCGGCTCCGGGAGGGCTCCACGTCGTCATGCCAGCCTGACCTTGGGGTTCAAGTACCCGTAGATGACGTCGACGATGAGGTTGATGATGATGAAGGAGACCGCCACCACCAGGACGACTCCCTGGATCTCGGGGATGTCCTTGTCGTTGATGGCCTGGATGATGTACGTGCCCAGTCCCGGGAGCGAGAAGATCTGCTCGATGATCAAGGTGCCACCGAGCAGGTAACCGAACTGGATCCCGATCACCGTCACTGCCGGGCTGAGTGCGTTCTTCAGCGCGTGCTTCCCGATCACCATCCGTGAGGTGAGGCCCTT
>DATMMO010000188.1:0-12873 GCA_035569695.1 Acidimicrobiales bacterium | reverse complement strand
TGACGCCGATCAAGCACGTGGTCGTCATCTTCCAGGAGAACGTGTCCTTTGACCACTACTTCGGGACCTATCCGACCGCCACCAATACGTCAGGTCAGACGTTCAACCCGGCACCGAGCACACCTACGGTGAACGGGCTCTCGGGAACCTTGCTGACCAACAATCCCAATGGCGTCAATCCTCGCCGGCTCGACCCGTCGAACATCAATGACGTCCTCACCTGTGACCAGAATCACAGCTACACCGCGGAGCAGACCGCGTTCGACAACGGCGCCATGGACAAATTCCCGGCCTCGGTGGGCACGGTGGCGGGCACGAACCCCAATGGCCAGGCGTGCCAGTCCAGCGACACCATGAACTACTACGACGGCAACACCGTGACCGGCATGTGGAACTACGCCCAGCACTTCGCCATGAGCGACAACTCCTTCGGCACGACCTTCGGTCCCTCGGCTCCCGGCGCCATCAACTTGGCCTCGGGCGATACCGGCGGCGTCGACGCCACCAAGGCCATCCGGGGCGCACTGCCGGTCACGCCCGCCACCACCAGCGGCGACCTGGCGGCAGACGGGAACGGCGGCTACTCGCTCATCGGCGATGCCCAGCCCTACTACGACGATTGCTCCACCCGGGACTCCGTGGCCATGACCGGCACCAACGTCGGTGACCAGCTCAACTCGGCCGGATTGAGCTGGGGCTTCTTCCAGGGAGGCTTCCAGGCCAACGCTCCCTACACAGGGCCGGTCGACTCGGCGGCCACCTACAACCCGCTGACCGAGACCGGTAAAGCCACCTGCACCACGAACCACCCCGTCGGGGCCGCCCTGGGCGGGACGGGGACCACGGGGGCCAAGCCCTTTGGGGTCAAGGGCGACTACATCGAGCACCACGAGCCATTTCAGTACTACGCCTCCACGGCCAACCCCCACCATGTGGCCCCGGCTTCGCTCGATGCCATCGGAACCGACACCGCCAGCCCCGGGCAGTTCAACACGGCTAACCACCAGTACGACACCAGCAACTTCGACGCCCTGGTCAGCGCCATCCATAACGGCACGGTACCGGCCAGCAATCTCCCCGCTGTCACCTTCTTGAAGGCACCGGGCTACCAGGACGGCCATGCTGCCTACTCCGATCCGATCGACGAGCAGAAGTTCGTAGTCAACGAGATCAACTCGCTCGAGAAGCTGCCGACCTGGTCCACTACGGCCGTGATCATCTCCTACGACGATTCCGACGGGTTCTACGACCACGTCTACAGCGGGGTGACCAACCCCTCGCACACTGCGGCCGACACCCTCACCGGTATCGGTGCCTGCGGGACGTCGACCACGCCCCTGGCCAACCAGCAGGGTCGCTGCGGCTACGGACCCCGGCTCCCCCTGGTCGTCATCTCGCCCTACGCCAAGTCGAACTACGTGAGCCACACGCTCACTGACCAGTCGTCCATCCTCAAGTTCATCGAGTTCAACTGGTCGTTGGGCCCCATTCCCGGCTCGGCGGCCACCCCGGCCGGCTCGTTGAACGACATGTTCGACTTCAACAACGGCGGGTCCACCCCCGCGGTGATCCTGAGCGCACAGACCGGACAGGTGACGTCGATCACACCACCCCCGGGCACGGGCTATCGGGAGGTGACCAGTGATGGAACGGTGAGCTCCTTCGGTACCGCTCAGCCCTTTGGCTCGCTGACCGGCCAGCCCCTCAACAAGCCCATCGTGGGCATGACCTCCACGCCTGACGGTGGTGGGTACTGGCTGGTGGCCGCGGATGGCGGCGTATTCTCCTTCGGCGACGCCAACTTCTTTGGCTCCGAGGGGGGCCAGCACCTGAACAAGCCCATCGTGGGCATGGCCGCCACGCCTGACGGTGGCGGGTACTGGCTGGTGGCCGCCGACGGCGGCATCTTCTCCTTCGGCGACGCCGCCTTCTTCGGCTCCGAGGGGGGCAAGCACCTGAACAGACCGGTGGTGGGCATGTCCGCCACGCCCAGCGGTGGCGGGTACTGGCTGGTGGCCGCCGACGGCGGCATCTTCACCTTCGGTGACGCCGGCTACCACGGGTCTGAGGGCGACATGCACCTGAACCGGCCCGTCGTGGGCATGGCCGCCACGCCCAGCGGTGGCGGGTACTGGCTGGTGGCCGCCGACGGCGGGATCTTCACCTTCGGTGACGCCGCCTTCTTGGGCTCGGAGGGAGGCCAGCACCTGAACAAGCCGGTAGTGGGCATGGCCGCCTCCACCGACGGCACTGGATACTGGCTCTTTGCCCGAGACGGTGGTGTGTTCACCTTCGGCCAGGCGCAGTACCAGGGTTCGATCCCGGGTCAGGGCGTCACCGTCGACAACGTGGTGGGCGGCGCCAGTCCCTGATGACAGGAATGTGACCAGGCGAGACGGCCTCGGCATCTCGTACGGCGCCGTGGTGGCCATCGAGGGCCCGCAGGCCGGGGCGCCCGACGCGAGCGGCCACTTCGCCCGCGGCCTGCTCCAAGCCTGACCTACCGGGCACGAATACGAACCTGACCGGCCCAGTCGCCGTGCGGGCGATTGGGTACAGGTTGCGGTGTCGCCGAAGGCCCCAACCGGTCGGTGAACCAACCGATCCCTGAATGCCCTCTCAGGGATCGTGGACGTCCCGATCTGGTGTCTGATGGTCCGACGGGGCTGTCCATCTGGAGCGACGGCCACCGGGGAGGCCAGATCCCAGGCCGGCCCCGGGCCAGGAGGAGAAATCCGGCTCTTCGGATTCTGGCGGGGTCCAGGGTCTCATCGGACGACGATCGAACCCAGAACTCGCCAGTTCGGCCTGCCGGCATAGAGCAGGGCCCGGATGCGGTAGTTCTCAAAGTTGCGGAAGCCGAAGCCGACCCGTTTGATCCGCTTGATCAGGTTGTTGAGCGACTCGGTGGGCCCGTTGGTCACTTTGGCCAGGTGGTAGTTGCAGAGCTTGACGAACCACGCCTTGATCGTGCGCCCAAGTTTTTGGACCTCGGGCGGCATGGCCCGCTTGAGGCAGTGACGCTGGAGCTCCTCGAGGATCTGGCGGGCGGTATCGGGGTTGTTCGTTCGGTAGAAGTCCCTGAAGCGCTCTTTGATGCGATAGGCAATGGCCACCTCGCCGCCCGGGTCACCGAGTTCGAGCAGTGAGGCCAGGCGTTCGGTGGCTTCTTCTTTGAGCTTCTCTTCGCCGATGAGGAGTACGCGCCGTACCCGATAGAGGGGATCGTCTCTTCGTCCCCGGTGCCCGGTCTGTTCGGATTGGACCCGCCGGCGCACGGCGTCGAGGCACCGATTGGCCAAGGAAATGGCATGAAATGGGTCGACGACCTGGGCGGCCTTGGGCAACATGACCGTATACACCGCGGCATAGGTGGTCGACATGTCAAGAGCGCCATAGCGGATCCGCTCCTTCCAGGCCTCGGGTTGCTGGTCGATCCAGGCCGCCACCTCGGTGTACTTGCGGCTCGGGAGGATGTCGATGATCTGGTGGTTCTCCACGTCGGCCACGGTGGTGACGAAGTTGGCGTGGCTGTGTTCATCGAGTTTGACGAACGAGGTCTCGTCCAGCCCGATGGCGGTGGTCCGGTTGAGCCGCTTGCGGTCGGCCGCCAGCAACGCCGTGCCATAGGTGGTCACGGCGTCATTGACCGTGTGCCAGTCGCAGGCCAGCTCGGCCGCCACTTCGGAGACCGTCCGACCCCCGCCGACTTGGACCGTGGCCCACTTGGCCGCCCTGGTGGTCAACAGACAGTTCTTGGCCGCGATGCGATGGTCCTCTAACACCCAGGACTTGGTGGCACAGGTCCGATGCACGCACCGCATGCGGTGCTTCTTCCAGGCCAGCGACATCGGCGTCCCGTAGACGGGGAGGTCGACGTAGTGCACCACCGGGCGTTCTTTGACCTGGGCTCTTCGATGGCAGCTCGGACATCGGACCTCGCCCGGTACCTGCTCGACCATCAGCTCGACGTCGGCACCCCGGCGTTCATAGGCCACGACGCGCACGTCTTTGAGGCCCACCAGGGCGGCGAGGATCTCAGTAGGGTGGATAAGGACGAAGGTGCTTCTTGTTTTTTGGCTCACACCTCAAGCTTGAAGCGCCTTCGCCCAATTCTGGGTGATCTCGAACGATCAGCTCCCCGCTAAAATCCGAAGAGCCCTTTTAGGCCCCTCGCAAGCCTGTGACCTGGGGATTCTCTGGAGCGGACGACGGGATTCGAACCCGCGACCCCAACCTTGGCAAGGTTGTGCTCTACCAGCTGAGCCACGTCCGCGTGAGGTAAACACTGTAGCAGCCAGGCCCTCCCCGTCCTGGTGAGGGGCGCCTGGCCCTCCTAGTTGGACAAGTCCTCGTGCCACCACGGCACCGGCCGGTCCCGGCGGTCTGCCTCCTTCAACAGGGCATCGAGGGCGTCCCGAAGGCCCATGGCCAGCACGCCGACGTCGGGCACCAGGTCCCAACAGCCGTTGATCCCGAAGTACATGGCTCCGGCATAGGAGAAGACGGTGACATTCACCCCTACGCCTTCGATGATCGGACCCAAGGGGTACATGGCCACCAATCGGTTCCCGGCTAGATACAGGGGGAAATCGGGCCCGGGGATGTTCGAGACGATGGTGTTGAACAGGGGGGGCAGATGATCGAAGGCCCGCAGATTGCTCAGCAGCCTCGATGCCCGGGTGGCAATGACCGGGGCCAACGACTGGGCCCATCCGGCGAACACGTCGGCACCGACGACTTCTTGTTGCGCCTTGGCCGTTGCCGCTCCGTCACTGATGAGCCGGAGGCGGGCGGCCGGGTCCTCCACGCTCGTCCCCAACGTGATCAGCATGGCCGAGACCTGATTGCCCAGTGCCTCCCGGTCCTCATCGGACCGGACCGAGACCGGCACCATGGCCACCAGCGATGAGTTGAGTTCTTCGTCTCGACCATCGAAGAAGTCGCGGAACGTGCCCGCCACCATGGCCAGCACCACGTTGTTGACCGTGCTCCCCAACATGTCGCTCACCCGCCTCACTTCGGACAACGGCACCTCGGTGAAGGCCACCCGGCGGTGCGGCGAGATGGCCCGGTTGATCGAGGTCCGCGGCGCGTCGAACGCGGAGGGCGGCAACGTGGCCGGAAGCGAACGGTTGCGACTGGCTAGCCTGCGCATCGACTGCACCGTCCGACCCACCGTCTGCGCCGCCATCTCGCCCTGGCCGGCCAGCCCACCGACGACGCTCCAGATCTGCTCGAACTCCCCCGGTACCGGATCGGGTGCCCACGCCTCACCTGGTGCCGCCACCGTTCGTCCTTCCTCGGATAGGTCGAAGAAGTTGGCCAGGATCTCCGCCCCCGAGACGCCGTCGATGATGGCGTGGTGCACCTTGGTCACCATGGCCACGTGTCCGTGCTCCAGTCCTTCCACCACCGTGAACTCCCACAGTGGCCGTTGGCGGTCGAGCGGGCGCCCCACCAGGTCCCCGACCAGCGCGGCCAGCTCCCTGGGCCCACCGGGATGGGGCAAGCTGACCCGGCGGACGTGGTAGTCCAAGTCGAAGTCGGGATCGTCGACCAGCGAGGGGTGCTGCAGCCCGAACGGCACCGGGCACAGCCGCTGTCGGAACGGCGCGACCAGATGCACGCGCTCGCCAATTGCGTCCCGGATCCGCCGGAAGCTCACGCCGGCCGGGACCCCGGTGGCGTCGAAGATCTGCACCCCGGCAATGTGCAGGTGCGTGGTCGCCGACTCCAGAGAGAGAAACGCCCCGTCGAGCCCCTGCATCCGCTGCATGGCCACCCTCGATCGCCTACCGGCCCGTCGACCCGAAGCCGCCGAGCCCACGCTCGCTCGGGGGCAGCTCGGCCACCTCGACGAAGGCCGCTGTGTCCACCCGTTGGATCACCAGCTGGGCGATGCGGTCCCCCCGCTGCACCTCGTAGGCGGTCTCGGGGTCGGTGTTCACCAGCAGAACGGCCAGCTCGTCCCGATAGCCGCAATCGATGAGCCCCGGCGTGTTGAGACACGTGACCCCGTGGCGCAGGGCCAGGCCGCTGCGGGGCTGGATGAACCCGGCGTAGCCGGCGGGGATGGCCAGGGCGATACCGGTCGGCACCACCGCCCTCCCGCCACCGGGGGCGAGGGTCACCCCCGTTCGGGCCACCAGATCCGCTCCGGCGTCCCCCGGCTTGGCGTAGGCCGGCAACGGGAGATCGGCATCGAGCCGGACCACCGGTAGCTCCACGGCGTCCCACGGGCCCTCGATCGGCTCCACCATGTCCATCTGCCCCGACACGTCCCGCTCCTCCCAGTTTGCTTCCCGTTGACGCTACTGCCCCAACCTGGGCCTGTCCGAAGGCACTGCTGACGGTGCCGGCGCTACCGGACGACCACGTGCCGCTTGGAGTGGGCGGATACACCCGATAGCGTCGACCCTCGTGCTCGTATGGATGGATCTGGAGATGACCGGCCTCGACCCGGGACGGCACGTCATCGTCGAGATCGCCACCCTGATCACCGACGACGACCTCACCATCGTGGCCGAGGGCCCCGACCTGGTCGTGGCCACTCCCCCGGCCCAGCTGGCCGAGATGGACGACTTCGTCAAAAAGATGCACACCTCCAGCGGCCTGCTCAAAGAGATCGAGGCGTCGACCGTCTCGCTGGCCGACGCCGGTGCCACCACGCTGGCCTTCATCCAAGAACACGTGCCCAAGGCCCGAACGGTGCCCCTGGCCGGTAACTCGATCGGCACCGACCGCCGGTTCCTGGCTGCCTATCTCCCAACCATCGAGGAGTACCTGCACTACCGGTCGGTCGACGTGTCCACCATCAAGGAGCTGTGCCGCCGCTGGTACCCCGACGTCCTCAAGTCCGCCCCGGCCAAAGCGGGCGGTCACCGGGCCATGGACGACATCAAAGAGAGCGTGGCCGAGCTGGCCTACTACCGGACGAGCGTCTTCCGACCCCCCGATGCCGACAATCCCCCGAGTCGAGAGGAGAACCATGACCGAGACAGCTGAGCAGCCGGTGCCCGATCCCGCCCCCATGACCCTCAGTGAAGCGACGGCCACGCTCACCGCGGAGGGTCAGCTCTTCGAGATGGGCCAGCTGGACATCAGGGGCGTCTCCACCCGGATCTGGAAGAACGCCCCCGACACCTTGCGCACCGTGCTCGAGCTGTCGGCCGCCCACGGCGACCAGGACTTCATCGTCTACGAGGACGAGCGGGTGACCTTCAACCAGCACTTCGCCATGGTGTCGGCATTGGCCCGCCAGCTGGTGGAGCGCTTCGGGGTGCAAAAGGGCGATCGGGTGGCCATCGCCATGCGCAATCTCCCTGAGTGGATCATTGCCTTTTGGGCGGCAGCGGCCGTCGGTGCCGTGGTGGTGCCGTTGAATGCCTGGTGGACGGGGGCCGAGCTGGCCTACGGGCTCACCGACTCGGGCACCTCGGTGGCCTTCGTGGACGAGGAGCGCGCCGCCCGGATCCGCCCGCAGCTGGCCGAGCTGACCGGCCTCCGGGCCGTGGTGGTGGCCTCGGAGACGAGGGACACCAGCGTGTCGGCCCGCCGCGACCCGGACCACGAGGTGCCCGACCGCATCACCGTGGTGACCTTCGCCGAGGCCATGGGCGAGACCGACGGCGACGGCGGGCTGCCCGAGGTCGACCTGCAACCCGACGACGACGCCACCATCTTCTACACCTCGGGCACCACCGGTCGGCCCAAGGGGGCGGTGGGCACCCACCGCAACACCTGCTCCAACCTCATGAACCTGTTCTTCATCGCCACCCAGGGCCAGCTGCGCCATAGCGGCGGCCCCGGAGACGTCGGCAGCGGCACCCAGAATGCCAACCTGTTGTCGGTGCCCCTGTTCCATGCCACCGGCTGCCACGCCGTGCTGGTCACCAACACCGCCGCCGGCGGGAAGCTGGTGATGATGCACCACTTCGACCCCGAGCGGGCCCTCGAGCTCATCGAGCGGGAGAAGATCACCCTCTTCGGCGGCGTCCCCGCCATGGTCATGCAGATCATCGACTCGCCCGATTTCGCCCAGCGCGACACCTCGTCGGTGCGCAGCATCTCCTACGGCGGGGCCCCGGCCCCACCGGACCTGGTCCGGCGGATCAAGCAGTACTTCCCGGTGGGCTCCCCCTCCAACGGCTACGGGTTGACCGAGACCTCGGCCATGAGCACCATGAACTCCGGCGACGACTACGTCCGCAAGCCCGACAGCGTCGGCCCTCCCGTTCCCGTGTGCGATGTGGCCGTGGTCCCCGACGACTACGAGGGGGCCGATCCGCCGCCCGATCAGGCCGTCGATTCCGACCGGACCGGCGAGCTGTGGATCAAGGGGCCCAACGTGGTCCGCGGCTACTGGCACCGCGACGAGGAGACGGCCCGGTCGTTCACCGACGGCTGGCTCCATACCGGCGACGTGGCCCGCATCGACGACGAGGGGTTCGTGCACATCGTCGACCGGACCAAGGACATGATCATCCGAGGGGGCGAGAACGTCTACTGCGTCGAGGTGGAGGCTGCCCTCTTCGAGCACCCGGCCGTGGCCGACTGCGCCGTCATCGGGGTGCCGCACCCCGTGCTGGGCGAGGAGGTCGGCGCGGTGATCGTCCTCCGACCCGGTCAGGAGGTGGGCGCCGACGAGCTCTCCCGCCACGTCGGTGAGCGCCTGGCCGCCTTCAACGTGCCCACCCGCTACTGGTTCCGGAGCCAGCCCCTGCCCCGCAATCCCGCCGGCAAGGTGTTGAAGCGCGAGCTCCGCGACGAGCTCCTGGGCGACGGGCCCACGCCGGAGCGCCCCTAGTCGAGCAGGTCCAGGATGTCGGCCCAGCCGCCGTCCTCCAGGGCACCCACCACGAGTTGGGCCGCGGCCCGAGCCGCCGCCGATCCACTGGGCGGGGCGCACGACCTCCCCGCTCCGGTCAAGAGCTCGACGTCGTTCTCGCCGTCCCCGATGGCCAGCACCCCGGCCGGGTCGATGCCGGTGTGGGCACAAAAGGCCAGGACGCCCTCCCACTTGGAGATGCCCTCGGGCCGCACGGTGAGACAGAACCGGCCGTGGGTGATGTCATGGGAGACCGTGGCCGAGCCCAGACCTCGGGCCCGCACCGCATCGGCCACCGGCTCCAGCGCCGGGCGGGGCAGGCCGAACAGCTGGAAGGAGAAGACGGCGTCCGACGTGGCCGTCTCCATCAGGTCGCCCCGAGCGCCGAAGCTGGCCAGGTAGGCCACATTGGCCGGCGGCGACGACGGATCTGGCCCGATGACCACGTCCCGCTCGTCGTCCACGTTGAGGCACGGTTCGATGCCGTGCTGGGTGAAGCACTCGAGCACCAACGGTGCCGCGGCGCGGTCGAACACCCGGCGGTGAAAGGTGGCGCCGTCCCTCGGGTCGAGTCCCAAGGCCCCGTCCAGCAACACCAGGGGCAGCGACAGCCCGTAGGGAGCCAGCTTGGGCAGGACGCTGCGTTGCCGGCGGGCGGTGGCGGCCAGGATGGGGATGCCCCGGGCCAGCACCTCGTCCACGGCGGCCACGGCCGCCGGGGGGATCACGCCGTCGCCGTCCCACAGCGTGCCGTCCAGGTCGGTCACCACCAGCTGGACGGGCGTTTCGGTCAAGGGGCGGACAGGGCGGCCCGGGTGGCCTCCACATCCCGGTGCATCTGGGCCACCAGCTCGTCGGCCGAGTCGAAGCGCAGCTCGTCCTGACGAACCTGGGCCACAAAGGAGACTTTGGCCTCCTCGCCGTAGAGGTCGCCCTTGAAGTCCAAGAGGAACGCCTCGACCATGAGGGGACCCTGATCGCCGTAGAAGGTCGGGCGGGTGCCGACGGACACGGCCGCGGGCCACCGGCCGCCGTCGGGACGCTCGTACCAACCGGCGTAGATGCCCACGGCGGGAACGGCGATCCCGGCGGGGACCTCGACGTTGGCCGTGGGGAAGCCGAGATCGGCCCCACCGCGTCCGTCGCCGTGGGCCACCGTGCCCCGCACCTGATGGGGCCGCCCCAGCAGGGCGGCGGCCTCGGCCACGTGTCCCTCGGCCACCAGCGAGCGGATGCGGGTGGACGAGATGGGCACGGCCTCGACGCTGTCGTCGAACGCAGTGGCCAGGGAGATCCCCTCGACGCTGAACCCGGCCTCGACGCCCATCTCCTTGAGCAGGGCCACGTTCCCCTTGCGTCCGTGGCCGAAGTGGAAGTCCTCCCCTACCACGATCAGCCGGGAGGCCAGCGCACCGATCAGGATCTCGGACACGAAGTCCTCGGCCGATTCGTTGGCCCGCTCCTCGTCGAAGGGGACGACCACGGTGCGGTCCACGCCCGCCGCGGCCAACAGCTCGAGCTTCTGGTCCAGGTCGCAGAGCAACAGGGGCGCCGAGTCGGGCCGGACCACGGTGGCCGGATGCCGATCGAAGGTCACCACCACGGTGGCCAGGCCACGCGCCGCGGCCCGGGTGCGCAGGTCGGCCAGGAGGGCCTGGTGACCGACATGGACGCCGTCATAGGCGCCGATGGTGACGGCCGATCCCCCGGCAGGGGGCACGCTGGCACTCGGGTCGGTGACGATCTCCATCAGAGCGCCACGTTACTGGTCGGGCCATCGGGCTCCGGGAACGGCGTCATCCCGCCGCCACCAACACCACGGCCGGGCGGATGCGGTCGGTGTCGGTGGCCTCGTAGACGGCCAGGAGGTGACCGCCGTGATCGACCAGGCCCCAAGGGCCCCCTCCGGTCGCCCCCACCGGTACCCGGTCCAGGGCCAGACCCCGGGTGATCAGCTTGGCCACCTCGGTGCTCACCTCGACCTGGTCCATGTCCCGGACGGCTTGTGCCGGGGTCAGCACCACGGCCGGGCTGAGCTCGTCGACCGGGCGGGCATCGTCGACCGAGAACGAGCCGATCCGGGTCCGACGGAGGTTGCGGAGGTGGGCGCCGCCGCCGAGCAGTTCCCCGAGATCGGCGGCCAGGGTCCGCACGTAGGTGCCCGAGGAGCACTCCACCTCGATGGCGAACACGCCGCTGCTGGCCGTCTCGTCCACCTCCAGCCGGTACACGGTGACGGGACGGGGGGCCCGTTCGACCTCGATCCCCTGGCGGGCCAGGGTGTGCAGCCGCTGCCCGTTGACCTTGACGGCCGAGACCATGGGCGGGATCTGCTCGATCTCGCCCACCAACCCGGTCGCCGCCGCTCGGACCTGGGCCAGGGTGACCGAGCTCATGTCCCAGGTGGCCACGACCTCGCCGGAGGCGTCGAGCGTGGAAGTGGCCGTGCCCAGGACCACGTCGGCCCGGTACGTCTTGGGCAGGGCGGTGAGGAACCGGAGCAGCCGGGTCATCCGACCCAACCCGACCAGCAACACCCCGGTGGCGTCGGGGTCGAGGGTGCCGGCATGGCCCACCCGGCGCTGGCCGAAGATGCGACGGCACCGGGCCACCACGTCGTGCGAGGTCCACTGGGCCTCCTTGTCCACCACCACCAGGCCCGTGACGCCCTCGGCACTCACCGTTCCGATCGGCCCTCGTCGGCTTCACGGTCCTGCTCCAGCTCGTGGAGGCGGCGGAGCACGTCCTCGACCCGGCCCCCGGCCACCACCGCGGGGTCGAGCTCGAAGGCCAACAACGGCGTCCGCTTCATCCGCACCTGGCTCCCCATCGATCGCTGCAGCTGCACCCGCCGCTCGCTGAGCGCCTCGGCGGCATCGTCGGACATCGAGCTCAGATAGACCCGGGCCGTGCGCAGGTCGGGTGCGGTGTCGACCGCGGTGATGGTCACCAGGCGCAGGCGCTCATCGGCATCGGCCAAGCGCTCCAGCTCCTCGGCCAGGATCTGGCGGAGGACTTGGTTGACCCGAAGCGACCTCGCGTAGGGGGCCGCACCTCGGTTGTCATGACGGCGACCAGGCATCAGCTTCTCCGTCCGGGCCTCAGGACCCGGCTCGATGGTCCCACCGAACCGGTCAGGTCCGGGGGATCTCGCGCTCTTCGTAGGTCTCGATGACGTCGCCGCTCTTCAGGTCCTGATAGTCCGAGAGCCCGATACCGCACTCGAACCCGGCGGCGACCTCGCGAGCATCGTCCTTGAACCGGCGCAGTGAGGTGATCGATCCCTTCCAGATGACCACGCCCTCCCGAAGGAAGCGCACCTTGGACCCACGGGTGATAACGCCCTCTCGGACGTAGCACCCGGCGATGGCACCGATCCTCGGCACCCGGAAGATCTCGCGGACCTCGGCTTCGCCGGTGACGATCTCCTCGAAGACGGGCGCCAGCAAACCGAGCATGGCCGCCTGGAGATCCTCGAGCAGGTTGTAGATGATCTCGTAGGTACGGATCTCGACGTTGGCCTTCTCGGCCTGCTCCCGGGCCCGGCGGTCGGGGCGGACGTTGAAGCCGATGATGGTGGCGTTCGACGCCTGGGCCGTCTGGACATCGTTCTCGGTGATGCCACCCACGCCGCGCTGCACGAAGCTGAGCTTGACGTCGTCGCGCTCGAGCTTGCGCAGGCTTTCGGTGATGGCCTCCAGCGAGCCCTGGACGTCGGCCTTCAAGATGATGTTCAACGTGGCCGTCTCGCCCCGTTGGATCTGCTCGAAGAGATCCTCCAGCTTGGCCCCGCCCAGGGCCGAGGCGGCGGCGGGAACGTGCCCGGCCACCCGGTAGCGATGGGCACGGGCCTCACCGATGGTGCGGGCCTGGGCCAGCTCGGGGGCCACCCGGAGCTCGTCGCCGGCATTGGGAGGCTCTGAGAACCCGAGCACCTGCACCGGCGTGGACGGCGGCGCCTCTTTGATCTGGTCGCCCTTGTCGTCGACCAGGGCTTTGACCTTGCCCCATGCCGCACCGGCCACCATGGGATCGCCGACCCG
>DATMMO010000187.1:0-6628 GCA_035569695.1 Acidimicrobiales bacterium | reverse complement strand
CCACCGAGTTCACGTTTCCCCAGTACGACTCGGTCTGAGGGTGCACCGCCGGATCGCCATAGATCTCGCTGGTGGAGGCCAGGATGAACCGGGCTCCGGACCGTTGGGCCAGCTCCAGCCCCCGCCGGGTCCCCTCGCTCCCCACAGCCAGGGTCTCCAACGGCCGCTCCAGGTAGTCCGGAGGCGAGGCCGCGCTGGCCAGGTGGAGGACGGCCCCGACCGGGCCCTCGACCGGGAGCTCGGAGGCCACGTCCGCTCGAACCAGGGTGAATGCCGGGTTGTCCTCGAGATGGGCGATGTTCTCGCGCCGGCCGGTCGAGAAGTCGTCCACACAGACCACCGCGTCGCCCCGATCGATCAGCCGGTCGCAGAGATGAGACCCGAGAAATCCGGCACCGCCGGTGACCACAGCACGCAGGCTCATCGTCGCCCGATACCGGTGTACTCGAATCCGATGCGCCGGAGCTGGGCCGGATCGAGGAGGTTGCGAGCGTCGATGACAACGGCCGAGCTCATCACGTCCCGTACCTTTTCGAACTCGAGCCAGCGGAACTCGTCCCACTCGGTAAGCACCACCACTGCGGCGGCACCCTCGCAGGCCGCATAGGCGTCGGGCAGGGCACGGACCTCGATGTCGCTCACGCCGTCGAACTCGACGACCGGCTTCGACGCCTGACCGGGCGGAACCGAGACGGTGGGATCGTAGGCCTGGACGTCTGCACCGCCTTCCACCAAGCGGCGCACGATCTCCATGGCCGGGGAGTTGCGGAGGTCATCGGTCCCGGCTTTGAACGTCAGTCCCCACACGGCGATGGTCACGCCGTCCAACGAGCCCCCCACGGCGTTCTCCACCTTGGCCACCACCCGGACGAACTGCTCATTGTTGGTCTGAATGGCTCCTTCGAGGAACGAGAAGTCATAGCCCGCCTGTTGGGCGATATGGACCAGGGCTTTCGTGTCCTTGGGCAGGCAGCTTCCGCCCCACCCCGGGCCCGGTCGCAGGTACTCGAACCCGATTCGCTTGTCATAGCCCAGGCCCAGGATCACGTCCCGGACGTCGGCACCCACCGCCTCACACAGCCCGGCCACTGCGTTGACGAAGCTCAACTTGGTGGCCAGGAAGGCATTGGACGCGTACTTGATGGTCTCGGCCGTGGCCGCGTCGGTGATCAGCAGCGGAGCGTGGGTTCCCGAGAACAGCTCCCCGACCCTGGCCGCCGCGGCCTGATCCGCCGCGCCCACCACGATGCGCTCGGGATGGAGGCTGTCGGAAACTGCCGTTCCCTCCCGCAGGAATTCCGGGTTCGACACCACGGTCACGTCGTGTCGTCCGAGGACGCGCTCCACCACCATGGTGGAACCGACGGGCACGGTCGACTTGTTGACGATCACTGCGCCGGGCGACAGGTGGGGGGCGATCTCGGCGGCCACCGACTCGACGAAGGAGAGATCGGCCGAGCCGTCATCACCTTGCGGCGTGGGAACGCACAAGAAGACGAATTCGGCACCGGCCACGGCGGCGGTCGCCCCCGTCACGAAGCTGAGGCGGCCGGCCGCTTGGCCCTCGTGCACCAACTCCTCGAGGTGTTCCTCGACGATGGAGATGTGTCCCTGTTGCAGTCGCTCGATCTTCCTGGCGTCGGCGTCACCACAGGTGACCCGATGCCCGAGGTGGGCCAGAGTGGCCGCGGTGGGGAGTCCCACGTATCCGACCCCGATGACGGCGACGGATCGGACGCGGCCGTGCGGGAGGACCCGGAGGGCCGCCCCTCCTTGTCCGAGGAAGGTGCCGGGTCTCCCGGCCACGGGCGCGACACCAACAGCCCCCGATGTGCTCCCCTTCGATTCGGATGGCTCGTCGGCCCTTCCGCTGGCGACTTGTCGCACATGGCCCAATCCGGTCAAAACGCTCCCTTGGTTCGCTGAGTGCCAACTCCAACCGACAACACCGGCACCAGCCGGGCCAGAGCATCGTTCCACATCGGGAGAAGGGGCAGCCCGTCCAGACGCAGTGCGGCGTTGTCGAGCCTCGAGTTCGCCGGCCGTGGAGCAGGGCGGGGCGGATCCAGCTCCGACGTGGTGATCGGCTCGACCCGTTCGGGATCGAGGCCGGCGGTAGCCAGAACGGCTTGGGCAAATCCGAACCAGGATGTCTCGCCCTGGTTGGTCACGTGGAACGTGCCGGGGCGCCGGTCGAGGGCCAACCGGACGATAACCGGCGCCAGATCGGCGGTGAAGGTGGGTGACCCGTGTTGGTCGTCCACGAATCTGAGCGGGCCGCCTCCTGGCTTGGCCGCCAGGGCCAGGACCGTCTTTGTCATGTTGGACCCGTGCGCCCCGCTGACCCAGGCCGTGCGCACCACCGTTGCGCCCGGGCAGTACCGGGCCACTTCGATCTCGCCGCCCAGTTTCGAGCGTCCGTAGACCGATCGTGGATTGGGCGCGTCGCTCTCGACGTACGGTCGGTCGGCGTCGCCGTCGAACACGTAGTCGGTGGAGACGTAGAGCAAGTGGGCGCCGGACCGGGCGCTGGCCTCGGCCATGTGCCGCGTGCCCCGGGTGTTCACCGCGAATGCCGTATCTGGGTCGGACTCGCAGGCGTCCACCGCCGTGTAGGCCCCGGCGTGGATCACCACGTCCGGAAGGAATTCGGCGAAGGCCCTGTCGACGGCGTCGTGGTCGACCACATCCACGGTGTCGATGTCGGTGGCCAACACCTTGACCGCATCGGGCGACCCCATGGCATGGCCGGCGGCCAGCGCTACGGCCGAACCCGAATCGCCGCCGTCGGGTGGACGACCGGCCAGGACGGCCTGGAGATCCTGGCCGAGCTGCCCGTTAGCCCCGCTGAGCAGGACACGAAGCGGGGTGCTCATGGCTTGTTCGGCGACCATGCCCCCTCCACCACCGGGGCCCGGTCGCGCAGCGGCTCCCACCAACTGCGATGGTCGGTGTACCACTTGACCGTCTCGGCCAATCCCTGGGTGAAGTCGATAGTCGGCTCCCAGCCCAGGGCGCGGCGGATCTTGGAGGAATCGAGCAGGTAGCGGCGGTCGTGACTGGGGCGGTCGGGCACGATCTCTTTGAGCGTCGACGGACGACCGGTGGCCGACAACACGGCATCGGCCACCTCGTCGATGCTGGCCTCGAATCCGCTGCCCACGTTGTAGGTCTCTCCCAGCGCACCGTGCTGGAGCACGGACTCGATGGCTCGGCAGTGGTCGTCGACATGGAGCCATTCCCGTCGGTTCTGGGTCGACGCATACAGGGTTAGGGGCTGATCGTCGAGGGCCTTGGCGACGAACAGGGGGATGACCTTCTCGGGGAACTGGAAGGGCCCGTAGTTGTTGCAGCAGTTGGTGATGGTGGCCGGGATTCCGAAGGTCTCCATATAGGCCCGCACGGCATGGTCCGCACCCGCCTTGGAGGCGTTATAGGGGGTTCGGGGCCGATAGGGCGTCTCCTCGGTGAACCGCTCGTCGCTGTCGAGCGGCAGGTCGCCGTAGACCTCGCAGGTGGAGATGTGGTGGAAGCGGGAGACACCGTGTTGACGGGCCGCCTCCAACAGGGTCTGGGTTCCCATCACGTTGGTCTGGAAGAACCGGGTGGGATCGAGGATGGCCAGCGAGTTGTGGGACTCGGCGGCGAAGTTCACGATGACGTCGATCTGGTGATCGTCCAGGGTCCGGGCCACCAGATCCAGGTCCCCGATGTCACCGCGGACAAAGGAGATCCGGTCCTCCACGTCAGCCAGGTTGGGCCGGTTGCCGGCATAGGTGAGTACGTCGTAGGCGACCAGGCCATCGTCGGGGTGGCGGTCGGCCCAGAAGCGGACGAAGTTGGACCCGATGAAGCCGGCACCGCCGGTGACCAGAAGACGCATGACCGAGGGAGTTTACTCTGGGCCGCGCCCCTGTTCGGGGGCCATGCGCAGATGGATCACGTCACCGACCACCACTGTCCGTGGTCCCTCGTGGTCTACGTCGACGACCAGGTGGCCCTCGACGGTCACGGCCACCGCCGTTCCGACGAAGCTGGCCGACTCGGTATCCACACGGACCCGGGCGCCGATGGTGGAACACCGGTCCTGCAGGTCAGCAGCCTGAGCCTTCCTCCCTCCGGGCGAGCCCAGTGCAGCCACCCGGGGTTCGAGCCCCACCAGCAGGCGTTCGAGGAGGCGGGCACGATCCACGGGGCGGCCAGACTCCCGCAGAAGTGACGTGGCCGAATTTGCCAGGTCACTCGCCACTTTCCCTAGGCGAGGGGATTCTTCTTTCCCAACGGGAGGGGCGTCATCCTGGGCGGTCTGATGGCTGGTCGGCCGGGGGGGCCAGGCCACATTGATGCCGATACCCACCACGATGGGTGAACGGTCCTCAGGGCCCACGTCGGCCTCGGCCAGCACCCCAGCCAGTTTTCGGTCCCCGACCAGGAGGTCGTTGGGCCATTTGACGTCCACGGCGACCCCGCTGAGGGCCTCGCAGGCGTCGGACGCGGCCAAGGCCACCACTGCGCTGGCCAGATGGCGAGCGGCGACGGGTAGCCGGGGCCGGAGGAGGACCGAGACCAAGAGGTTGGCCGCCGGTGGTGCCTCCCACCGCCGTCCCAGTCGGCCTCGACCGGCACTCTGATGGTCGGCCACGACCACGAGGCCCTCGGCCGCGCCTCGCCGCGCCTCGTTCAGCAGGTACCGGTTGGTGGAGTCGAGTGCTTCGAACCAGCGCACCTCCGCGAACCGGGTCCCGGCCGGGCCGGGCGTCACCCCGGGCGTGGAGTCTGCTCCTGGTGTGGGGTCTGCCCCCCGGCCATCGCTCGGCTCCGGCATGGCACGTACCCTACGGGCCGTGCCAGTGTTGTAGCGCTCGTCGACGGTCGAGAGGCCGTCGCTCGTCCAGATTCGAAAGGCCCAGCGTGCTGAAGAAGATTCTCATCGCCAACCGGGGGGAAATCGCGGTCCGTGTTATACGGACCTGCCGCGAGATGGGCGTGGCCACGGTGGCCGTCTACTCCGAGCTCGACCGGGACGCTCTCCATGTCCGGCTGGCGGACGAGGCGTACGCCCTCGGAGGCCAGACCGCGGCCGAGAGTTACCTCAACACCGAGGCCATCCTCTCGGCCATTGAGGAGAGTGGGGCCGACGCCGTCCACCCCGGCTACGGCTTCTTCTCGGAGAACACCGACTTCGCTCGGGCCATCACCGACCGGGGGGTGACCTTCATCGGGCCGCCACCAGAGGCCATCGAGGTGATGGGGGACAAGATCAGTTCGCGGCATGCGGCCGAGAAGGCCGGTGTATCGGGCGTCCCCGGACGCAGCGAGGTCCTGACCTCCCCCGACGAGGTGGTTGCCTTCGGCAACGAGGCCGGGTGGCCCGTGGCCATCAAGGCCGCCTTCGGCGGTGGGGGTCGCGGGATGAAGGTGGTCGAGGGGCCAGGAGAGGCCGCTGACGCCTTGGAATCAGCCCAGCGCGAGGCCCTGGCCTACTTCGGACGCGACGAGTGCTACGTCGAGCGGTACCTGGCCTGGCCTCGTCACATCGAAATGCAGGTCATCGCCGACACCCACGGCACCACCTTGTGGCTGGGCGAGCGCGATTGCTCGTGCCAGCGCCGCCACCAGAAGCTGGTGGAGGAGAGCCCCGCCCCGGACTTCCCGGACGAGATCCGCCAGGCCATGGGTGCCGCCGCGGTGCGAGTGGCCGAGGCCTGCGGCTATGTCAATGCCGGGACCGTCGAATTCCTCTACCAGGACGGAGAATTCTTCTTCTTGGAGATGAACACCAGGCTCCAGGTGGAGCACCCGGTCACCGAGCTGGTCACCGGGCTCGACCTGGTGGAGTGGCAGCTTCGGGTGGCATCGGGTGAGCCGTTGGGCTTCGGCCAGGACGATGTGGCCCGGGATGGACACGCCATCGAGGTCCGCATCAACGCCGAGGACCCGACCGGTGGTGCCTTCACCCCGTCGCCCGGCACGATCACCGAGTTCGTCACCCCCGGTGGACCCGGCGTCCGGCTCGACGCCGGCTACGGCCGGGGTGACACCGTCAGTCAGTACTACGACAATCTGGTGGCCAAGCTGGTGGTATGGGGCCGGGACCGGGAGGCGGCCCGCCTCCGGATGCTCCGAGCCATCGAGGAGACGGTGATCGCCGGGGTGGCCACCACCCTTCCCGCCGATGTGGTCATCCTGTCCCATCCGGACTTTGCCGCCGCCACCCACTCGACCAACTGGGTGGAGCAGAAGCTGGACCTGAGCTCGGTCACCGCCGATGTCGCCCCCGAGCCCGACCCGGCCACGGTCGAGGGAGGCGACCCGGTAGCCAAGGTCCTCCGCGACGTGACCGCCGAGGTCGACGGCCGCCGCTATCAGGTGAAGCTGTGGGTTCCCGACCTGGGCGACGTGGTGGTTGCCGGCAATGCTCCGCGAGCCGCTGGGCCCAAGCGACCCAAGGCGGCCGGAGGAGCAACCGGCTCGGGCACGGTGGCCGTACCCATGCAGGGGACGATCGTCAAGGTCACCGTGGCCGTCGGTGACGTGATCGAGCTGGGGCAGACCGTGTGCGTGCTCGAGGCCATGAAGATGGAAAACAACGTGGTCAGTGAGAAGGCGGGGACGGTCAAGGAAGTGA
>DATMMO010000186.1:0-2701 GCA_035569695.1 Acidimicrobiales bacterium | reverse complement strand
GGGGAGGGCGAACACCGGGAGGGCCAGGAGACCGGCCACCCCCAGCAACGAGAAGGCGGTGAGGCCACCGACCGCCTCGCCCGCGTCCATACCGCTGGTGGCCAGCATCCGGAATTGCACCGCCGCCCCGGCTGCAGCGCCGCCGGGCATGATCAGGCTGATGGAATTGCCGGCCAGCTGGGCGGTGATCACGGGGAACCAGGCCTTGGTGCGCAGCGCGATCCGCTGGAGAGCGAAGGTGCAGGCGAAATGGGCGACTTGGGCCACCACCGCGGCGCCCAACCAGATGAAGTCGACACTTCTCAGTTGGGGAAACGAGGTGAAGACGTCGATGACTTTGGGCGCGACCAGATAGAGGGCCAGCCCGGCGATGACGATGACGACGGCCCGCTTGACCACTGCCTTCCACGAGAGCAGGCGGGGTTCGTCCTGACCCTGACTGCCCGGAGAAGCGGCCTGGTCAGAGGACCCGGGGACGACGCTCACGGAGTACGGCAGTCACTGCGGACACGGCTTCCAACCATGTCTCCCGCTCGGTCGATCCGTCAACTCGTCGGGTGCTGTCCTCCGGCTTCGACGCCGTGCCGTGGCCGGATCTCGTAGGCGCACACATGGGCACCGTCGAGGATGTGCGAGACCCGGGTCACCTCGGCGTGGGGGAGGGCGTCCCGGATGAAGGCGATCTCGCTGCGGCAGGCCTGGCGGAACCCCGACGCCACCGAGAGGATGGCGCAGTTGTGCTCGACGATCCGCCACCCGTCGTCCCAGGGCTCCACGTCGGCCAGGTAACCGTCCTCGTCGAGGATGCGGGCCAACTCGTTGACCTGTTGGTCCAGGGTCAGTCCGGCCAGGCGGGGACGGGCGCCGTCCAGCCGCCGCCGCCGCCGCTGCTCGAAGAGGTCGTCGACGGTGTCGCTGGTGGGACCGCCCAGGTAGCCCAGGAGCTCGGTGGTCAGGTCCCCGTACCGCTTGGGGAAGAGGACCTCGGCCGCCGCCGTGAGCTCGTAGCGATGGACCGGGCGTCCGCGGCCCTCGGCCTGGCGGTGATGGGTCACCAGCCCGTCGTCGTCGAGGCGCAGGAGCTGCTGGCGGACGGCGGCCACGGTGAGGCCCAGCTCCCGGGCCAGGTCTCGAGCCTCCCGGTCGCCATGCCGTTTGAGGGAGGTGAGAATGGCCCGCCGGGTCGAGGGCATGGTGGCCAGCGGCGGCTCGAGGATGGGTTCCGCCTCGGTCACCGGAGCACCAGGTGGACATCCCCGAACTCGTGCCACAGGTAGCCGCGTTCGAGGGCCATGGCGTAGGACCGCTCCAACAGTTCCCGGCCGGCCACCGCCTCCAGCATGGCCAGGTGCGAGGCCTCCGGTTCGTGCCAGCCGGTGAGCAGCCCGTCCAGGGCGCGGACCGTCCGGTCGGGGGTGATGATGGTGTCGGTCCAACCCTCGCCGGGGTGCACCGTGCCATGTTCGTCCACCACCGTCTCCAGCGCTCGCACCACCGTGGTCCCGACGGCGATGACCCGGCCGCCGTCGTACCGGGTTTGGTTGACCCGGCTGGCCGTCGGGGCCGGGACCCGGTAGTACTCGGGATAGGGGGGTTCGGACGCCTCGAGCGACGCCACCCCGGTGTGGAGCACGATGGGGCTGACACCGATCCCGCCCGCCACCAGGCGGGTCACCACCTCGGCCGTGAACGGCCGACCGGCACTGGGCATCTCGGCTGATCCGGGCTCGGTGACGTACACGTTCTGGTAGGCCGAGATGGGCCAGCTTCCCTGCACGTACCCGTAGCGGATGGGCCGACCGTGGGCGGTGAGATAGGTGTGCAGCCGCTCGGGCACGTCCAGCTTGGCCACCCACAGGCGGACCCCGGCCGGGTGCTCGGCGTAGGGGGCCAGCAACACGACGCGGCCGGCGGCCGGGAGCTGAATCGACTGGCCGGCGGTGGCATCGAAGACCGGCTGCCCGTCCCGGCGCACCTCCACGGTCCACAGGTCGGCGGGAAGCTGGGTGGACAGGTGCACATCGATCTCGCGGCCCTGAGCGTCGGTTCCGGGGATCTCGGCGGCCAGGGTTCCCGAGGTGTTGATGACCACCAGGTCGCCTGGGCGGAGCAGGTGGGGGAGCTCGGAGAAGCTGGTGTCCACCAGCGACCCGTTCGATCGGTCGGCCACCAGCATCCTGACCGCGTCCCGGGTGAGCCCGCGGGCCTCGGGCGGGGAGGAGGCCTCGAGCTCGGGCGGGAGGTCGAAGACGGGTAGCCCGCTGAGCCGTCGGTCGGCCACGGCAGTCATGGCCGGCTCCCCGCCCTCGCCGCCGCCAGGTCGGCCGCTCGGTACCGACCGCTGGGACGGTCACCGACAACCAGGTCGAGCACTATGGGAACCACCGTGGCCGGATCGGGTCGGTCGGAGATGTCCTCTCCGGGGAAGGCGTCCTGGTGCATCTGGGTCCGCATATCGCCCGGATCGAACGCCCACACCCGGAGCCGGGGGTTCTCGGCGGCCAGCACCGCACCGAGGTGGTCGAGTGCCGCCTTTGACGATCCGTAGGCGCCCCATCCGTCGTAGGCCTCGACGGCGGCATCGGAGCTCACGTTGATCACCCGCGGATCCGGCGAGGCCATGAGGGTGGCCATGGCCTCTTGGATCAGGGCCAGCGGGGCGACGACGTTCACGGCGAAGACCTGGCGCACCGAGGGGAGG
>DATMMO010000185.1:0-7909 GCA_035569695.1 Acidimicrobiales bacterium | reverse complement strand
TCGATGTGGTCGAGTTCCTCGGGTCCAACCCCGATCGTGACTTCACCCTGTCAGAGCTGTGTCGAGAGCTCGAGCTGAGCAAGGCCACAGCCCATGCCCTGCTGGCCACGCTGACCGAACGAGCGTGGGTGGTGCGGCATCCCCGTGACAAGACCTACCGGCTGGGACCGGCGCTCATCACCATCGCCGGTGCCGCCGGAGCCCGCCAGCTCGAGGTGGTCGACTACGCCCGAGATGAGATGCAGGAACTAGCCAAGGATCTGAACGTCCAGTGTGTGGCGTCCGCGGTGCTGGGCGACGACATCGTGCTGTTGGCCGTGGTGGGACGGGCCAGACCCCTGAGCACCCACGTGCAGGCGGGCCAGCGGATCCCCCTGGCCCCGCCCCTGGGCACCGTGTTCATGGCGTGGGCCGGGCCGACCCCGATCGAACGGTGGCTGCGCAAGCTGGGCCCGAACGCCACCGAGGAGCAGCTGGCCAGCTACAAGGCCGCGGTTGACCGGGTCCGCGAGCGGGGGTACTCGATGTCCCTGGAGGTCGATGCGCGGGCCGTGCTGGAGCGGGCCATCGCTGACGGCGACCGACCGCTGTCGGAGGTGCTCGAGGAGCTCGGTCAACAGGAGTACCTGTTGGTGGACCTCGAGCCCCATCACTCCTACCGGTTGAGCATGTTGGCCGCACCGGTCTTCGGGGCCGATGCCTCGGTGCAACTGGCCCTGTCCCTGTTCGACCTTCCCCCCGCCGTGACGGCCGAGGAGGTGCCGAGGCTGGGCGAACGGCTGGTGCAGGCCACGGCGGCGGTCACCAGAGCCATTGGTGGGCGGGAGCCCGGAAGGAGCAGCGACGATCAGTCTTGACGGTACGAGCTGAGCGGACAGGTTCACGCCGCCCGCAGGGGACACGCGGCCGACCCCGGGTACGGGGGCGCCGAGGTACGAGGGATCGTTGATGCTTCTCCCGATCAGGGCTGGGCGGGCCCGATCAGGGCTGCAGGATCCCGGTCAGGGCTGCAGGCGATCGATGCGCCAGGTACTCCCAGTCGGCAGGTAGCGCAACCGGTCGTGGAGCCGGTCGTCCCGGTTCTGCCAGAATTCGAAGCAGGCAGGGCGCAACCGATACCCGCCCCACGACGCTGGTCGAGGTACGGGCCTGCCTTCGTACTCCCTGGTCAGCTCCTGCACCCTTCGGTCCAGTGTCTCTCGGCTGTCGGTCGGCCGACTCTGCTCCGAGGCGTGAGCGCCGATCTGGGCACCGATCGGTCGGGTGTCGAAGTAGGCATCGGACTCCGCCGCCGACAGCGTCTCAACGGTGCCCTCGATCCGGATCTGCCGACCAAAGGCGTCCCAGTAGAACAAGAGGGCGGCCCGCGGGTTCTCCTCGAGCTCGCGGCCCTTTCGGCTCTCGTAGTTGGTGTGGAACTCGAAGCCCCGCTCGTCCCAGCCCTTCATGAGCACCATCCGTAGGGAGGGTCGGCAGCGATCGTCGACAGTGGCCAGTGCCACCGCCTCGGGCATCCTGGTCTCGGTGGCCGCCTCCTCGAACCACCGACCGAACTGGGCGAACGGATCAGGGTCGACGTCGGCCTCGTCCAAGGGTGTCGAATGATCGGCCACCCCTGGACGTTAGCGAGACCGTCGGAGCAGAGCCGACCCGTTCAGCTCGAGGCTGCAGAGGTACCGGCGGTACCCGAGGTCGACGTCGGCTGGGTCAGGTCGTAGATCGTCGTGCCGTCGACCGTCTTGGCCGTGAAGTGGCTCGCCACCCAGCTGCTGATCTTCGATGCGTCCCCACTCGATCCACCCCCGAAGCCACCTCCGCCGAAGCCACCTCCACCTCCGGCGGCGCCTCCGCCGAAGCCACCCCCGCCACCGAAGCCGCCGCTCGAGATGTAGTAGTGGATCTTTCCGGCCCGGACGTACGCCTCGAACTGGGCCAGGGTCGGTGCTGGATCGGTTCCGTTGAATCCGCCGATGGCCATCACCGGGTCACCCGAGGCCAACTGGTACCCGGCGGCAGAGTTCGATCTGGTGATGGCCGCCACCCATGTGTAATGGCTGGCGTTGCGCTGAAGCGCGGCAGTCAGTGCCTTCCCTGGAGTGGTGGAGTTCAGGAGCCCGCTGGCACCGCCACCGCCGGCAAACGCAGGTGCGCCGCCTGTCGCCCCTGTGGCACCGCGTCTGAACCGCCCGAAACCACCGGCCACCGGAACCCGGCCTGTGCCCGCCCCGGCCCGTGGGAAGCCACCGCCTGCAGCTCCGGGGAAGGTGCGACCACCGGGCCCACCGGGACCAACGGACCCACCGGGCCCAACGGCGCCGGCACGCCCGAACCCTCCAGCGCCAGGGAATCTGCCGGGGCCGCCCAACGTTCCGGCCACGGCAGGGCCGGCGGACGGGATGGCCCCTGTCTCCGGGGTGCCAATGGTGTTGACGGCATACGCCGCCGGCCCGGCGCAGGCGGCGATCACGCCTACCGCAGCAACGGCCACGGCTATCCGCCCGCGGAGGCGAGGGACCACGGCAATGGCGAGGCCGACAGCCACGCAGGCCACCAGGATCAGGATCCGGAGGGAGGGGAGCCAGTGCGGGCTGCGGTTCAACAGCACATAGGCCCAGACGCCGGTCAGGGCCAGCGTGGCTCCGAGCACGATGCGCACCCATACCTGCTCCCGGCGCTGCCAGAGCAGCACCGAGCCGATACCGACCAGGGCGGCGATCGCCGGGGCCAGAGCCACCGTGTAATAGGGATGGATGATGCCGGCGGCGAAGCTGAAGACGGCGCCGGTCAACAAGAGCCACCCGCCCCACAGCACGAGTGCGGCTCGGGTCCGGTCGGTGCGGGGTGACCGCAGGGTGATCCACAGTCCCGCGGCGAGCAGGATCAGAGCGGCCGGAAGCAGCCACGAGATCTGGCCGCCCATGTCCGACCCGAACATGCGAGTCCAGCCGGTCGGACCCCAACGGGAACCGGCGGCACCAGCGCCGCCGACGCTTCCTGACTCATTTCCCGACAGGCGACCGAAGCCGTTATAACCGAAGATGAGGTTGAGGATGTTGTTGTCCTGGGAGCCGCCGATGTACGGGCGGCTGGCGGCAGGAGTGAGCGCCACCGCGGCCACCCACCATCCCGCCGAGGCCACGAGTGCCAGCGCGGCGGCCAGGAGCTGGCGGATCCGCCGGGCCAACGGCGTGGGGGCGAAGATCAGGTAGGCCAGGCCGATGACCGGCACCAGGATGAACGCCTGCAACATCTTGGTGATGAACCCGGTGCCGATGCAGGCCATGGCCACGACCAGCCATGAGGTCTGGGCCCGCTCCAGGGCCCGCACCGTGGCGTAGGCGGCCACGGTGAGCAGCAGCACCAACAGGGCGTCGGGATTGTTGTAGCGGAACATGAGGACGGCGACCGGGGTCAAGGCCAAGACCGCGCCCGAGATCAACGCCGCGCCGGGACTGAACCATCGGCGCACGGTGGCATAGAGGACGGCGACGGTGGCCACGCCCTCGAGCGCCTGGGGCACCAGGATGCTCCAGGCATTCACGCCGAAGATGCGGGCGGAGATCTCCATCACCCACAGTGAGGCAGGGGGCTTGTCCACGGTGATGAAATTCGAGGCGTCCGACGAGCCGAAGAAGAACGCCTTCCAGCTCTTGGTTCCTGCCTGCACTGCGGCCGAATAGAAGGAGTTGGCGTAGCCCGAGTCCCCCAAGGCCCACAGATAGGCCACCGCAGTGGACACCAGGAGTGCGATAAGCGTGGGTCGCACCCAGCGCGGATCGTCGGGGCGCCCAAGGACGAACCTGCGCATCCAGCTCCGGTGCGCGGCTGTGGGCGCTTCCGACTCGGTTTCAGGGGTCGCCGGCTCGAGCAGCGTCGTCATCGCCGCCACCCGGCCGTCCGGCTCGGCAGTCGGCGCGACGGTGATCCCGTCCAGCTCATCTCAGCGTGGCTGTCGATCATGGGTGCCACTTTGGGCAACCTTCACGCGGGTCGGCTGGGACCTTGCTGGGCGCCACCTGTGAATCTCGGCCAACCGCAGGCCGGCCCCTCTCAGCCGACTCACCAGCCAACCCCTGCCCCAACGCCCCTAACGGCCAACGGCCAACGGCCAACGGCCTCAACCGACGCTCCCGCCGACGCCTCAGCTGACGCAAGGGAGGCGCCGAGGGACTACTCCGACCGAGAACCAGGATCTATCGGGAACCTCGAAGAACTACTTGATTGTCTTGTCCTGAGCCAGCGAGGCATTCGAGAGGGCCTTTTGCTGCGCGGCTGTGATCGGAGTTGGGGTGGGCGTCGTTGTCGTCGAGGTGCTGGATGTGGCCGGCACATTGACGTCGTATTGGATGATGGCCAAGTACTTGCCCCGCTGCCAGGCGATCGCAAAGGTCGACGGCCCAGTGGACACTTCGAACGCGCTGGATCCGAGGGACTTCGGCGGCGTCTGCCCCGTGTTCGGGGTTATGGACTTTCGCGCCTTGGCCAGCGCGGCGGCCGCATTGTTGGTCGTCGTGCAGGCGAGGATCTCGGGTATCACTGCGGTCTGGCTGGCACTGTCCTCGTAAGCAACCTGCGCCGCTTTCGGACAGCCAGCCTGCTGCGTCTTCGAAGTGGACTGAGGCTTCTCGGCAACCTTTGGATAACCCAGGGCCTTGGCCGCAGATGCCGAGAGCAGCTTGTTTACCGGACTGGGAACTGATGAAGTGGATGCAGCGCCGGCGGGCAGCGCTCCCACTGACGCCCCGACCACCGACAGCGCACCTAGTGCAGATGCGGCAACAACAATTCTTCCTCGTGTGAACATCGACAACCTTTCAGGTACGGCTTCACTGCCGCCCATTTGACACCGATCCCTCCGTCTGAGAGGACCTCAACTTCCACCGCAAGGAGGTCCACCACCCGGATCGGAGCGAGGCCGCCACCCTGGGCTCCCTGTCCATCCTGGTGGAGCCCACTTTGCGGGTTAGTACCGGCAACACGCTATCGGTCTTGACCAGCTCTATGGCCTCGGGCACACCGAGGTCCGAGGCGAACAGCCGTGTGCAGGTGGGCTAGCCACGCCGGGCTGAGAACAACCTCAGGAAAACCTGTGTAACAGCTGACAATTCCCAGGTACTCCGAGCCATCGAAATCACAGACGCATCCAATTCGCAGGCGCATTCTCCTCCGAGGCTTTCTGACCCGCCTCCCAGACATCCTGACCAGCAGGACCTGGCGGGCTCAGCGGGTTGCTGGACAGATCCAAATTCTCGTGGCCTCGTGAGTGCTGGCCGCATCGCTGGCGTCGGGTGTAGCGACCTCGCGAGGCGCCACGGCGCGAGCTCCGGGAGACAGCGTGCGCCTGGCGCAGTTCCCCGCTCACCTCCCACAGTGAGATGGAGGCGGCCACACAAGCCCCCACCGCAACGAAACCGGACAGAGCCACCATGCCCATGGCTGTTGCCGCACGTTGTTTCAGCCTCGCCGCTGGCTTTTGTTCTCTCATGTGCCGCACCGTTTCCTTTCCTGGCGCTGGGCAGCTCAGCCCAATCGGCCGGTTCATCCAGCTCAGCCACTCATCCAGCTCAGCCAACTCAGCCAGTGGTTGAGATCTGGGCGCTTGGCTCTGACGGATTTCGCTCCGCTGCCCACCCTGAACGGTCAGCCTGAGCGCCGCCTGTGTGCACGCCCAAGGCAGGCCACGAAGCGCCGGCAGCAGCGGCCCAGCAGCGAGTCGGCCCAACCCCGCCCCAAGAGCAGCCCAGCAGCGAGTCGGCCCAACCCCGCCCCCAATAGCGACTCACCAGCGATTCGGCCAGCCCGGCCCTCTCAGACCCCGGCCCCACCCCGGCCTCCCTTTCCACAGCGGGTTCACAGGCGGCCCACATCTGACGCATAGTTGGCCCTGCGATGGTGGCGTCTCGGAGGTGGTGCGCGTGACAGTGCAAGCTGGACAGCGGATCTTGGTAGTGGATGACGAGCCGTCGATCGTCGACTCGGTCGCTACCTCGCTGCGCTACGAGGGATTCGAGGTGGACGAGGCCACCAATGGCCGCGACGCCCTCGCCGCGGCCCAGGAGCGGCCGCCCGACCTCATCGTGCTCGATGTCATGCTCCCCGACCTCGACGGGTTCGAGGTCACCCGCCGCCTTCGGGGGGACGCCATCCGGGTTCCGATCCTGTTCCTCACCGCCCGGGACGCCCTCGAGGACCGGGTGGCCGGGCTGACCATCGGCGGGGACGACTATGTGACGAAGCCCTTCGCCCTGGCCGAGATCATCGCCCGGGTCCGAGCCATCCTGCGCCGCTCACAGGGAGAGTCCGGCGATGACGGAATACTGCGATTCGCCGACATCGAGATGGACGAGGGCGCGCATGAGGTCCGGCGGAACGGCACCCTGATCCACCTGACGGCCACCGAGTTCTCCCTCCTGCGCTTCTTCCTGCTGAACCCCCGCATCGTCCTGTCCAAGTCCCAGATCCTGGACTACGTGTGGCACTACGACTTCGGCGGGGACGCCAGCGTGGTGGAGACCTACGTGAGCTACCTGCGCAAGAAGCTCGAGGCCCATGGGCCCCCGCTGATCCACACGCTGCGGCTGGTCGGGTACGTGCTCAAAGAAGAGCGGTAACGGCACGCGATGTCCCTTCGGATCCGCCTCCTTCTCGCTGTCGGGGCCGTGGCCCTGATCGCCCTTCTGGTCGCGGATGTGGTCACCTACTCGGCCCTGCGCTCATTCCTCTACACCCAGGTCGATCAGAGCCTGATCACCCCCCAACACGTTCCCAATCCCAATTTCGGAGGGTCGGCGTTGCCGGGCACCAACCCGTTCAACCCCTCCCAGGCCTGTCATGAAATTCACCCTCGGAGCCCTATCGTCGGTGGTTTCTGCGAGATCCGTTCGGCCTCGGGCACCGTTGTCCAGATCAGTCCCGCCCAGGTGAACGGCCATTCCTACACGCCCCGCCTGCCCACCCACATCACCGGATACACCATCCAGCCCAACGGTTTCCCGGCCGCGTACTTCACGACCGCGGCCACCCAGGCGGGAGGTCCGTCCTTCCGGGTGCGAGCCTCGCAACTCGGTGACGGCGACGTGCTCATCGTGGCCACGCCACTCGATGCCACCAACAACACCCTCAACCGCCTGCTGTTCATCGAGCTGATCGTGAGCGGAGCGGCCCTCATTGCCGCCGTCCTGCTGGGCTGGTGGTTGGTCCGGGTCGGGCTGCGGCCGCTGGAGGAGGTCGAACGCACGGCTGAGTCGATCGCTGAAGGCGAGCTCGACCACCGAGTGCCGGGTGAGAACGGCAAGACCGAAGTGGGGCGGCTGGCCCGCACCATCAACATCATGCTGTCCCGTATTCAACGGGCCTTTGACGAACGCGACGCCACCGAAGCCGAGCTGCGCGCCTCGGAGGGCCGCCTGCGCCAGTTCGTGGCCGACGCGTCGCACGAGCTGCGCACGCCGGTCTCGGCCGTGTCTGCCTACGCCGAGATGTACCAGTTGGGCATGGCCACGTCGGGCCCGGAGCTCGACCGGGCCATGGCCGGCATCAGCTTGGAGTCGGCTCGGATGGGGCATCTGGTCGAGGACCTCCTGACCCTGGCCCGGCTGGACGAGGGTCTTCCCTTGGATCAGAAGCAGGTGGAGCTGGTGAAGCTCAGCGCCGACGCTGTCCACACCGCGGCAGCCGTCGGTCCGGACTGGCCCGTACGGCTCGAAGCCGCCCGCCCCGTCGAAGTCACCGGCGATCCGTTGCGCCTCCGCCAGGTGCTCGACAACCTGTTGTCCAACGTTCGAGCCCACACGCCCATCGGCACGACCACGGTGGTCCGGGTGAGCCAGACCGAGGACGAGGCCGTGGTCGAGGTGGCCGACGACGGCCCCGGCCTCGATGACGAGCAGCGGGCCCGGGTCTTCGAGCG
>DATMMO010000184.1:0-3833 GCA_035569695.1 Acidimicrobiales bacterium | reverse complement strand
GCGCGAGTTCCTGTTGCGGCGTCAGCTCGAGTCCATCCGCAAGGAATTGGGCCAGCTCAACCCGTCTGACGAGGACGCACCCGACGACTACCGCACCGCCATCGAGGGCAGAGACCTGCCCGAGGCCGTGCGCAAGGCGGTGGAGCGCGAGATCGCCAAGTTGGAGCGGACCAGCGAGCAGAGCCCCGAGCACGGGTGGATCGGCACGTGGTTGGACACGGTGCTGGAGATCCCCTGGGGCGAGCTGTCCGAGGACCGGCTGGACGTGAAGGCGGCCTCCGAGATCCTCGACCAGGACCATGACGGCCTGGATGACGTGAAAGAGCGCATCCTGGAGCACCTGTCCGTCCGCAAGCTGCAAGCCGACCGGGGCCTGGCGCCGGTGGGCGGTCGTGGGAACGGGGCCATCCTGGCCCTGGTCGGCCCCCCCGGCGTGGGTAAGACCTCGCTAGGCGAGTCGGTGGCCCGCGCCCTCAATCGGTCCTTCGTCCGTGTCGCCCTGGGCGGTGTCCGGGACGAGGCGGAGATCCGTGGTCATCGGCGCACCTATGTGGGCGCCCAACCCGGTCGCCTGGTGCGGGCCCTGCGTGAAGCGGGGACCATGAACCCGGTCATCGTGCTGGACGAGGTGGACAAGCTGGGCGCCGACTACCGGGGCGACCCGTCGTCGGCCCTGTTGGAAGTGCTCGACCCCGCCCAGAACCACACCTTCCGGGACCATTACCTGGAAGTGGAGCTGGACCTGTCCAAGGTGCTGTTCATCGCCACGGCCAACATGATCGACACCATCCCTGCTCCCTTGTTGGACAGGATGGAAGTGATCAGGTTGGACGGCTACACCGAGGAGGAGAAGGTGGCCATCGCCCGACATCATCTGGTCGGGCGCCAGCTGGAGCGCGCCGCGCTCCGCGAGGACGAGGTCACCATCACCGATGGGGCTCTGCGCTCCGTGGTCGGTGACTACACCCGGGAGGCCGGCGTGCGCTCGCTGGAACGCGAGCTCGGTCGACTGCTCCGCAAGGTGGCCACCAAGCTGGCCGCCGGGGAAGCGCCTGCGCCAGTGGTCATCGACACCGACGATGTCCGGGAGTGGTTGGGACGTCCCCGGTTCTTCTTCGAGACCGCTGATCGGACTGCGGTCCCCGGTGTGGCCACCGGTTTGGCCGTCACCGGAGCCGGTGGTGACGTCTTGTACGTCGAGGCGTCGGTGTCGGACGGCCCCGAGGGTCTGACCCTGACCGGCCAGCTGGGCGATGTCATGAAGGAGTCGGCCGAGATCGCCCTCTCCTATGTGCGCTCCCACGCCGAAGCCCTGGGCATCGAGCCCGACAGCTTCGCCGGCAAGCGGTTCCACCTGCACGTGCCGGCCGGTGCCATCCCCAAGGACGGTCCCTCGGCGGGCGTCACCATGACGACCGCCCTGGTCAGCTTGCTGCGCGATCGACCGGTTCGGTCGGTGGTGGGCATGACCGGTGAGGTCACCCTGCAGGGTCGGGTGCTGCCCATCGGCGGCGTCCGCCAGAAGGTGCTGGCCGCCCACCGGGCCGGGCTGACCACGGTGGTCCTGCCCGCCCGCAACGGCCCGGACCTGGAGGACGTGCCCGAGTCGGTTCGCGACCAGATGACGTTCCATCTGGCCAGCGACATCGGTGAGGTCCTGGCCGTGGCGTTGGCCGACGACGCCGCCCAGGCCGAGGCGGCCCCGGTCACCGGGGCGCAGCCGCTAGCCGCCTAAGGCGGGCCCCGCTACGAGCTGGCCAGGAACTCGGTGAGGATCCTGGCCAGCTCCACCGGGCGGTCTCCTTGAATGCTGTGGCCGGCGTTGTCGACCACGATGACTTCGGCGTCGGGCCGGCGCCGGAGGAGCTCGGCCACGTCGTCGTCGTCGACCACCGGGCTCAGGCCCCCCCGCACCAGCAGGAGGGGCATGGCCGTTTTGGACACGTCGTCCCACAACGAACCGAAGTCGAGCCCGTCGACGTGGAGCCCACTCGACCCCGAGGGGCGCCCCAGCTGATGACGCCAGGTCCAGGTCCCGTCGTCGCGCTGCACCGCGTTGTGCAGCACTCCCCGGCGCAGCGACGACTCCGATCGGGTGGGGTTGAAGGCAATGGTGCGCTGCAGGATCTCGTCGAAGGAGGCGAAGGTCTCCGGTCCGGCCAGGAAGGCGGCGATGTCCGAGCTCTTCTTCTCGTTCACCCCCGGGGTCACGTCGACCAGCACCAGTTTGGGCACCAGCTCGGGGTGGCGGGCGGCGGCAGCGATGGCGGTCATCCCGCCCAGGGACATGCCCACCAGGGCCCGGGACTTTGGGGCCAGCTCGGTCATGACCCGGGTGACGTCGGCGGCCATGGACGGCGGATCGAGGGCCCGGCTGTCACCGGGCCAGTCGGAGTGACCATGACCGGGGAGGTCGATGGCCACCAACGGGCGCTCCAGAGCCAGCGCCACCGTGTCCCACGTGTGGGCATTCTGGCCACCCCCATGGACCAGGACCAGGTCGGGCGGGGCCTCACCCCACACCAGGGCGCTCACCTGGCGACCGGGGTCGACCTCGACCGACCGGCGGACCACGGTGGGCGGTCCTGACCAGGCCAGGCCGGCTTCGGCCGCGTTCTCGCTGAACAGCCCGAACTCGTCGTATGCGTCGCTCTCGCTCATGACCCCATCCTGTCTCGCCCGCTATGCCGGCGTCGCCTCGTCGCCATGGCGCAGGGCATCGACCAGCTCGCCCACCGTCTCGGGACTGACTGCATAGGGCGTGTAGAAGCCGACCCGATCCACCTCACCCCCGAAACGCCGCCGGATCTGGGCCGCCACCTCGGCCGGCGAGCCCACCGCGGCCAGGGTCGCCACCATGCCGTCGTCGAGCAGCGCGGGCATCTCGGCCCAGCGCCCGCTCTTGGACATGGCGTTGAGCTCGGGCTGGAGATCCTCCCACCCCTCGACTTCGAGGACGGGACGGTAGGCCGGGGTCGACGCGTAGAAGGACAGGAGCCAGCGGGCACCGGTCATGGCCGTGGCCAGCTCCTGCTCGTCGCGACCGCAGCCCACGATGACCTCGGCCGTCACGCTGAGCTCGCTCCGGTCCCGTCCGCCACGACGGAGGCCCTCGGACAGCGCCGGCAGCGTCCGCTGGCGGAAGTGGCGCTCGGTGTTGAACGGCATGACCAGCAACCCGTCGGCGATCTCGGCCGTCAATCGCACCATCTGGGGCCCCAGGCCCCCGAGGAAGATCGGTGGTGAGCCGAACGGGTTGGGCCCAGGGTTGAACGTCGGGGGCATGAGCGTGTGGGTGTAGAACTGGCCCCGGACATCCAGTCGCTCGCCCGTCTCCCAACTGGCGAAGATGGCCCGGAGGGCGGCCACCAGCTCGCGCATCCGGGCGATGGGCCGCTCGAAGGCACTGCCGTAGCGGCGCTCGATCTGGGCCCGGACCTGGGTCCCGAGGCCCAGGGTGAAGCGGCCCTGGGACACCGATTGGAGGTCGTAGGCCTGATGGGCCAGCTGAATGGGATTGCGGGGGAAGGCGATGGCCACGTTGGTCAGCAGCTCCAAGGTGGTGGTGGCCGTGGCGGCCAGGAGGAGCGGGGTGAACACATCGTGGGGGCCCTCGAAGGTGAAGGCCCCGTCGAGGCCCAGGTCCTCGAGCAGACGGGCCTGTGCGGCCACCCCGTCCAGACCGGACAGCATCGTCTCGAACTTCATGGCATCGGCTCCCGTCCCATGCACGGAGTGTAGGGAACGACGCAACGGTCTTCGCTCCCGCTGCCATACTCGAGGATGCCCCGGATGTCCCTGGCCACCTTCAACGTGCACTCGGGCGTGGACAC
>DATMMO010000183.1:0-8697 GCA_035569695.1 Acidimicrobiales bacterium | reverse complement strand
CCTCGGTTTCATCCACAATCCCATGAAGCTGGGCATGACCGCCCTCTACCTGCCCAAGTTCGACATCGGGCAGTGGCTCGACGTCGTCGAACGGGAGCGACCCACGGCCACGTTCGTGGTTCCGGCCATGGCCCAGCTGCTGATCCATGATCCGAGGTTCGAAACAGCCGACCTGTCCAGCCTGGAGATGGTCACGTTGGGCAGCGCCCCCCTGGCCCCGGACACCCTTCGCCGGCTGCAGGAGGCGGTGCCCGGCGCCGCCGTTCTCAACAGCTACGGCCAGACCGAGGGCGGCTATGCCACCTTCACCATGGACGCCGAGGCGTCGCGCACCCGCCCCGGCGCGGTGGGCAAGCCCCGACCGCCGGTCGAGGTCCGGATCCTCGACGACGCCGGGACCGACGTGGCCGTCGGCGAGGTGGGCGAGGTCACCACCAAGTACCCGGGAAAGCACCGGGAGTACTACAAGGACCCCGAGGCCACCGCAGCCATGTGGGAGGGAGGCTGGCTCCACAGCGGCGATCTGGGCTACCTGGACGACGACGGCTACCTCTACATCGTCGGCCGGAAGAAGGAGATGATCATCCGCGGGGGGATGAACGTCTACGCCAACGATGTCGAGGCCGTGCTCCACGCTCACCCGGCCGTCCTCGAGGCGGCGGTGGTCGGTGTCCCCCACGAGGTGCTGGGCGAGGACGTGGCCGCCTTCGTGGCCCTGCGCCCCGGCGCGGTGCTCTCGGCCGACGAGCTCCAGGAATTCGCGGCCGGGCACCTGGCCGGCTACAAGGTGCCCCGTCAGATCACCTTGTTGGCCGAGCTGCCCCGGAATGCCGGGGGCAAGGTGCTCAAGCGCCAGCTGGTGGCCGATCACGGGGCAGTGACGACGACGGTGGTGGGGGGCTAGGACCCCGCCGCGAGCCGCGAGCCGCGAGCCGCGAGCCGCGAGCAGACCGACAAGACAGGACAGGCAGACAAGACAGCACAGAGCGACAAACGGCCTGCAGGCGAGAGCGTGCAGCAGAGGAGGGTTCATGCAAGACCATCGATTCGATTTCGTGGTGGACGGCACACCCGAGGAGGTCTGGGACGTGATCTGGGCGCGCACGCGCACGGGGATCGAGACGGACACGGTGAAGATCGAGATCTACCACCAGGGCGACGAGGAAGGCAACGGTCTGGTCCGCCACTGTTACTTTCCCGTTCCCAAGTACCTCCTGTCCGGGGGGAAGGCGCAATCGTGGGAGTGGATCACCGAGGCCAAGCGCCCGGTGTCGTGGCGCTACGACGCCATCGGGAAGCCGCTGTGGTCCAAGGCGTCGGGGTGGACGAAGCTGGAGGATCTGGGCGAGGGAAAGACCCGTGTCTACTTTCGGGAGACCTACGACGTCTTCAACCCGCTCATGCGGGTGCTGTTGGAGAAGCGGGTGCACGACTTCATCTCCAAGGACAACGACCGCCTGATAGAGGCCTCGTTGCACGCTTCCCTGCGCAAGCTGCACGGGGCCAAGGACGGCGTGGCCTGAGGGGTCGGTGCCCCGAGGCGACGGCCGGAGGCCACCGCCAACCGATCAGGACCGGGGCACGTCGGCCCAGGCCAGTTCCTTGTCGACCCGGACGTCGCCCGGTAAGCCAAGGACCCGCTCGGCCAGGATGTTCTTCATGATCTCGGTCGTCCCGCCCTCGATGGAGTTGGCCCGACTGCGAAGGAAAGCCTGTTGGCGGCTGGGGGCCTCGGAGCTCCGCTGGGAACGGATCTTCCGGTAGCCGGCGGGGTACAGGGTGCCCTCCATGCCCAACAGGTCGATGGTGGTGGAGTGAATGTCCTGCATCAACTCGGTATGGGCCAGCTTGCCGATCGATCCTTCCGGGCCCGGGGTGCCGGTCGATCGACCGATGCTGGCCCGGAGGTTGGTCAACCGCAGGACCTCGGCCCGAGCCCAGAGTGCGACCACCCGTTGGCGGACCGCTCCGCTGCCCCCTCGCTCCCGGTACAGCTCGACGAGCGGGGCGATGGCCCCCTGGCCCTGCTTGGCCACGCCTCCACCGATGAGCACCCGCTCGTTCATGAGCGTGGTCAGGCCCACCCGCCAGCCCTCGCCGACGTCGCCCACTCGGTCGGAGTCGGGGATGTGAAGATCGGTGAGGAAGACCTCGTTGAATTCGGCATCCCCGGTCATCTGGAACAGTGGTCGAACATCCACTTCGGCGGCGGACATGTCGACCAGGAAGTACGTGAGCCCCTTGTGCTTGGGCACGTCGGGATTGGTCCGGGCCAACAGGATGCCGTAGTCGGCCAGATGGCCCAACGAGGTCCACACCTTCTGGCCGTTCACCACCCAAACGTCTCCGTCGCGCACGGCCCGGGTGGACAGGCCGGCCAGGTCGGAGCCGCTGCCCGGCTCGCTGAAGAGCTGGCACCACACCTCTTCCCCGGTGAACAGGGGACGGAGGTACCGAGCCCGCTGGGCGTCGGTGCCGTGGGTGGCCAGTGTCGGCGCGGCCATGCCCACGCCGATGGGGTTGACCGAGGCCGACGAGGGGGCGCCGGCCTTTCCCAGCCGGGCCTCGACCAGGGACTGGACGCGGGGGCTCAGGCCCAGGCCGCCACAGCCGGGCGGGAAGTGAACGGCAGCCAGGCCCAGATCGAACCGGGCGCCGAGGAAGGCGGCTCGGTCGGTGGTTGCCGGCGGGTGCTCGTCCAGGAGCTGGGTGGTCAGCTTCTCGATGAGCGCCGTCGTGTCGGTCTCGATGTCGATCACCATGGTCGCTCTCTTCTGTGCTCGGTCTTCGGGGGTCTCGTCCCGGCTGCAATGGACAGCGACCGCCCCCGATGATGCTGGCACATGATGCCCCACACCCGCCTGGCGTACACGAGTGTTTTCCGAGCAGCTATCGTGCCCTGACGGGGAGTCGGCCATTTGTGGTCGGCCAGTATGTATTCGCTGGGGGAATGCATATCGGCTGCGGCCACCTCACCGTGACAGGGCCGGATGGAATCCGTCTCGAGCAGATCCGATGGCACGGGACAACTTTCGATGAGGAGGCAGGGATGAGCGTGGATACGCCGGCGGCATCAGATGAGGTGGCGCCCGAAGAGGACGTGAGCCTCTGGGGTGACAACGTCCAAGCGGACTGGGAGAAGATGCGCACCGGCCCCGCCGTTCTCGACTTCGGCACCGTCTCCATGATGACCAGCCCCACCGCCATCGACGAGTTCATGCACAATCCCGAGCTGGTGTCGTCCAATCCCGAGGCCCAGTATCTCGGTTCGGAGACGGGGCTGATCCCGCTGCAGGTGGACCCGCCCGAGCATCGTCGCTACCGCCGGATGCTCGACCCGCTGTTCACCCCGCCCAAGATGGCCAAGCTCGAGGGCGAGGTAGCGGTGCTGGTGAACCAGTGCATCGACCAGTTCATCGAGCGGGGCCGCTGCGACCTGGCCGCCGAGTTCGCCCTGCCCATTCCCTCGGGGACCTTCCTCCACCTCTTGGGGTTGCCGCTCGACCGGCTCGACGAATTCCTGGCCGTGAAGGACGACCTCATCCGCCCGCCGGGCGAGGGTGGCGCCGAGGCGGACTCGGCCCGGACCAAGGCGGCAGAGTGGGTGTTCGAGCTCTTCGGCGAGGCCCTCGACCGGCGAGTAGCGGAACCGACCGACGACATCCTGGGCCACCTCTCCCGGTTGGAGCTGGCCGGCGAGCTGACCCGCGAGCAGACGCTCAACATCTCGTTGCTGCAGCTGATGGCCGGCCTGGACACGGTCACGGCCAGCCTCGAGTGCTTCTTCGCCTTCCTGGCCCGGAGCCCCGAGCACCAGCGGCAGCTGGTCGAGGATCCTGCCCTCCAGCCCAAGGCGGTGGAGGAGCTTCTGCGCTGGATGTGCCCGGTGCCCACCGTCATCCGGGTGACGACGGCCGACACCGAGATCGAGGGATGCCCGGTCAGCTCGGGGACGAGGATGGCCGTGCTGTTGGCCACCACCAACATCGACCCCGCCCGGTTCGAGCGCCCGACCGAGGTGGACTTCACCCGCCAGTCGATCAAGCACCTGAGCTTCGGCGTGGGCATCCATCGCTGCCTGGGCTCGCACCTGGCCCGCATGGAGCTCCGGGTGGCCCTGGCCGAATGGCACCGGCGCATTCCCTCCTACCGGCTCCCCGAGGGGTTCATTCCAAAGTACAGCCCGTCCATCCGGGAGATCACCCACCTGCCGGTGGAATTCGAGCCCGGGGTCCGAGAAGGCTGAGGCGCCGATTGGCCGGCCCGCCGCTCAGCCCTGGAGCCGATCAGCTGAACCGACGCTCAGCCCGGGCCGCCGATCAGCCCTGGAGCAGCGGTCGGACCACCTGGGCCAGGGCCACGGCGTGGCCCACCGGGTCATCGACGGGCCAGCCGTAATCGGGCAGATCGAAGTACTCGACGGTGAGGAGCCCGCGGTAGTCGACCTGGCGGAGGCAGGCCACGAGGGCGGCGAAGTCGATGACCCCCTCGTCCGGCCAGAGCTGGGGACGGCCCGGGGCGGCCTGGCGGAGCTGGACGTGGTCGGCCAGGTCCAAGACGTCGAGGGGGTCCTCACCCCAGGCGGTGATGTGGCCGGTGTCGATGGTGAAGCGGAGGCCCGGTACGTCGGTGGCCAGTCGCCGGATGGACTCGACGCTCCCGGCCACCGAGTCCGGTCCGACCTCGAGCCGGGCTCCGGGGTGGGCCCGCAACAGGGTGACGATCTCGTCGTAGGACTGGTGGGGGCGGAGCACCGGGGCCAGGGCGGTACGACCGGGCGCGAACCCACGCATGCTGAGGATGTCGCCGGCGGGCAGGCGTACCGGAGGTCCGCCGTCGGCCTCCAGCTCCCGCAGCGCCGCCTCTCCGATGTCGACATGATCGAAGCCCAAGGCGGCGGCCTGCTCGAAGCAGGCCCGCGTGTCGATGCGCCCGAAGACCACGCTGTGCACGCCGAGCGGGTATCGGTGGTCCGGGGGGATCACGGCCACTACAGCCCGGCCCCGCGGCGCTGGTCGACGACGGTGTCGATCCAGTTGGCCAGCCGATCCCACAGCCGCACCCTCGTGCCGGCGAAATTGTGCATGTGCCCCATCTCGGGCACCACCACCACGGTGACGTCCGGGGATCCCGGGTAGGCGGCGGGCTCGGCATGGGGATCGGGAACCACATCGCGCTGGCCGCTGGCCACCAGCACCGGAACGGTGATGGCTCTGGCCTCGGAGGCCACGACCCCGGGCGACAGCATGGTCATGGCACACGGTGGCGCTCCCGCCGACCGCCAGGCCGGGCGGTCTCCCGCTCCGGCACCGACACCCATGTCGAGGTCGACCACCTCGGCGGGGACGTCGTCGTAATGGAAGCAGTAGCGGAACTGTTCGGGCGTGAACATGGTGGGCATCGTGGCGTTATGCAGATCGTCCCCCCTCTGGGGCACGGTGATGGGCAGGGTGCCCCCGGACGGGTCGGGGAAGGCGGTGTGGACTCCGCTCGAGCCCAGGAAGGCCACGGCGTCGAACGTCTCCGAGAGGGCCTGGTGGACGGTGAGGATGCAACCACCCATGGACTGGCCGATGCCGACCAAGGCGGAGATGGAGAGGGGAGGGAGACCGGATGCCAGCGTCCCCGTCGTGAGCTGGTCGACGATGACCCCGGCGGTGATGGCGTTGGCCTGGGCCAGTTGCTCCAAGGTGACGGCGAACGGGTCGGCCGGCATGGTGGCCTCCCCGGTGCAGAGATGGTCGCAGGCCACCAGCACCATGTTCCGATCGGTGTGGTGTCGGGCCTGGCTGTAGCTCGAGCCGTCGCCGATGCTGAGGTTGTAGTAGCGGCGCGAGTACCCGCCACCGGGGAAGGCGAAGACAACAGGGCACGACGCAGGGCAGGCATCGGGTAGATACACCGTGGCCGCGGTGCTCAGCGGCTCGGCCCGTCCGGCCACTCCCGTCACGTCCACTGTGATCTCGACCGCGCGCATGGACCCCTCGTCGCTTGCTCTCGGTTGCACCGTAGCGTCAACGCTCGTTTTCCGCGCCGCAGGCCGGAGCTATGCTCTCTGATTGGCTCGGATCCCCATCGGTTGGGAGAATCGGGCCCGGCCGAGCACGAGATGGCCACACGAGATGGCCAAGGGGGTCCGAGATGGACGTTGATGACCTGATCCTTGTGAGTGTCGATGACCATGTCGTCGAACCACCCAATGTCTTCGAGGACCGGTTGCCGGCCAAGTACGTGGACCTCGCCCCCCAGTTCATCACCCGGGCCGACGGGACCAGTGCGTGGAGCTACGAGGGCCAAGAGCTGGGCAACATCGCTCTGAACGCGGTGGCCGGGCGTCCCCCCGACGAGTTCGGGATGGAGCCGACCTCTTTCGACGAGCTGCGCCCGGGGTGTTACGACATCAACGAGCGGGTCAAGGACATGGACGCCAACGGCGTGCTCGGCTCGCTGTGCTTCCCCTCCTTCCCCCAGTTCTGCGGCCAGCTGTTTGCCCGCACCGAGGACAAAGACGTGGCTCTGGCCATGGTCCGGGCCTACAACGACTGGCACATCGACGAGTGGTGCGGCACCCACCCGGGCCGGTTCATCCCCTGTTCGCTCCCGGCCATCTGGGACCCCGAGGTCTTAGCGGCTGAGGTCCGGCGCACGGCAGCCAAGGGGGCCCACGCCGTCACCTTCTCCGAGAACCCGTCCAAGCTGGGCTGGCCCTCGATCCACTCCGACCACTGGGACCCCTTCTGGCAGGCCTGTTCGGAGGAGAACGTGGTGGTGTGCATGCACATCGGCTCGTCCTCCGAGCTGGTCATCACCTCGCCCGATGCCCCCATCGACGTGTTGATCACCGTCACCCCCATGAACATCGTCCGGGCCGCGGCCGACCTCATCTGGTCCCCGGTGCTGCGCAAGTTCCCCGACATCAAGTTCGCCCTGTCCGAGGGGGGGATCGGCTGGATCCCCTACTTCTTGGAGCGCATTGACTACAACTACCAAAAGCACCACGCCTGGACAGGCCAGGACTTCGGCCACCAGCTGCCCTCCGAGGTGTTCAACGAGCACGTCATCACCTGTTTCATCGACGACGCCTTCGGCGTGGCCAGCCGGGACTTCTTGAACATGGACAACGTGACCTGGGAGTGCGACTACCCCCACTCCGACACCACCTGGCCCACGGCTCCCGAACAGCTGTGGAAGTACATCGGCGAGCTGGAAGAGCACGACATCAACCGGATGACCCACCTGAACGCCATGAACCACTTCAGCTACGACCCCTTCTCGGTCATCCCCAAGCCAGAGGCCACGGTCGCCGCCCTCCGGGCCCGCCAGGCCGGACGGGACGTGGCCATCCGCTCCACCCGCCGCACCCCCAAGGCCCCCCACGCCACCAAGGCCTCGGACCTCGGCACCCTGACCAACAGCTGATCGCCGGCGAGGAGCCCTATGTCCATCAACAGCCCAGTGTCCGTCAATAGCCCAGCGTCCATCAACACCACCGCAGCGCTCGACACTGCGTCGAGCACCGAAGACCTCGAGGCCTTCCGTCTCCGGGCCCGAGCCTGGCTGGCCGAGTCCATGCCCCGCCTGGACGGCCGGACCAACCAGCAACTGGCCACCGAGGACGAGGACGGTCTGCGCTCCCGGCACCTGCAGCGGATCCTCTTCGATGGGGGGTTCGCCGGTCTGTGCTTCCCGCGTGAGTACGGGGGCCAGGGGTTGTCGCGCCAGCACCAGGCCGTGTTCACCCGGGAGTCGGTCCCCTACGAGATGCCGGTGCTGCTCAACATCCCGTCGCTCTCCATCCTCGCTCCCACCCTGCTCGATTTCGGGACCGAGGAGCAGAAGCAGAAGCACCTCCCGGCCATCCTGTCGGCCGACGAGGTATGGGTGCAGTTCCTGTCCGAGCCCTCAGGTGGGTCCGACCTGGCCGGCCTGGTCACCAGGGCCACGCGCGACGGCGACGTGTTCGTCCTCAACGGGTCGAAGATCTGGAGCTCGGGCGCATTCCGGGCCGACTACGCCTTGTGCCTGGCCCGTACCGACTGGCATGCCACCAAGCACCGCGGCCTGACCATGTTCATCGTGAAGATCCATCAACCGGGCATCGAGCTGCAGCAGATCAAGATGGTCAACGGGTGGAACGAGTTCTGTCAGGAGTTCTTCGACGATGTGGCCATCCCGGCCGAGAACGTGGTGGGCCAGGTCAACGACGGGTGGACGGTGGCCTCCCGCCTCCTCTTTCACGAGCGCGATGCGGTGGGCGGCGGCTCCCCCTACGTCAGCGGCTCCGGCGGTGCCGGTGACCGCAGTGGCGGCCGCGACGAGCTGCTCGAGCTGGCCCGGGCCACCGGCAGCACCGGCGACCCCCGGGTTCGACAACTGGTGGCCGAGGGCCGAGTCAACGACCGGGTGTCGGCACAGCTCATCGCCCGGGTCACCACCGGGATGAGGACGGGGCAGTTCGCGGGACCGGCGGGCTCGCTGCCCCGCCTCTATGCCGCCACCAATGCCGAACGGCACTTCGACATGGCCCTGGAGTTGGCCGGCCTGGGCGCCGGCGTCTGGGAGGAGGGGGACGTGGCCGGCGAGGCCGGGATCCAGTTCCTCTTCCGACAGGGCGGGAGCCTGGGTGGGGGCAGCAACGAGATGCAGCGCAATATCATCAGCGAACGCGTGCTGGGCATGCCCCGCGAGTTCGCCGCC
>DATMMO010000182.1:0-73318 GCA_035569695.1 Acidimicrobiales bacterium | reverse complement strand
GGTGCGCCCGGCCCGCATGGAGCACAAACCACTCGAGTACCTGTACGAGCAGTTCACGCGCTACATCGAGGACCGACGCCAGCACCCGCGCCACGACATCATGACCGAGATGGCCCACGCCACCTTCCCTGATGGATCGTTGCCGCCGGTGGACGATGTCATGAAGATCGCCGCCAACCTCTTCTCCGCGGGCTCGGAGACGACGGCCCGGCTCATCACCATCTCGTTCCAGATCCTGGGTGACCGACCCGACCTGCAACAGGCGCTGCGCAACGATCGCGGTCTCATCCCCGCGTTCATCGAAGAAGCGCTGAGGGTCGAAAGCCCGCTCAAGGGTTCCTTCCGGCTGGCCCGCGTCCCGACCACCGTCGGAAGCCTCGATCTCCCGGCCGGGACGACCGTCTATGTGATGAACGATGCCGCCAACCGGGATCCACGCATGTTCGAGGACCCAGCCGAGTTTCGCCTCGACCGCGCCAACGGTCGCCAGCACCTCGGATTCGGACACGGCATCCACACCTGTGCCGGCGCCCCCCTCGCTCGGGCCGAAACGATCTGTACCCTCGAGCGGTTCCTGGACCGTACCGACGACATTCGCATCTCGGAGACCCATCACGGCCCTGCCCAGGCGCGCCGCTACCGCTACGATCCGACCTATGCCCTCCGGGGGCTGATCGACCTGCACCTCGAGTTCACCACGGCGGCACCGGGAAGCACGTGACGTGCTAGCTGACGAACTGTTTCTGCCCGAACCCGAGCCCAAGGAGGCCACGTTCACGGTCATTTCGGTGGACGACCATCTTGTGGAACCGCGGCACATGTTCGAAGGCCGGCTGCCGAGCCATCTGCAGGACCGAGCACCGAGGATCGTGGAGAGGCCAGACGGCAGTGAGGCGTGGGCGTTCGAGGGTCGTGACCACTATCAGGCGGGCATGAACGCCATCGTCGGTCGACGGCGGGAAGGCATCGTGTTCGAGCCGTTGCGGTTCGAACACATGCGGCCCGGCTGCTACGACGTCCACGCCCGGATCAAGGACATGGACCTGAACGGCGTGTGGTCATCGGTCAACTTTCCGTCGATGATCGCCGGGTTCTGCGGTCGGGTGTTCTCGCAGGCCGATGATCCCGAGCTGGGCCTGGCCGTGACCAAGGCCTGGAACGACTGGTTCTTCGAGGAGTGGTACTCGCAGTACCCGAACCGACTGGTCCCCATGGGCATCACCTTCCTGACCGATCCCGTAGAGGGCGCCAAGGAGATCCGTCGGAACGCCGACCGTGGCTTCACCTCGGTATCGCTCCCCGAACGGCCACAGCGGATCGGCCTTCCCAGCCTGTTCTCGGGCTATTGGGATCCGATCGTTGCCGCGTGTGCCGAGACCGATACCGTCATTTCCCTTCACGTTGGCTCCTCGGGGAACTATGAGGCGCCCGAGGACGCGGGCCCGCGGCGCGCCCAACTGACCTCGACGCTGTTCGGCCAGCTGGCGCTGGCCGCATGCACCGAGTGGCTGTGGTCCGGCTACCCGGTTCGCTACCCCAGCCTGAAGATCGCCATGTCGGAAGGGGGCATCGGGTGGGTGGCCATGTTGGTCGAGCGGCTCGAGAACATCTGCGACCGCTCCGGCTACGGCCTCGAGGGGATGAACGGGTTGCGCCCAGCCGACGTGCTGCGCCGGAATTTCTGGTTCTGCACCATCGAGGATGTCGTGACCATGGACACCAGGTACACCATCGGGGTGGAGAACATCTGCGTTGAGGTCGACTACCCACATGGGGACAGCACCTGGCCCGACACCCAGGCGATCATCGAGAAACTCTGGGGTCACTTGCCGACGACTGAGTTGCGCATGATCTGCTGTGAGAACGCAGCCAAGCTCTATCGCTGCCCACTTCCTGACGTCGTACGGCCCTAGACGGCAGAATCAGGTACACGGTTCAATACTGGACTCAACCCAGGTCGGGTGTTGCCGTGTCACGGCCCGATCGGAGGAGGGTACCGGCACGCTGGTTGGTCAGTCTTCCCTGGCTGACCAGCACTTGGCCGTTGACCAGTACATGTTCGATGCCTTGCGCCCCCGCGTAGAGGCGGCCGGCGCCGCCAGGGACGTCGAAGCGCATGGCGATGTCATCGCTCTTGACGCGCTGGGGGTCGAGCACGACGAGATCGGCGTGCCACCCTTGTTCAATGCGGCCGCGTCCCTCCAGTCCGTAGAGACGAGCGGGCACGTCGGTCAGGAGATGGACCGCCTCCTCCAACGGCAGCAGTCCGCGTTGGCGGACCGCTTCGGCCAGGAGAACGGTCGGGTAATTGAACGTGGCAAACAGGTCGAGGTGAGCCCCGGCATCGGACGCCCCGATGACCACTCGAGGATCGCGCCAGAACTCGACTCTCGTCTTCCAGTCCTCGTCGGTCTCACGGGGGGCCGGGGTACCGAAACTGGTACGCAGGTCGTCAGCAATGACAATGTCGCACAACACGTCCCAGGGGTTGCGGCCCTGCTCCTCGGCGATGGCACCCACGGTGCGCCCGACGTAGTCGCGGTTCTCGTCGGCCACAACGTCGAAGATCACCTTGGTCGACCAGTTGGCCACCGGTCGCAGCGGGTTTCCCGGTTGCTGGGCTGTTGCGTCGAGGGCGGCCCGAGCGGCCGGGTCGCCCAGAAGCTCCAGCTTCTTCGATGACGACAGCGCCATGGGCTCCTCCCAACCCGGCATGGCGTCGAGCACGAACCCGGACGAGAAGTTCAGCCGGAGCGTGAAGTTCATGGGCACGGTGAGGGCGACCACCTTGCCGCCCCGGTCCTTGGCCACATCACCCGCCTCTAGCTTGGCCCGGCCCTGAGCGGCGTCGGCGGCCGACACCGTCAGCACGTTCCAGTTGAGTTGCCGCCCCGCCGTCACCGACATGTCGGCCATGAGCTCGCTGGCCCACGGCTCAAACGGGCCGACCATGGGAATGAACTCCAGCGACGTCCCCTCGTGCATACCCGCCACTCGACAGAGATCGATGAGCTCGTCGCGTCCGGCGTGGCGCGAGGGCACCATGTGACCGTCGGCATCGTTATGGGTTCGCGCCCACGAGGACGAGAAGCCGATGCCCCCGGCCTCCAAGCTGTCGTGCAACAGGCGGCCCATGTGGGCGACCTCGTCGGGTGTCGCTTCTCGACGGTTCGCCTCCGCCCCCATCACCACTCGGCGGATGGCCGAGTGGCCGACCATGAAGCCGGCGTTGATCCCGAGGTTGCCGTCTATGGAGGCGAGGTATTGCTCCGTTGAGGTCCAGGACCACGGAACCCCCTGGCGCAGCGCCTCGAGGGGCATCCCTTCCACCCGAGCCAGCATCCGCATCAGATACTCGCCGTCGGCCGGATCAGTCGACAGGGGTGCGATGGTGAATCCGCAATTGCCGGCCAGGGCTGTCGTGACCCCGTGGAATGGCGATGGCGTCAGAGCCGAGTCCCAGAACACCTGAGCATCGAAGTGGGTATGGACGTCCACGAACCCCGGGGTGACGACCATGCCGGTGGCATCGATAACCGAGACCGCCTCGTCGGTGATGCCGCCGACCTGGACGATATGGCCATCGGCCACGCCGACATCGGCCCGGCGTCGGGGAGTGCCCGTTCCGTCGACGACATCTCCGCCCCGAATGATCACATCCAACATGGGCGACCCTCCCCTTTGGCCTGTCCCGAGATTCCGACCCTATCTGGTGCGCTCAGACAAGTGAGGCGTGGGCGCCGGGCAGCTCATCGAGATCGAGCTGTACCTCGTCCTTGCGGATCAGGGTGCCGTTGACGAGCACGTGCCGGACCCCGCTGGGCTCCTCGTTGGTGAGGCGTTCGCCGTTGGCCGGTAGGTCGCGCAGACGTTTCTGGGGACCGGGACCCACCGTCGCCGGGTCGAACACGCAGACGTCGGCGAAGTAGCCCTGGCGCAGGTAGCCCCGACGTTCGAAGCCGAACATGTCGGCCGGCTCACCGGTCAGCTTGTTGATGGCCTGTTCGAGGGGCATGATCTTGCGCTCCCGGACCCACTGGCCGAGCAGGTCGGTGGGAAGCGGGGCGTCGCACAGTTGATCGACGTGAGCACCGGCATCGGTGAGGCCCAGGATGACGTGATCCTCGGTGAGCAGCAGGCCCACCGCGTCGGGGTCGTCGTTGGCGATATAGGCGCGAAAGCGGGTGGTGAGGTCCTCGGCCAGCGACAGCTCGCACATCACGTCGAGGGGGCTGGACCCGCGCTCGCCGGCAATGTCGGACACCCGTCGGCCCACCAGTTCAGGGAACCGCTTCGATTCGGAGACCTCGTAGGTGTCCCAGCGCGGCTTCATGCCGGTGGACCCGTGCTCGAGGTCGTTGAAGGCCAGGGCCCGCCACTTCGGATCCCGGAACGCGGCCTCCCGGACCGGGCGGCTCACCTTCATGAGCTCGGCGAACACCTCGCCCACGTTGAGGTTGTAGGCGTCGGCCAGGGTGAATTGCATGGTCAGCGGGCGCGGGGTGACCTGCGGCCACACGTTGGCGCCCCGGGCAATGCCCTCTTGGTGCAGCTTCACCGTCTTGAGGTGGCTCCCGTTCGAGGCGGCGAACAGGGGGCCGGTGAAGGGCCGGCCCACGCGGGGCTGCCAGGTATAGACGTCGGCATATTCGCACTGCCAGCCGGGCGTAGTCAGCACCACGCCTTTGCCTGACTTGCCCGCCGTCATGAACAGCGCTTCCACCTCGTCCATCTCGGCAAAGCGGCTGGGGACGGGCTTGCCGTCCACCCCTCGATGGGCAAACGAGAAACTGGTCGAGAACCCGGCGGCGCCGAGGGCCAGTCCCTCGCTCAGCAGCTGGCACATGTGATCGATCTCGTCGGGCGTCGCCGCCCGCTCATAGGCGGAATCGCCCATCACGTACAGCCGCAGCGCGGTGTGGCCCAGATAGGCGGTGAAGTTGAGCGCCGTCCCCCGGCTCCGGACCAGCTCGAGGTAGTCCGGGAAGGTCTCGAATTCCCACACGATGCCGGCGGAGAGGGACGCTGCGTCCATGCCCTCCACGTTCTCCAGCGTGTGCACGATTACGTCGTGGTGTTCGGGACGGCACGGAGCGATGGAGAAACCGCAGTTGCCGGCCACGACCGTGGTGACTCCGTGGTACGAGGAGGGCTTGAGCTCGGGATCCCAGAACACCTGGGCATCGAAGTGGGTGTGGATGTCAATGAAGCCCGGGGCCACGGCACAACCCGATGCGTCCAGTTCGACCCGGCCCTCGAGGTGGGGGCCGATCTCCTGGATCACGTTGTCGGTGATGGTCACGTCGGCCACACGGCCGGGGGAGCCACTCCCGTCGAAGACCGTTCCTCCACGGATAACCAGGTCAGCGGTCATGGGGCGGGCTCCTCCCGGTAGGTCATGAACTCGACAAGATTCCCGTCCGGATCGCGTGCGTACACGCTCGTCCCGGTCGCCTGACGGCCGCCGTCGCGGGCCACCGGACCCTCGACGATTTCGATCTCGGCGCCGTCCAGGAGCTCCCGCAACGATTCCTGGGAACCGTCCCACACCAGGCAGAAGTCGCCACACGGTGGCGTGGCTGCCGCCGCCCGCAGCGAGAAGCCCCGTTGCCACAACTCGGGGCGATGGAAGTTGATCATCTGGTGGCCCAGGTAGACCTGGACCAGATGGGGACTCTCGGTCACGGGTAGGCCCAGCGATCGATAGAAGGCGATCATGGCCTCGGTGTTGTCCATGGGCAGGGCCACGTGGTCGAAGCCGGCGATGGTCCCGCCCCGGATGGGGTCGGCCTGATCAGTCGACATGGTCGAAGTGGTAGAGCTTGGCGCAGTTGAGGGCGGTGATCTTTCGGCGGTCCTCGACCGGGAGGGCGCCCAACGTCTCCTCGATGGCCCGTTGGGACTCGGGGAACGTGCTGTCGGTATGGGGGTAGTCCGACGCCCACATGCACCAGTCGGCGCCGAGGAGGGGAATGAGCTGGGGTGCCAGCGGCTCCTCCTCGAAGGTGGCGATGACCTGCCGGCGGAACAGCTCGGTGGGCGAGATGCTGGGTGCGTAGTCGATGGCGCCTCGCAGGTTCTCCCATTCGCCGTCCATCCTGGTCAGGTAGTAGGGGAGCCAGCCCACGCCCGATTCGGCCAGCACCAGCCGGAAGCCGGGGTGGCGCTCGAGGGCTCCCGAGAAGATCATGATGGACAGCGCTTCGTCGAGCTGCAGAGGCAGGAGCGATGCGAACGCCGCCGATTGCCACTTGCCGATCTGGTAGCTGAGCCGGGGGGAGGCCCCACCCTTGATGTGGAAGCTCAGCGGCAACCCGGTCTCGTCCGCCGCCGCCCACAGCCGATCCCAGGCCGGATCGCCGGCATCGAAATCGAACACGTCGATGATGGCCCCACGATGACCGTTCGCCGCGCAGCGCTCGAGCTCGGCCACCGCGGCCTCGGGGGAGTGGCTGGGCAGGAAGGGGAGGATGCACAGTCGGTCGGGAGCGGCGGCGTTGAACTCCTCGATGGCCCAGTCGTTCCAGGCGGCGTAGCAGGCCGTCTGGAGATCGGGCTCGGGGATGGAGAGGGTCAGCGGCACCGGTCCATAGATGACCGAAGCCCACAGGCCGTCGCGGTCCATGTCCTCCAACCGAAGCTTGGGGTTGCTGGCCCGGAACCCGTCATCTTCGATGCCGGCACGTCCGATGGCACTGACGCTCTTGACTGCGTCGACGCCCGCCCCGTGCCCGCTGCGGCCAAGGACGCGGTCGTTGCATACCCAGGTTGGCTGGCCGTCCCGGTCCATCACCCGTGGCCCCCGCCCGGCGAGCTCCCTGGGCAACCGGGACTGCCATACCTCGGGCGGCACGGCTCGCAGATCGAGGTGATCGTCACAGGAGTAGATGCTGGTTGCGTCCATGTGCTCAGTTCCTTCCCCTTCGGCCTCTCCGCCGGCTAGGACAACCGGTAGCGGATGGGCAGATGCTTGATGGCTCCGTTGATTGACGAGTTCAGACGCTCTACCGGACCCGATTGCTCGAACGACGTCAAGCGGGTGAGCAACAGGCCGAAGATGGCAGAGAGCTCGGCTCGGGCCACGTGGGCGCCCATGCACAGGTGGGGCCCGAAGCCGAAGACCAGGTGCTGGTTGGGTTGGCGATCGACGCGGAACTCGAAGGGGTCCTCGAACACCTCCTCGTCGCGGTTGGCCGATGCCCAGTACAGGGCCACCTTGTCCCCGGCCCTGATCTTCGACCCGCCCAGCTCGCAGTCCTCGGTGGCCGTTCGGGCGAAATAGCTGATGGGCGTGACCCATCGGAGGATCTCCTCGACGGCGTCGGGGAGCAGCTCGGGTTCGGCCCGGAGCTTCGCCCACTGCTCGGGGTGCTGGCAGAAGGCGTGCATCCCGCCGGCGATGGCGTCACGAGCCGTCTCGTTGCCCGCCTCGACCAGCAGCTCGCAGTAGGAGACGAGTTGCCGTGAGGTCAGGGGCCGGCCCTCGATCTCGCTCTGCGCCAGTTCGGTGACCAGGTCGTCCTGGGGCTCCTGGCGTCGCTCGGCCACCAGTTGCTCGAAGTAGCGATGGAGCTCACCGCGGGCCCGCATGGAGGTCTGCCCCGGGCTCTCGCCCTCCTTTCGGTATTCGGAATCCTCCTTGCCGATGATCTCGTTGGTCCAGCGGAAGAGCTGTTCCCAATCGAGCGTGGGCACGCCCAGCACCCAGGCGATCACGGCGACGGGAAGGGGTGCGGCAAACAGGTCGACGAAATCGCACTGGCCCGGCTCGCCACCGGTGGAGGCCCTGTCGACAATGTCGAGGGCGATGCGCTCGATCTCGTCACTCCTGGCCCTGACCGCCCGCCGGCTGAACTTGCGGTTGGCCAGCTGACGCATGGGACCGTGTCGCGGCGGGTCGAGGTAGACGATCATCTCCGAGGCGGCGGCCACCCCACTCACGTCCTGGTCCAGTGTGATGCCCTGCGCGCTCGAAAAGAGCTGCGGCTGGGAGGCGGCCTGGACGACGTCGGCGTGCTTGGTGATGGCCCAGAACGGCGCATGACCCGGCGGCTCGATGTAGGCCACCGGGGCCTCGGCCCGGAGCCGGGTCCACACGTGGTGCGGGTAGCCATCTCGTGCGAACCGGGCCGGGTCCACCAGGTCGAGGGGATCGATGTCGACGGTCATGGACATGTTCGGCTCCTCTGCCGGCTCGCGCCCACGGGCCGCCTCCTCGCACTGGACTGATGGGTCACGACGAGCTTCCGGCCATGGGACGCGACGCGACAACTCGGTCGTCCCCGTCGTCGGACCGGGCACGAGAGACGGGTGGTGGGGCCAGGGAGGTCTCCGATATGCGCCCGGCCAGCTTGGTCAGGGCCCGATAGACGAGGTTGCCCGAGGGCCACTGGGTCACGATCTTCCCGGTTTCCGACTTGAAGTAATTGGTACTCATCGTCCACGACGTCCCCTTCATCTTGGACTGCAGCCAGGCGTACCACAGGGTTTCGAAGGACGGCCTGACCTCGATGGCGCTGACGCCTTGGCGTTGCATGCGCCGCAGGGCCCGCACTGCGTACTCGGCCTGGGCCTCGAGCATGGAAACGAGCTCCCCACCGTTGGTACCCGGCCCGTAGAGCATGAAGAAGTTGGGAAACTCGGGCACGGTGATGCCGAGGTAGGCCCGGGGCTCGCCGGCCCACCGCTCCTGGAGGCTCTGGCCCGTGCGCCCCACGACCCGGAGCCGGGCCAGATAATTGGCGGCCTGGAATCCCGTGGCCAGCACGATGGCATCGACGGAGCGTTCCTCCCCGGTGGCATCGACGATGCCCGAAGGGGTCACGCATGACACGGCCCGGGGAACCAGCTCGACGTTGTCCTGCTTGAGGGCGGGATAGTAGGTAGTGGCCATGATCGGTCGCTTGCCGGGGAAGGGGTACCGGGGGGTGACGGCTTGGCGGAGGTCGGGACGGTCGGCGAACTCTCGGGCGATGTAGTCGAGGCATGCCTGTTGCCGTTGCCCATGCAGCTTGGTACCGGGTCGGAACATGGCCCCACCCCAGAGGCTCGACTCGATGAGCCAGCGCAACCTCGAGCGGTGCAGGGCCCGCCGCCAGGGCTTGGCCAACAAGGCACTCTCCTCGTCGGTCAGGTCGCGTTCGAACTTGGGCGTCACCCACCCTGGCTCCCGCTGGAACAGGTAGAGCTGCTTGACCAAGGGCTGCAGAGCCGGCACGACCTGGGTGGCGGTGGAGCCGCTGCCCACGACGGCCACGACCTTGTCGGACAGGTCGTGGTCGTGCTCCCATCGAGAAGTGTGGAAGAGGGGTCCCTCGAAGCTGTCCAGGCCGGGCCAGTCCGGATAGCGGGGAACGTTGAGGAACCCGACGGCACTGATCACCGCATGGAAGTCGTGGGTGGATCCGGTGTCGAGGACCACGTGCCAAACGTGGCGCTCCCCGTCCCAGGTGGCTGACCGGACGGCAGTGCCGAGCTGGAGGTGGGGTCGGAGGCCGTACTCGTCGACGGTGTCCTCCAGGTACTGCTGTAGTTCGGCTTGCCCGGCATGGGTACGGGTCCAGGCCTGGGACTTGAACGAATAGGAATAGAGGTTCGAGTGCACATCGACCTCGGCGCCCGGGTAGGTGTTGTCCCACCAGGTACCGCCCACCCCGAGGGATTCCTCGTAGATGATGAAGGCGTCGAGGCCCGCTTGCTTCAACTTCACGCCGGCACCGATCCCACCGAACCCGGCGCCGATGATGGCCACCCGTGGTGTCCCGGTCGGACCGAACAGCCCGGTGGCCGTGGGGTTCACCGCTGCTGGTCCGGGCCAGGCTCGGAGGGGGTCGGGGGATCGCCGTTCATGAGGTGAGGACGGGCAGGGTGTCCCAACCTCGCACCGTCGATGTCCGGGCCTGGACGGCGTTGTCCCAGTCGATCTCCCAGTGGGGGAAGCGCTTCAGCACCTCTTCGAGGGCGACCCGTCCCTCCATTCGGGCCAGATGGGCCCCGAGGCAGAAGTGGATGCCGTAGCCGAAGGTCAGGTGCCGCCCGCTCTCTCGGTGGATGTCGAGGCGATCGGGATCCTCGTACCTGCGTTCATCGCGGTTGGCCGAGGCGTTGAGCAAGAGGACGATGCTTCCACCGGGCACGGTCTGGCCGTGCCACTCGGCATCGGCGGTGACCAGCCGGGCCTGGACGGGGGAGGGCGGCTCGAAGCGGAGGATCTCCTCGATGGCGTTGGGAATGAGGTCCGGGTTGGCCACCAGCTCGTCGCGCTGATCGGGGTGTTCGGCCAGGAGCTTGCCCGTCCAGCCGATGAGCCGGGTGGTGGTCTCGTTTCCGGCTCCGGCCAGCAGGCCGATGTAGCCGAGGATCTCATCCCGGGTCAGGGTCCGGGTGGACCCGTCCTCGTCGGTGAACTCGGCCTGCAAGAGCTCGGTCATCAGATCGTCGGAGGGGTGGTCGGCTCGCCAGTCGATGTACTCGGCGAACTCCATCCCCATGCCACCGCTCACCGCCGATTCCGGCATCACGCCGTCCTCGAGCCTGAGGCCGTCGTCGAGCCGGTCGCGGATGGCCTCCTGGTCGTCTTCGGGGATGCCCAGGAGCATGCCGATCGTCCGCATGGGCATCTGGGCGCCGAGGTCCTTGATGAAATCGAACCCGGGCGAGCCGACGAGCGGGTCCAAGCTGCGAGCGCAGAACTCCCTGACCTGGGGTTCGATCGAGGCCAGGCGCCGGGGGGTGAACACCCGGCTGAGCAGACCCCGGTGCAGGTCGTGCTGGGGAGGGTCCTCGAAGATGAAGAGCCCCGGCGGCATCTCCATCTTGGCCTTGATCACCTCGAGAACGGATCCCTCGGCCGAGCTGTAGGTCTGCCAATCGGAGAGGCCACGCTCCACGTCGTCGAAGCGACTGAGGGCGTAGAAGTCGTACTTCTCGTTGTAGTACAGGGGCGCCTCGTCCCGGAGCCGCTTCCAGACGCGGTAGGGATCGGCGTCGATCTCGAAGTCGTAGGGGTCGTAATAGATGTCGGATGTTGCGGTTGCCATGAACCCTCCCCTTGCCATGCCCGGGCCAGGAAGCCGGAGCTACACACCCGATTCTTCCAAGAACCCTTATCGCTCTGCCGATTCCCCCCGCCACCGCGGGCCCGGACGCACAGGCGGGCGCCAATGTTTTTTTGACATCGGTATCAATAGTAGCCGTGTTGCCCGGGGCTCGTCAGATCGCAGCCAGGCAGTGTGAGCCGTCAGGGGCGGCTTTCCTTCATGGCTGCCCTCAGCAGTCTGAACTGGTTCACCGGAGGCCCGGCTACCGTCCCCCCGTCCACGGGCATGACGATCCCGGTGATCTGCGCCGATCGGTCGCTGGCCAGGAACAGGACGGCGTTGGCCACATCCTCGGGTGCACCGTGGCGCTGCAGCGGTTGGGTGAGCTCGATGGTTCGATTGAGGTCGTAGTTGGTGATGCCGGTGGGAATGTGGCCCGGGGCGATGCAGTTCACCCGTATGCCGTGGTCGGCCAAGTCGATGGCAATCGACCGGCTGAATTGGATGACCGCCCCTTTGGAGATGCGGTACGCCAGCGGCATGGCCCCACCGGTGAGGGCGCCGATCGATGAGTTGTTGATGATCGATCCTCCGCCGTGCTCGGCCATATGGCGAGCGGCCCGCTGACTGCCCACCATCGTTCCGTACAGGTTCACCGCCATCACCCGGTCGAAGTCGGACAGGTCATTGGTCAGGAAGCGGTCGAAGGAGCTGGGTATGCCGGCGTTGTTGAACATGACGTGGAGCCCGCCGAACTGGCCGATGGCCAAGTCGACCAGGTTCTGGACGTCATCGACATCGGCCACATCGGTCTGTTTGAACACAGCGGTATCACCCAGGCCGGCGGCGACCTCCTGGCCGCGGGTGGCGTCCACATCGGCAATGACCACCTTGGCTCCCTCGGCCACGAAGAGCTCGGCGGTGGCCAGGCCGATCCCGCTGGCGCCCCCGGTGATGATCGCGACCTTCCCTGACAGTTCATGGGCCATATGCAACTCCTCCAGTCGGGTGGCACGGGTCCACAACACGTTCGTGGTGCCTCTCGTGAGTCCGGAAGATAACCGAAGACCGCCGTTGGCACCCGCCCTCGAATTCGAAGCGGGTACTTGACGGCACCGCTGCGACCTGATTCGACTGGTGGGCCACACGAGGAAAGCCGGTGGCGAGCGATGAGCGAGACGGTCGAGACATTCCGGGTCGACGTGGACGACTCGGTGCTCCAGGACCTGGATGATCGTCTGGGCCGGACTCGATTCCCGGACCAGATCGAGGGCACGGGCTGGGAGTACGGGATCCCCGTCGATTACCTGCAGGAGTTGGTGGAGTACTGGCGCCACACCTACGACTGGCGGTCACAGGAGGCGCGGCTGAACGAGCTGGCCCACTTCCGGACAACCATCGACCGGCAGCAGATCCATTTCATCCACGCCCGCTCGCATCATGTCGACGCCATGCCCATCCTGCTCACCCACGGCTGGCCGGGATCGGTGGTCGAGTTCCAGGACGTCATCCCTCGGCTCACCGATCCGGAGGCCTACGGCGGGGAGGCGGCCGACGCCTTTCACGTGGTCGTCCCGTCCCTGCCCGGATACGGCTTCTCCGAGCCGCCACGGACGCCCGGCTGGGATGTCCGGCGCATCGCCCAGGCCTTCGTCGTCCTGATGAGCAGGCTGGGATATGGGCGCTATATGGCCCAAGGTGGCGACTGGGGCGCCCAGGTGACCACCCGGATCGGTGTGCTCGACCCCGAACACTGCGCCGCCATCCACCTCAACATGCCCATCGGAACGCCGTCGAAAGATGGCGCACCGCTCACCGAGGTGGAAGAGGGCGACCTGGCCGCCATGCAACGCTTTCAACGGGAGGAAGCCGGCTATGCCAACGAGCAGGGGACCAAGCCCCAGACCCTGGGTGTCTCCCTCAACGACTCGCCCGCCGGGCTGCTGGCCTGGATCGTGGAGAAGTTCCGGGCCTGGAGCGACTGCGACGGTCACCCGGAGAATTGCTTCACGAGAGACCAGTTGCTCACCAACGTGATGCTGTACTGGGCGACCCAGACCGCCACCTCTTCGGCCCGGCTGTACTGGGAGAGGAATCACGGCGACGCGCTGGCCGAGCCGCCGCCCTTCATCACTGTTCCCACCGGCGTGGCTCGCTATCCGAAAGAGATCCTGCGGTGGCCCCGGTCGTGGGTCGAGCGGCAGTACAACGTGACCCACTGGGCCGACATGCCCCGCGGCGGCCACTTCGCGGCGATGGAGCAGCCCGAGCTGTTCGTCGGCGATCTCCGCCAGTTCTTCGCAACGGTGCGAGGTACCTGATGTCCGATACGGATGAGATCACCGCGCTCGTGCACTCCTACGCCCTGCTGCTCGATGGGGGCGATACCGAGGCGGTGGTGGCCCTGTTCGAGCACTCGACCCTGCGATCGGAGCCCAACGGTTCGGTGCTGCGCGGGAGCGATGAGATCAGGCCGGTGTACCAGCGCCTGGCCGCGGACGGCACCGCGCCAACCAAGCACCTCCTGACCAACCTGACCGTTGCTGTCGAGGCGGAGTCGTCCTCGGCCACCTCGCACTGCTACTGGACCGTGCTGCGCCAGGTGCCGACCGGGGGGATCGACGTCATGCTCTCGGGTCAGTACGTCGACCGGTTCGAGAAGGTGGACGGGAGCTGGCGTTTTGCCGATCGCCTCATCATTGTCGACCTGGGGGCGGCCCGGTGGACCAGGACCGCTGATGGCGCCGTCTGAGCGCGCAACCGGTGGGTTCGACCTCCACACCGTCGACCGGCTGCTCTCCACACCGTCGAGAGCTCTTGGGTATTCCCCCGGGGCTACGCCCAGGCCTGCCTGCTGCCCGTGGCCTACTACACCGGAACCGACTTGAAGCCGGCCGACCGAAGGCCTCTGGAGGAGGTCTGCTACCTGAACCGATGGGGCGGCGCCCGGCCCGGTGCGGCCAGCCACGGCCGGGGTGTGTCTAGCCCTTCGGCTTGAGCAACCGCTCCAGGTTGGCCCTGGTCTGGTCGGCCTGCCAGTGCCCGCTCACCTGCCGGTCGAGCAGGCGGCCGACCTCGTCGTCCATGGCCGACAGCGCCGCCCGGCGGATCGACGCTTTGGCCAATCCATAGGCCCGAGCGTCGAGCGAGGCCAGCTGCTCGGCCGAGGCCATCGCCGCGGCGTCGAGCTCGGATCGGGGCAGGCATCGATGGGCCAGACCGAATCGGCATGCCTCGTCGGCATCCAGCAATCGGGCATCGAACACCAGTTGTTCGGCCTTGGGGCCACAGGCATGCTTGAGCAGCTCGATGGCAAAGGTGGGAAAGGCCACCCCGACCCGGAGCTCGGTCACGCCGATCCGGGCGTCGTCGGCCACGAGCCGCTGGTCGCAGGCACAGGCCAGCAGGCAACCACCGGCGATGGCCGATCCGTTGATGGCGGCCACCGTTGGTTTCGAGCACCGGAACAGGCTCACCACCGCCGTGCTCAGTGCGCTCAGGAGCTCCCCGGTGTGGGCCGTGTCGTTGTCCAGGACGTCTTTGACATTGACCCCGGCCGAGAAGAGGGAGCCCGCACCGGTGACGACGAGGGCACCGATGTCCGGGTCGCGTTCGCACCGATCGACACACGCGGTCACCTCGTCCAGCACGTCTCGATCCAGGGCGTTCACCTTGTCGCTGGCCAGGGTGAGCACGGCCGTCCTCCCCGTCCGGGACAGCTTGATCCGCTGGAACTGGGGTGTGTCCGTCACTGTTTCGATCCTTCCGATCGGCTTGCGGTGAGGCAGCGTAGCCATTCGTCTCGCGCCGCACCGCACCGGGTTTGACTGATCTGACGGTCTGTCGGTCGGTCACGCCTGTCGAGTCATCCAACGAACTGCCCTGTGCAATCGTGTCCGCGTTGGTGGCACACTTTGGACGCGACCCGTCGGGGCCGTCCACTGCTCAGGGGGTTGGGGACATGAAGACGCACGCGGCAATCCTGTACGGACGGAGGCAGGACTGGCAGATCGAAGAGATCGACCTGGATCCGCCCAAGGAACAGGAGGTCCTGGTCAAGTGGGCCGCCGCCGGCCTGTGCCATTCCGACCAGCATCTCCGGACGCGGGACATCGGCGCCAGTGGGGAACCAGTGGAGGTGCCCGAACAGCCGGAGCCCCGATTGTTCCCCATGGTGGGCGGCCATGAAGGGGGAGGCGTCGTCCTTGAAGTCGGCCCCGGGGTACGCAGCGTCGAGCCCGGCGACCACGTCGCCGCCAGCTTCTTCCCCATCTGCGGCCGGTGCCGGATGTGCACCACCGGCCACTCGAATCTCTGCGACCTGGGCGCGGCAACCTTCGCCCCGGGCCAGATCTCCGATGGCACCTCCCGCTACCACCTGAACGGCCAGGACCTCAACGTCATGGCCAAAGTGGGTACGTTCGCCGAGCACAGCGTGGTGCATGAGGCCTCGCTGGTGAAGGTGGAGCCCGACCTCCCGCTGAACGTGGTGGCCCTGGTCTCGTGCGGGGTGACGACCGGGTGGGGTTCGGCGGTGTACCGGGCCGAGGTCATGCCGGGGGAGACCGTCGTCGTGGTCGGCATCGGCGGCGTCGGCATCAACGCCGTCCAGGGTGCCCGTATGGCCGGGGCCAAGCACATCGTGGCCGTGGACCCGGTCGAGTTCAAGCAGAAGTCGGCCCTCGACTTCGGGGCCACGCATGCGCTCGGGTCCATGGATGAGGCGATACCCCTGGTCACCGAGCTCACCCGGGGTCAGATGGCCGATGCCGTCATCCTGATGCCCAGCGTGATGTTCGGCGACCTCATGGCCAATGCCCTCACCCTCACCGGCAAGGGCGGAACCTGTGTCGTCACCGGTGTGGCCCCCCAGTCGCAGACCGAGTGCAGCATCAACCTCTTCGAGCTGGCCATGTGGCAAAAGGAGGTGCGCGGCGTGGTCTTCGGTGCTGCCAACCCCCGTTTCGACATCCCCAACCTGTTGGACCTGTACAAGTCCGGGCAGCTCATGCTGGACGAGTTGATCACCAGGACGTACCGACTCGACCAGATCAACCAGGGCTACCAGGACATGCTCGACGGGGTGAACATCAGAGGGGTCATCGCCTTCGATTGATCAGCCTTCGATTGATCAACCTGACCGGCTGATCAGGCTGTCGAACGGGTGGTCGCCCTCTTTTTGCGTGAAGAGGCAGCCGGCTTCGGCAAGCCGAGTGCGTTCACGAAGACCAAGGTGAGCTGCTCGACGGCGTCGTTGAACGTGAGCTTCACGATGCCCTGCACGAGCCACATCTCGGCGAACCGCTGGGTCATGCCGCCCAGTATGGCCGCCACTATTTGGGGCTGGAGTTGCTCGTCGGCCATGCCGTGTCGTTGCAATTGCCGGATGGAGTCGCCGATCCGCTTGTTGTATTCCTGGTGACGGGCGAACCGCATGGCCGCCACCTCTTCGTCGTAGCGCGAGACCTGCTCGATGACCCCCATGATCCGGGCCTCGGAGCGATAACTGGTGAGATGGCGAGTAAGGGATTCCCGGATGCGTTGCTCGGGAGGCAGGTCCGACGAGGGGGCCAGGATGATGCTGTCCAATGGTGCGCTGAGGCGCTCGTCGACCCGGGCCGCCACCTCGCGGAAGACCTCCTCTTTGGAGTCGAAGTAGTGGTAGAACGCTCCGTAGGAGAGCCCGGCTCGTTCGGTGATGTCGGAGATCCGGGCATCGAGGAAGCCGTCGGCCTCGAAGACCTCCTTGGCTGCCTCGATGAGCCGCGCCCGGGTCAGGACACCCTTGCGTGAGCGCTTCCGATCGCCATTTGAATCACTGACCTGCTCAGCCATGGCTGTATTCGACCCTCTCCCGGAGCCCAGGTCCTTCCAGGCTCGCGTGCAAATGTAGCTGCCGCTGCCTGGGCGCCCGTCGATCCACCCCGGGAAGGAGCCCTCGGGACGGGCTTGACGGGGCTCGATGTTGACGTCAGCCTTAAAAATTATGGAATTCGGGGTGGCCTTTGCCAACATCGGCCCGTTCGCCGGGCCCAAGGAGGGCGCGCTCCTGGCCCGAGCGGCCGAGTCCTCCGGCTTCGAGTCGATCTGGACCGTCGACCACGTGGTGGTTCCGGCCGGCTACCGGTCCCGGTACCCCTACGATCCGTCGGGGCGGATAGGGCCCGAGGACTCGGCCTTTCCCGATCCGCTGATCTGGCTGGCGTACGTGGCCCATGCCACCTCGACCGTCCGGCTGGGGACCGGCATCCTCATCGTGCCCCAACGAAATCCGGTGGTGTTGGCCAACCAGCTGGCTACGCTGGACCACCTCTCCGGGGGCCGAGTGGTCCTCGGGGCCGGTGTGGGTTGGCTCCGCGAGGAGTTCGAGGCCCTGGGCGTCCCCTTCGAGGGTCGGGGGCCGCGCACCGAGGAGGCGATCGCAGCCATGCGGGCCCTGTGGACCGGGGAGCAGGCCAGCTTCGAAGGGGAGACGACCAGCTTTCGCGATTGCTTTCTCCGACCCAAGCCGGCCAACGGGTCTATCCCGGTGCACATCGGGGGCCACAGCGAGGCGGCCGCTCGCCGGGCCGGCCGGGTGGGCGATGGGTACTTCCCCTACGGCGTCGATCGTGCCGAGGTGCCGCGGCTGTTGGACATTGTGCGCGGGAGTGCCGAAGAGGCGGGCCGGGACCCCTCTGCCATCGAGGTGACGATGGACAGCTCGGTTACTACCGGGGAGGAGGCCGTGGCCGACGTGGAGTCTCTTCGATCACTGGGAGCCTCCCGAGTGCTCGTGCCCTCGGCCCTGTTCGGCGCCGACCCTGGGCCGTCGCTGCAGCGCTACGGCCAGCAGATCATCAGCCGGTTCTGAGCGACTGACCCACCGGTCCCGCCCCTCGACCATGGGCAGCCGCACCCGGCCCCGATCAGCTCTGGGGCCGATTCCTCGGAAGCCCCAGGCGTCCCTGGGCGATGATGTCCCGCTGGATCTCGCTGGCCCCGCCGTAGATGGTCGATACCACGGTCGAGCGGAAATGGGCCTCGAGATCGCCGTCGAGCGGGGCTCCGGCCGCTCCTGGTTGCAGAACACCCGCTGATCCCAGCATGTCGACCAGCTCGCCGTAGTGGCGTTGGCTCGCCTCGCTGTTGAACAGCTTGGACATCGAACCCTCGATCCCGGGAAGCTCGCCGATGGAGTTCATCCAGCGGACCCGCAGCCCGAGGAGGCGTCCTACCTCCTGTTCGACCGCCATCTTGGCCAAGCGCTCCCGGTTCACCGGGTCGTCGTAGTAGGTGTTCCCGTCGGCCCGCTCTGTCGACATGGCCCAGGCGGCGGCCTTCTCGGCCAGGGTCGGCCCCGCGGACCCGCCGCCGCCGCCGCCTCGTTCGTAGACGAGGGCGACCCGCATCACCCGCCAGCCCTCGTCGATGCCTCCGATCCGCAGCGAGTCAGGTATCCGGAGATCGGAGTAGAAGGTGGCGTTGGTCCGTTGACCGCCGAGGGTGTAGACGGGTTGCAACTCGAAGCCCGCTGCGTCCGTCGGCACCAGGAACATGGTCAAACCCTTGTGCTTGGGCACCTCGGTGTTGGTGCGGGCCAGGACGAACACGTGCGTGCACGATTGAGCTGTGCTGGTGAACATCTTCTGGCCGTCGATCACCCATTGCTCACCGTCTTTGACGGCCCGGGTCTTGGCCGCGGCCACGTCCGAGCCGGAGTCGGGTTCCGAATAGCCCAGCGCGATGAGGATCTCGCCGCGCAAGGCACCGGCGATGAGGGTCCTTTTCTGATCCTCGGTTCCGACGTGTTGGATGGTCCGGATCACCATGTTGGTGGTGGCCCAACCGTCGGCGTAGAGGCCGGCACCGGCTACGGCATCCAGGACGGCTCGGGCGAAGTCCGGGTTGGTGTCGCTTCCTCCGTACTCGGCCGGCCAGCCCGCGCCCAGGATCCCATCACGGGCCAACTGCTGGTGGAGCGCATCGGTGTGATGGGTCCCGCTCCAGTACTGCTCATCGGCCCACTCCGGACGGACGTGTTCGGCCAGCCACTCCTGCGCGGCCCGTCGGTGCTCGGCCAGATCGTCCTCCATGACGAAGTCCACCTCAGTGCTCCTTGCGCTCGAACAATTGGCTGGCCAGCTCCTGGTAGCCCACACGCGGGTCCCCAGAGGCCAGGGGCCAGGCCTTGGCCCGTCTGAAATAGAGCTGGATGTCGTACTCCAGCGTGTATCCGTAGCCACCGTGGACGTGCAGGCTCTCAGCCGCGATCCGGAAGGCCACCTCCGACGTGAACCGGAAGGCCATGGCGGCAAGGGCCGGGGCGTTCGCCAGTCCTTCATCAGCGGACCAGCCCGCCTCGTAGGTCAGCAGGCGTGCCCCCTCGAGGTCGGTGACGGCGTCGGCCAGCCGGTGTTGGACCGTCTGGAACCAGGCGATGAGCACCCCGAAGGCCTGACGTTGTCGTGCGTAGGCCGATCCCATGTCCAGGGCCGTCTGGGCCAGGCCCACCAGGGCCGCAGCCATCAGGACCTGCCACTCCTGGCGAGCCCGGTCGTAGGCGGCTCGGGCCTCGGGCCCCGAAGCCAGGACGACCCCTTCGTCAATGCCCGCGCCCCGATTGGCCAGGGGCGAGGTCCCCAGATTGGCCGGCACCTCGAGGGGGGAGCGCGGGCTGACCTCGGATCGGAAGGCCACCAGGTCGTCTCCGTCCAGGGCCAGCACGGCGTCGGCTACGGCCCCCGCCGGCGCCAGCTTGGCCACGCCCGAGCGAAGGGGTTCGAGGGCCACGCTGACCAGGGAGTCGCCGGCCACCGCTTCGGCCAGGAGCTCACGGGCCGCCTCCGAGGCCCCGGCTCCTTGCACTCGGGCCAGCAGGTTGGTGGCCACCGCCGACTCGATCAGCGGGGCGGGGGGAATCCGCCGCCCGAACTCTTCGGCAGTGAGCACCAGATCGAGCAATGATCCCCCGCCGCCGCCCAGGTCCTGAGCCACGGCCATCGAGGGCAGGCCCATGGCCGCCATCTTCGCCCACAGCCCCGGGTCGAAGCCGCTGGGCTCGGCCGCACGCACCCGTTCGGGCGTGGATTCCTTCGAGAAGAAGGTGGCCAGGCTCTCGCGCAGGTCCCGCTGCTCGTCGCTGTAAGAAAGGTCCATTGGTTTACCTCCGACCGGCGGTGCTCACCGCTCCGATCCCGGCTTCGGCGGCAGGCTACCGCGGTAGGACTCGGGCAGCAGTTCGAGGAGCTGGCCGTCGGGATCCCGGATGAAGAGGGCCAGGCCCAGGTCGCTCTCTTCGATGATGTCCCCGCCGTACTCGACCGCCTTCTCGGCCGTGGCCCGAATGTCGTCGACCGAGATCGAGAGGTGGGTGAGCCCCGGCTCGTTCATGGTGCGGGGCCGATAGGGTACGGCCGCCTCGGGCGCCGAATAGTGCATCAGCTCGAGTACGAAGCCGTCACGGGTGAGGTAGGAGGCGGTCACCCCCAACGGGGGAGGGAGGCAGTTGAGCTTGGCCGTCGCCTCGTCGGGTGGGGTGATCTCGTACCAGAACTCGAACCCGAGCACCTCGGTGTAGAAGGTCTTCGAGCGCTCCAGGTCGGAGACGACCTGTCCGGTGTGGTTGTACGTGGCCATGCAGTCCCTCCGGTGAAGCCGGCCCGAATGCCAGGCCAACGATCGGTCGTACCCGTTGTGATTGTTTCCTTCTGGTGCAGGAATGGTCTAGTCCGATGAGGAGGGGAGGAGGACGCCATCGACGCGGATCGCCGACGTGGGGCAATTCTTGGCCGCCAACCGCACCTCGTCCTCGTGTCCGGTGATCGGGCCACGGACCGCGGCCACGCCCTCGTCGTCGAGGTCGAAGACTTCGGGCGCCCAGAACACGCAGTTGCCCGACCCCATACAGGCATCCCGGTCGATCGCCACTTCGGGTGCGTCCCCCGAAGCCTGGTCTCCTGATCTCGTGGCCATAGGTCACCGTTTCCTTCCGGCTGTCACACGACGCCACCGACCTCACCGGCGAATCTCAGGCGCCTCAATCGGGAGACGGACAGCCGCATGGTCCGGTGGCGGCATCGGCCCCGCTCCCGTTATAGTTTGGTTTCTGACATCGAAGTCAAATTGTACCAGCGGACCTGAAATAAGGGCTGGGGATTTGCTCCAGAGATGATCACCGGAGCGTAGTGGCCGAAGGGGGCGTGTTTATGACCGACACCGATGCGTACGTGGAGGCCACGGATTTCTTCCGGGACAAGTCGCTCTTCGTGAACCCCTACCCGTACTACGACCACATCCGGGCCCAGTGCCCCGTGCAGCGCGAGCCCCATCATGATGTGGTCATGGTGACCGGTTTGGACGAGGCGGTGGCGGTGTACACCGACCAGGTCACCTGGTCAAACTGCAACACGGTGGCCGGCCCGGGCTTTCCCGTTCCCCTGGAGGGGGACGACGTCGGCGATCTCATCGATCGGCACCGCGATGAGCTCCCCTTCAGCGATCAGCTGCCCTCGTTCGATCCGCCCAAGCACACCGAGCAGCGCGGGTTGCTCATGCGCCTGATCACGCCCAAGCGGATGAAGGAGAACGAGGAGTTCATGTGGGGGCTGGCCGATCGCCAGATCGACGAGTTCTTGGCCAACGGCAAGTGTGAGTTCGTACGCGAGTACGCCAGCCCCTACACGCTCCTGGTCATCGCCGATCTCCTGGGCGTCCCCGAGGCCGACTTCGACAAGTTCCGGAACCGCATGACCAAACCGGCCGACCAGCCCATGGGGGGCCAAGACCACCGACCGCTCGAGTACCTCTACGAACAGTTCACCGAGTACATCGAGGATCGGCGGAGCAATCAGCAGGGCGACGTGATGACCAGCCTGGCCACGGCCAACTTCCCCGACGGCTCGACACCCCCGGTCCACGACGTGGCCCTGATCGCGGCCAACCTGTTTGCCGCCGGTCAGGAGACCACCGTGCGGCTCCTCACCGCATCCCTTCGGCTGCTGGGGGAGCGCCCCGATCTCCAGCAGTTGCTCCGAGACGAGCGCCAACGGATCCCGAACTTCATCGAGGAGACCCTGCGGATCGAGAGCCCGATACAGGGCTCCTTCCGGTTGTCGCGCATCCCGTCCACGGTGGGTGGGGTCGACATCCCGGCGGGGACGACGGCCTTCGTGGCTGCCGGTGGAGCGAACCACGATCCCCGGCAGTTCGAGTGTCCGGCCGAGTTCCGGGTGGACCGGGCCAACGCCCGCCAGCACGTGGCCTTCGGTCACGGTATCCACACCTGCGCCGGGGCCCCGCTGGCCCGGGCCGAGGCTCGGGTCACCCTCGAGCGCTTCCTCGATCGCGTGTCCGACATCAGGATCTCCGAGTCGGAGCACGGTCCGGCTAGCGCGCGGCGGTACGACTACATCCCCACCTACTTCCTCCAGGGCCTGACCAGCCTGCACCTGGAATTCACGGCTGCGGTCTGAGAGGGTGCAGGCCATGACGGTGACGGTGCCCGAGGTCGACCTGGTCACACCGGAGGTCATTCGTTCGGCCATGGAGACGGTCTGCTTCGAGATGGCCACCTTTGTCTCCCGGACGGCGACCACTCCCATCCTCAACCAGAGCAACGAGCGCAACGCCACCATCCTGGATGCCCAGGGTCGTCTCTCGGCCCTGTCGGTGGGCATTCCCCAGTTCATGTTGAGCTCGACCCTTCCGGTGCGCTTCAGCATCGACTTCTTCGGCGACGAACTGCGTCCCGGTGACGTCATCGTGGCCAACGACCCGTATCACGGGGGCGGCCACCTTCCCGACTTCAACGTGTTCTCGCCGGTGTTCTCCGACGAGGGAGAGCTGTTGCTCATCGCCTCCATCCAGTGTCATCACGGTGACACCGGGGGAGCGGTGGCCGGTGGGTACAACACCATGGCCAAGGACATCTACTCCGAGGGCACGCGCTACCCCCTGCTCAAGATCATCGACGCCGGCCACGAGCGGCGCGATGTGGTCCTCACCATGCGGGCCAACAACCGCTTGCCCGGGTTCATCGGCGATCTCCGGGCTCAGGTGGGCGCGGCCCAGCTCGGGGCCCGGCGTCTGGGGGAGATCGTCGACCGCTATGGCGTCGACGCGGTCACGTCTGCCGTCGACTACACCATCGAGGACGCCCACCGACGATTCTCGAGTGAGATCGCCGGTTGGCCCGACGGCACCTACGAGGCCGACGTGTACGTCGACAGCGATCCCCAGGGGAACCAGGACATCCACGTCCATGTGGCCGTCACCGTCGATGACGACCGTCTGATCATCGACTTCGCCGGTTCCGACGAGCGTCCCCACATTGCCGCCTGGTCCACCTTCGGCAATACCCGGGGTAACGCCATCGCCCAGTTGGCCAGCATGGTCGACCCCTCGATCCCCAAGAACGAGGGGTTCTTCGACTGCGTCGAGCTGCGCGTGCCTCTCGGGTGCTGCCTGAACCCGGTCGAGGGCAAACCGGTGAGCAGTGGCACCCATCACCCTGGGGTCGAAGTGGGCGATGCCATCGCCGTGGCCATGTCGCAGATCATTCCCGAACGCTGCGCACCCCAGACGTACAAGTTCGGAAGCCCCCGGCAGATGTACGGCGACGTCGATCCCCGATCCGGCCGCCCCTTCTTCGACCACGGTGGTGAAGTCAGCGCCGGTTGGGTGAATGCGGTGCGGGGGGTCGATGGATGGGGAGCCCACGCCGCGGCCATGGGCAACCTGATCAAGGCCGAGGCCGAATTCAACGAGCACCTGTTCCCGCATATCATCCGCAGTCGCAACTTCATCACCGATTCCGGTGGCCCGGGCATGTTCCGTGGTGGGTGCGGGAGCCATTTCGTCAAGGAGGTGCGCACCCCGACCTCCATCAACCAATACGTCGTCAACCAGCGCCACATCCATCCCGGCATCGCCGGCGGTCGCCATGGCAGCCCGGATGCCTGTGCGCTGAGCCCGGGAACCGAGCGCGCTGTGGTGGTGTCACCGTCGGTGACCGGACACCTGCTGGAAACCGGCGATCAGCTCGTCTATGACTTCGGAGGCGGTGGCGGTTGGGGCGATCCACTCGAGCGGGACCCGGCCAAGGTGTTGGACGATGCCTGGGACGAATATGTCTCCATCGACGGCGCCCGGCGCGATTACGGCGTGGTCATCACCGGTTCGGTCGAGGGCATGGATCTGGAAGTCGACGAGGCCGCCACCGGCCTGCTGCGATCCCAGCTCGCCGGGCAAGCCTCGGTCCCGTCGTGAGCGAGTCGTATCGCATCGGCGTCGATGTCGGTGGCACGTTCACCGACTGTGTGTTGCTCCGCCCGGACGGCACGATCCTCTTGGAGAAGACGCCGACAACTCCGGATGACCAGTCGGCCGGAGTCCTGGAAGGCCTGAGGCGGTTGGCCGTGGCCGAGGAGCAGGGCGACGTCCAGTCGCTCCTCCAACGGTGCGAGTCGATCGTCCACGGCACCACCACCGCCGACAACACCATGATCCAGATGTCCGGGGCCCCCACCGGTCTCATCGTCACCCAGGGATACCGGGACGAGATCGAGCTGCGCCGCTGCTTCAAGGAGGACATCTGGGATCCGGCCCTGGAACGACCCGCTCCCATCGCCCGCCGCCGCGTCCGTTTGGAGGTGGCCGAACGCCTTACCGCCGAAGGGGAGGTGGACGTACCGCTCGACGAGGAAGGGGTCCGGAAGGCGGCCGCCCGTCTCCGGGCCTTCGGGGTCACATCGATCGCCGTTTCGTTTCTGTACTCGTACCTGAATCCCGAGCACGAGCGACGGGCCCGGGCCATCATCCTCGACGAGTATCCCGACCTGGAGTTGCTATCGCTGTCGCACGAGGTCTACTCGAAGCCGCCCGAGTTCGAGCGAACCTCGACGACGCTGGTGAACGCCTATGTGGGGCCACCGATCGTCAGCTACCTGCACCAGCTCGAGTCGGCGTTGTCGGAGGCCGGCTTCAGCCGAGAGTTGTTGTTGGCCACGTGCTCGGGTGGCGTGGCCACCCCGGCCGAGATCCGGAGCCGACCGCTCCTGACCATGAGCTCGGGCCCCACCGGGGGAGTGGTGGCTGCGGCGCGTTCGGCCGCCCGCGCCGGCTTGGGCGATGTGGTGAGCGTCGACATGGGCGGAACCAGCTACGACGTCTGTCTCATCCGAGACGGCCGGCCCGATGTCACCGCCGACTGGAACTGGCGACATCGCTACTGTGTCGCCCTTCCCATGGTCGATATCCACGCCATCGGCGCCGGTGGTGGATCGCTGATCGGCGTGGTCGACGGCGTCCTGCGCGTCGGGCCCGAGTCGGCCGGCAGTATGCCCGGACCGGTCTGTTACGGCAACGGAGGCACGGGCCCGACGGTGACCGACGCCGACCTGGTCCTGGGTCGGTTGGACCCGGCCTCGTTCTGGGGAGGTCGCCTCGAGCTCGATGTCGATGCCGCCCATCGTGCCCTGGAGGAGGTGGGAAGGCCGCTGGGTCTCGACTCCGAGAGGACAGCGCGTGCCGCGGTCGAGATCATCGACGCCCACATGGCCGACGCCGTCCGGAGGGTCTTGTCCCTGGCCGGATCGGACCCGCGCACCCTCGACCTGGTCGCCTTCGGCGGCATGGGCGCGGTCCATGCCGCCCGCCAGGGAGCCCTGCTGGGCATGCACCGCGTCCTCATCCCCGAGGCGGCCCCCGCCTTCTCGGCCTTGGGCTTGTTGACCGCAGACCATGTCATCGATGACACCAGGACCCTCATCGGCGACTGGCGGGAAGTCGACGTCGAGGAGCTCACCCAGCTGGCCGACGAACTGGAGACCTCGGCCACGGCCAAGCTCGAGCTGGCCGGCGTGGACCCGGGTCGCCGACGCTACGAATGGCGGCTCAACCTCGTGTACCCGGGTCAGACCTTCGACGTGGCCATACCGGTGGAGCGGGAGATCGGTGCACCCTTCACTCGGGACTCGGTGGCCCAGGCGGCCGAAGAGCTCCACCACCGAAACGAGGCGGCACGACTGATCGAAACCCGCTCCCAGGAACCGGTGGTCCGTGGCGTTCGGCTGGTGGCCACCGGACTGGTGGAGCAACCCAAGGAGGCGGAGCGGTCTGACCCCGGGCCGGCGCAACCGATGGGCCACCGGCGCGTGTACGCCGGCGATCGTTGGATTGACGACGCTCCCGTGTTCGCCGGCCATGACCTGGGGGAGGGTTCGGTCGTTCCCGGCCCGGCACTGATCCAAAGTCCGTTCACCACGGTCGTGCTGGCTGAGGGCGACGTGGCCACCATGCTGGACTCCGGTGATCTTCTGGTCGACGTGGCCAGTCTGTAATTCGTCGGGCATCGTCCAGCTGGAAGGGGAGCCCCGTCATCGGATCCTTCGACCCGGTTGAGAGGGAGCTACTCCGGGGCCGGGGTGAAGTCCATGCGCAGCCGGGTCAGCGTCGAGGAGCTGATGCGCCAGTCGCCCTGGTGGGCCCGGTACGTCTCGTGGTAATGGCCATAGCCGTGCAGTTCGGAGCCGTCGGCGAACCGCAGCATGTCCTCCATGGCCCAGATGGCCGTGGCCGTGGTCGCCGAGGTGAGCTCGATCTCGGGCGTGTGGCACTGGTGGACGGTGACGACGTCGCCAATGGCCTGGACCAGAAAGGCGAGGAAGTCGTCGGCACCGGTCTGGACGTCGCCGCCCGAGTCGGTGGTGTCCATGGTCACATCGTCGGTGAAGACCCCCCGCATGGCCGCCCAGTCCTTGGTGTCCATGGTGCGGCAGTAGCGGGCCTTGACCTGCTTGATCGCTTCGATGTCGTCCATGCGGTGACCCCCCAGTCCAGAGCTCGGGTGAGGCGGACTGCCTACTTGGGGCCGTTGGGCCAGCGCAACAGCGAGCCGGCATCGACGCGGAACTGCTGGCCGGTGACATAGCGGGTCTCGTCGCTTGCGAAGAAGAGCACGGCGTTGGAGATATCCACGGGCTCCACGTAGGGAACGGGCATGGCCTGGAAGTACGTGAAGGCGGGGATGACGTCTTCCCGGGTCGGGTTATCGAGATCGGGGCGGAACACGTGGTACAGCTCCTCATTGTGGATGAGGTGGGTGTTGCAGTTGGTGGGATGAATGGCGTTGACCCGGATCATGCGCGAGGCCAGGTTCATGGCCATCTGTTCCGTGTAGCCGACCAGTGTCTTCTTCGACCAGGCGTAGCCCGAGCCACCGCCTCCCATCGCCCCGGTGTCGGTGGTGCCGCTCATCAACCCGGCATTGGAGCCGGTGATGACGATCGACGCCCCGTCGGGCAGGTGGGGAAGGGCGGCAGCCACCGTGTTCATGACGCCGATCAGGTCGACGTCGGTGGCGTCCACGAAGTCCATGGGGTTCGTGGTGCCCATGGGCATGATCCCGGCATTGGCCACGACGACGTCGAGATGGCCGAGCTCCCGGACACCCTCGTCCAGTACAGCCTTCAGCTCGTCGCGGTCGCGGACATCGGCCTTCCGGGCGATGATGCGGCGGCCCAGGTTCTCGACGGCCTTTGCCGTTTCCTCCAGGTCCTCCGGCGTGGCCAGGGGGTAGAGGTTGGACTCGATCTGCTCGCAGATGTCGACGGCGATGATGTCGGCGCCTTCCTCGGCCAGGCGGATGGCGTGGCTCCGGCCCTGCCCCCGCGCCGCCCCGGTGATGAATGCAACTTTCCCTTCGACCCGACCTGTCATGAGTATCTCCAAAGCCTGAGTGGACCAGAGTCCAAGCGGAACGATTGTTTTCGTACGAACGGTAACACAGCCGATTTTGCCGTAGGCCGTCAGGGAGGGGCAGACGCCTGGGGTGGCCCGGCAGAGGTGTGCTCGGTCCCGGGCGGATCTCTCGCCCAGTGCGGAGCTCGTCCCCATTCCTCGCTGTAGACGAGCTCGGAGAGGGGCCGACGTCGTACGGGCCCATGGTGTCCGGCCGGCTTTCCGATGGTGATGGTCCCGGCCAGGAACACTCCGTCGGGGATGCCGAGAAGAGCCCGGAGCTCGGGCTCGACGTAGTGGTGCATGCCGGTGAATGCACCCCCGTAGCCGAGGCCACGCGCCGCCAGGAGAAGGTTCTGACAGGCGGGGTAGACCGATGCGCCCTCCGTCGGCGTCGGTTCCCGGTAGCGAACCAGGCAGGGCAGGATCAGCACGGGAACCTCGGCGAAGTGCTCGACATAGTGCTCCATGGTGCGAGCCATGCGCGCCTTGGGGGACAACGAGTCTTGGCCACTACCTCGGTCGTAGCCATCGTGGTTCCGCTTGGCCGCCCAGATTCTGCGTGCACCCTCGGCCACCAAGCGCTTTGCTTCGTCGGCCCGGGGCCCATCCGACAGCACCACGAATCGGAACGGCTGGCGGTTGGAGCCGCTGGGTGCCCTGGTCGCGGCAAAGAGCATGGCCCGCAGGGCTTCGGGCGGCACCGGGTCGGGCCCGTAGCGACGGATGGTTCGCGTGGTCGTCATCCCCTCGAGCAGTCCCATTTCATCGCGGGGCAGGGGTCGTTGATCGAGATCGCCAGCTCCAGAGGGATGCACGGACATCGGTTTCTCCTGACGGGGTGGGAGACGGTTCTTTGGCCGACTATACGAGGAGGTGCCGTAACTGGTTGCCCCTCGCCGCCGGCACCGCGGCTCGAGCGGCGTCACGGCTCGATCACGACCCGGAAGGATCTGACTGTTCTGTCCTGCGCCACCCGGAATGCTTCGGCCGCGTCTTCGAGGGGAAATCGATGGGTGATCAGCATGGGCGCCAGCTCGGGGCGCGAGGCAAGCATGCCCGCAGCCTCGGCGAATTCACGCTGGCCATTGTGTCCGCAGTAACCCAGCGATGGTCGGATGGCGACCTCTTTCATGAAGGCCTCGCCCTTGGGCCATGCGATGTCATCGAACACTCCCATGTACACCACGGTGCCACCCGGTCGCGCCAACTCCACGGCACGGTGGAGCGAGCTCTCGCTGCCTCCCGCCTCGAGGACCACGTCGTATTGGCCCGAGGGGGCGGCAGCGCCAATGAGGTCGCGGGCATCGAATTGGTGGGGGTGGCGCACCTCGACGGCGACCTCGTTGACGCCCAAGTCCTGTGCCGACGCGGCCGCCAGCATGCCGATGGCACCACCGCCTACTACGGCGACGCTGGTGTCGGAGCCGATCGATCCCTGATGGCAGGCATGCAAGGCGACCGAGGCGGGCTCAACCAATGCGGCGTCCTGGAGGTCGAGGCCGGGCGGTAGCGGGATGAGGGCGTGCCGCGGGGCACGGTAGTACTCGCTCATCCCCCCCGACGCCGTCAGTCCCAGCGCCGTGGGTCCGGACGTACACAGATTGAAGTTGCCTCGATCGCACTGTGGACAGCCCTGGCATCCGAAGATCGCTTCGACGGCCACAGCTGTACCGTCATCAAGGACACCGGCGAACTCGTGCCCGGCGATCTCCCGGCTCCCCCATTGGAGGTACTGGAGATCAGAAGCACAGATACCCGCGGCCGCCACCCGTATCAGCGCTCCGTCGCCATCGGGCTCGTCGACATCGACGACCTCGACCTCCGGTAGCCCATTTCGTATTGCCCGCATGGACGCCCCTCCCTTGAGTGGTGCTAGCTACATAGAGTACTAGGTATCCGTTCTTGAAGCGACTGACTTCCTCGAAGCGGCCCCGAAGGGGCGTCGCCTTACCAGGGGATGCTGTCGTGAGCGCCGAGCCAACGGGTGAGTGGGGCCGCGGGACTCGTCGGTTCAACCCTGGTCGGGTACCCACTTCGGCGATCGTTTCTCCATGAATGCGCTCATGCCTTCACGCGGTTCGGGCGAGTGCTCGAGGGCCCAGAACATGGTCTGGTAGTCGATGGGGCCGTAGCGCTCGTTGAGCATGCGCTTGACGTGGACCCGGGCCGAGGGGGCTGTCCGCAAGACCTGGGTGGCCGCCTCCACCGCCGCGCTCCGGAGGTCGTCATGGGCCACGACCCGGGACAGCAGGCCGATGCGCTGAGCCTCGGCGGCGTCGAAGCTCCGGGCCGAGAGTAGGAGGTCTCGGGCTACGGCCATTCCCACATGGGCGGGGAGGGCGGCGGCGTAGGTGGCGTCGGGTATGCCTCGCAAGAGTTCGGGTACGCGGAAGGTGGAGCGCTCGCTGGCCACTGCGATGTCGGCCATCATGGCGATCAGGAGCCCCCCGGCCTGACAGATCCCGTTGACGGCGGCGATCACCGGCGCCGGGCTGTCCCGGACGGCCAGGAAGGGAAGGATGTCGGAGCCAAGGCCGCCGACCGGCGATTCATGGTCCTCGGTGCGGCCGCCCAAGTCGCCGCCTGGCGCGAACACGTCACCGGTCCCGGTGATGATGAGTGCGGCGAGGTCGGGTTCGGAGTTGACCAGGTGCACGGCGCGTTTGATGCCGTAGTACATGGCCGGGGTCAGGGCATTCCTGGCATGGGGTCGGTCGATCACACACCAGGCGATCGGACCGTCTTGCTCCAGTCGCAGGTTGCCGGTGCCGAGGTCATAGGTCTTGTCCGTTGTGCGTGCCACCGCGTTGCGTCCTCTCGTCGACTGGTGGTCCACGGTAGTTGGCTGTCCGGTACAAGGGTGTTTTACGAGCGGGTAAGACCCCGCACGAGATGTCGGCGACGGGACAGAGGGATATGCCCTTGCGTTAGGGTCGTGAACCATGTCGATTGACAACCTTGATCCCGAACTGCGCTCATACCTGGATGCGGTGCTGGAGCTCCTTCCTGGATATGAGGCTGAGAGGCTGGGCGAGTTGCGATCCGGCCTCCGAGCCGTCATCGATACAACGCCGCTCGTTCGTCCGGGCACGGTGCACGTTGAAGACGTCACCGTGCCCGGACCTTCCGGCCATCCGGACGTGGCCATGCGCGTCTACCGGCCGACCACGACCACCGACCTCGTGCCCGGTCTGTACTGGATGCACGGGGGCGGGATGATGATCGGGTCCATGGACATGGACGACACCCTCTTGGTCGGTGCGGTCGAGAAGCTCGGCATTGCCATCGTCTCCGTCGAATACCGGCTGGCTCCTGAACATCCCGACCCCGCACCCATCGAGGATTGTTACGCCGGCCTGGCGTGGACTGCGGCCCACGCGTCCGACTATGGCATCGACGGCAATCGGATCGCCGTCGGTGGCCCCAGTGCCGGTGGTGGTCTGGCCGCCGGCACCGCTCTCCTGGCGCGGGACCGGGGGGGCCCGCAACTGGCCTACCAGCTCCTCTTGGAGCCGATGCTCGATGATCGTTCGCTGACCCCGTCCTCCACCCAGTACGACGGCGGCACGGTGTGGGACCGAAAGGACAATGCCCAGGGTTGGTCGTCCCTACTGGGTGATCGTGTCGGCGGCGACTCCGTCTCGCCCTATGCCGCTCCGGCTCGGGCCACCGACCTGTCGGGGCTCCCGCCCACATTCATCGATGTGGGCGAAGTCGAGACCTTCCGGGACGAGTGCATCGAGTACGCCCGCAGGTTGTTCGCTGCGGGCGTACCGACCGAACTGCACGTCTATCCGGGGGCGTTCCACGGATTCGACCTCATGGCTCCGGATTCGGCTATCGCCCGGGTGGCCTGGAACTTGCGGTGGACGGCTGTCGCCCGAGCCCTGACCCCGACCACAAGCTGACCCTCCCGGGCTTCACGGTGTGACTTCGGGGCCGATGGCTGTTCCCGTGGGTATCGGTCAGCCCGCCCAGTGGGTGTCGCAGAAGCGACGGATCTCCCGGACCAGTGCGGCGTCTTCGGGCGCGGCTCCGAAGAACCCACCGTGGGGGGCCGACTCGAGGACGTGAAGCTCAGCGCTGATGTCCGCAGCGCGCAAGGCCCGGTGCATGCGCACCGTGTTCGAGAGGAACAGGTCCCGGGTGCCCGTGGCCAGGAAGGTGGGCGGGAAGCCCTTGGTGAAGTCGCCGAACAATGGCGACAGATACGGATGGGCGAGATCGTGGTCGCCGGCATAGAGGAGGTTGGCGGGCATCAGGCTCTGGGTCAGCACGGAGTCCACGCCCAGGTTGGCGTGAAATGAGTCCCCGGACTCGGTGAGATCGATCTCGGGTGTCATGAGCACTGCGGCCGCCGGCAGGGGGAGTCCCTCATCGCGGGCTCGGAGGATGAGGGCGGCGGCCAGGTTCCCACCGGCCGACGCACCCCGCACGATGATGTCCTGGGGGCGGTGCTCTCCGAGGAGAGCCCGATAGGCGGTGAGGCAATCGTCGAGGGATGCCGGATAGGGATCATCGGGCGGCATCCGGTAGTCGATGGCCCACGTACGGGCACCGCTTGCATCTGCGCTGCTCATGGCCATGGCCCGACAGCACGCTCCGCCGCCCATGATCAGGCCGCCGCCGTGGATCTCGAGCGAGACCCGGGGGTCGTCTTCCCGCACTCGATTTGGCGTGATCAGGAACGTCCTCACGCCGTCGAGATCGGTGTCGACCACGGTGGCCTCCACGAGCGCTGCCCGTGGCTCCACCAAGGCCAATACCAGTGCGTCCCTCGCTTCGATCATTGATCGCCAGGCAGCCAGATCATCGAGCGCCGGGTACTCGGCCTCGTCGAACCGTCCCATCCCCAACACAGCTTGTGCTTCGGGGCTCAGGAAGGTCGGAATGGGGATGTCCCGGGCCGGGATGTGTAAGCCCAGTTGGGTGTCATCCATGGTCACGCCAGTGCTCTGAGGGTCGAGGCCATCGATGGCATTGCATCATGTGCGCTCGGAGGCCTTCGACGACCCTGGCGTCAGCTCCCGGTGACGGTCGTCGTTCCCGGGATGTCCGAACCGCAGGTGGGCTGGCTCGAGACGGGAACATAGCCCTTGGATTTGGCCTGCAAGTAATACTCACACGTCTTGGCCGGATCCTTGCCGAAGATGGTCGAGAAGTTGATGGAGTTAGGCATGAGGCCGCCGGCGTTGTAGTCCGTCACCTTGCGGAGGGAGGTGATGACCCCAGCCGACGTCGGATTCTTCCCTGACAGCTGCATGCCCTTGATCATTAGGTCCGCTCCCACCCATGCCTCATACTGCTCGAAGGTGGGGAACTGCGTTGCCGAGAAGCCGTCGTACTTTTGCAGCGCAGCCTTCATCTCGTTGGTGGCGGCGTTGGGCAACTGGAAAGGCCGGAACAAGGAGGCGAAGTACGCGCCTTGCAGGTCGGGCCAGGCCGGCGAGGTGATGGCGGATGGCTCATAGCCAGTTGGGAATACGATCGCCTTCATCTTGACCCCGGCCTGCTTCATGGCGGTGGCCAAGGCGAAGTTCGAGTTGTCGTCCATGGCTGCGTAGAGGCTGTTCACGCCCTTCGACTTTGCCACTAGGGCCGCAGTGGTGAAGTCTGACCCGCCGAAGGGAACCGAGGTGTCGAGGACGCCCTGCTTGCCGCCGGCATGAATCACCGACTGGACGGTGCCAATAGCCGATCGGGTGGAAGAGGGCGATATGCCGTACCCATAGGAGGCCACGACGGTGCCACCATGGGAGACGAGAAACTTCCCGATCCCCGTGTTGACCGGATACTTGGGATTCACACTTCCGTTGTCGGCGGCAAACATGTTGGTGTAGGGCTGCTGGCCCCACTCCGGTCCGTCCTGGAAGCTGCCGGTCACCGGAATGCCGGCCTGTTGGGCGTACTTGGCGCCCTCAAAGAACAGAGCACTGATCGAGACGATGCCCAGAACCCCGTGCGACACCGCCTCTTGGACGGCGGTGGACGCTTGGGTGGGACTGGTCTGGTCGTCCAACACCAAAGTCGAGATCTTGTGACCGTTGACGCCACCGTTGGCGTTCTGCAGGTCGATACGGGCGCGAAACGCTCCCGGGACCCCTTGATACTCCGGTCCGCCGGCCCCTGAGCACGTGCAGACCAGGGCGATGGAAATGGGTGCGTTGGTGGCCGCGCTGGCCGAGACCGGGGTGATCGCCTCGACGCCGGCGACGCTCAGCATCGCCGCGACGACAAGGGTGAGGGTAACTCGTGTGGCCCGGAACCTCATGGTTGTTCTCCCCCTGGCCCGCACGGCGAGCCCTCTACCCTCAGCCCCCCCGGGGTGACGGATCCAATTTTGACATCAACGCGAATTTACTCGGCGATTGTCACCATAATGTCATCATTGCCGCCTGTCCACCGGTCGGCCGTGCCACTGGTGGGAGTCGGCTGTGGCTGTCGGCGCAGGGCTCGTTCAGCCCAGAAATACCGGTTGTCCGGGAGTCCATGCTTCGGCCGCCGCTTGGATAGCTGACCCCATGGCGCGAGTTCCGTCGTTGAGTTCCATCAGCTCCACGATGGCCAGGGGAGCGTCCGGGTGTTCGAGGTAGGAGAACCCCGTCGGGCTGTCTTCGGGAGCGCGCCAGACTTCGGTCCATCCCGCGGCCACGGCGTCGGCTCGAACGGCGTCGAGATCCTCGACCCAGTAAGCCACTTGGTTGAGGCCGCCACCCGTGGCCGTCATGAACTCCTGATAGATGCTGGGGGTCTCGTCATGTTGCTGGATGAGCTCGATCTGCATGTCGCCCGAATTGGCCAACGCCATCGAGATTACCGGCTCCGAGAGCGCTCCTCGATACTGGCAACCTTCCATGGCCAGGTCCCGTATGACCAGCCACGGGGCGACGCCCAGAGCCACCCACTGGGCGATGGCGGCGTCAATGTCGCCGACGACGAAACCAAACTGGCGGATCCGGCCTGGGAAGACGCTCACTCCAGCTTCCATGTCCGGGCTCCGATCTGTTTCCGTTCGGACGATGGTAGCTGACCTCGACTTCAGTTTCGGAAGGATGCCTGCGGCAGTATCGTCACGCCTTTACCCCAACGATGTGATGTGGCGCGTGCCGTTTGACCCGAGGAGGGCCGTGTACCAGCTCCGATTTTCGATGCGAACCCCCGATGAAGGCCGGTCACCGGCAGAGGAGGCTGTGGCCCGAACCGCGGCCTATCAGGCGGCCATCGACATGGTGGCCTGGGGCGAGGGGAACGGCAACCTCGCTGTGTCTATCTCCGAACATCACGCATCCCCCGACGGCTACCTGCCCTCGCCTTTGATCCTGGCATCGGCGATGGCCGCCCGAACCCAATCCACCGTCATCGTCGTTGCCGCCCTGCTCGGTCTTCTTTACGACCCCGTTCGCTTAGCCGAGGACTTGGCTGTGCTGGACCACGTGAGTGCCGGACGGGTGATGTGCATCCTGGGCATGGGCTACCGGGACGAGGAGTACCGGCTCTTCGGGGTCGACCCTGACACCCGGGCAGAGCAGATGGAAGAGCTACTGGTAACACTGAGGAGTGCGTGGACGGGAGAGCCCTTCGACCATCCCACACGGGGGACCATCCGGGTCACGCCGACTCCAGCCGCATCCAGTGGACCTTCTCTGGGTTACGGAGGCCATTCATTGGCCGCGGCCCGGCGGGCGGCCCGCCACGGCCTCTTGTTCCTGGCCGAGGCGGGCGGAGACCATCTGCGTCAGGCCTACGAGGACGAGGCCGCCCGGTTGGAGGTGGATGCACCAGGTTGTCAGCTCGCTGATCCGGGCACGGCCACGACGGTATTCGTCTCCGATGATCTTGATGCCGCGTGGGACGAGTTGGGCCCTCGAATGTTGAACGAGATCCGCCTCTACCGGGAGTGGAACCGAGTGGCAGGCAAGAGCGGCATCGCCTCGCTGTCCGAGGCCGATACCGTCGAGGATCTCCGGGCCGAACAGCGCTGCTACCGGATCTATACCTCGGCTGAAGCGACCGACCTGGTCTCCTCGGGACAGGTGCTCCCCCTCGAGCCCCTGTGCGGAGGCCTGCCTCCCGAGCGCGCCTGGCCCTATCTGCGTGCCGCGGCCGCAGTGGCTCCTCGATCGTGATTGGGAACGGGAGACCCGATGGGCATATGGAACCGCGGTGGCTGGCTAGGCGGACTTCTTGGCCGCGGGAGCCCGCTTCTTGGCCGGTAGGGCTCGGCGAGTGGCCTTCGGTTTGATCACAGGTGCCTTGGGCGGCAGGGGTAGGCCAATGGCATTCGCCCACAGCAGCGTGAGTTGTTCTACGGCAAAATCCAGGTCGGTCGGCTCGTCCCGGGACGCCAACTGGTCAGCCACGAACGCGACCATGCCCCCCAGGGCATTGGCAGCAAGCCAGGGATCGAGATCAACACTGGAGAGACTCTGCTTTTGGTACTCCCGTATGCGGCGCTCGACGGCATGAGCAAATGCGTCCTGGCGCTGGACGCGGGTCTGGCGCACCTCGGGGTCGAAGGTCGCCACTTGTTGGATGACTTGTAGAATTTTTGCGTTGTCCAGGTACGTCTCGAGGTAGTGCCGATTGGCCGCTCGGATCCTCTCTATGGGATCCGTCTCTTCGGGTACTGGTTCGATCGGCAGGAGGTCGATCTCCACCGTGTCGACGACCTCTTGAAAGACTTCTTCTTTCGAGACGAAGTAGGTGTAAAAGCTGCCATGCGACATCGTCGCTTCATCGCAAATATCTGCGATGCGGGCATGAAGGAATCCGTCCCGTTCGAAGACAACGCGGGCCGCACGGACGAGTTGCTGGCGGGAGTGCCGGCCACGCTCGGTCCTCCCGGTTCCGCGGCGCGGAGTGTCTGTCGCTTTCGACGTCTCTTGGCTTCCACGGCGACTGGCATTGGGCATGCGGGCAGAACGTTGCATTTCGGCCTCACCCTACTCGCAAGCGGTCCTGCCATACCGTTGTGTTTCGTCATCCAAGCCGGCTGCACAGGCAAGTCGCTACTGCCGAGCAGATCGAATGTGGCCGCCGGCATCCTCCGGGCATGTTGGGAGTAGTTGGAGCTTCAACAATGCGCCGAGCCGCTCTGGCTGGTTGATGGTGATGGGCACGGTGGTGATGCAGTTTGTGTCTGGATCTTTGATGCGGCAGGGCCAAGCGAGGCCGATCCTGGGGGCGATCGCCGCTGCCCAGGGCGAGCCCTACAGGTCGGGAAGCCCCATGTCCAAATTGGTGACCTGGAGCCCACCGTCGACCTCGAGGACCTTGCCGGTGATGAACGAGCCCGCCGGTGAGCTGAGGTAGACGACGGCGGCGGCGATGTCCTCGGGATCGCCGATGCGGCGCAATGGTGTCGCCTCCTCCATGGCCGTACGCAACTCGGGGGTCTGGGTCACGATCTCGAGGGCCGAGGTGGCCACTGAGCCCACCCCGATGGCGTTCACCCGGATCCGCGGGGAGAGGTCGGCTGCGGCCAGGCGGGTGTAGTGAGCCAATGCCGCCTTGGCCGTGCCGTAGGCGGCAAAGCCCCGGCCGGCGATGCGACCCACGACCGAGGAGATGTTGACGGCCGAGCCGCCACCGCCCTCGAGCATGAGGGGCACGGCCGGCCCCAGGAGGGCGTGGGCGGTGGCCACGTTGAAATGGAACGCCGCTTCCATGATGGCCGGCGACGTCTGGGCGAAGGCCTGGGGCATCGAGCCGCCGACGTTGTTGACCACGATGTCGAGCCGACCGAACGCCTCACGGGCCGAGTCGACCAGGGCGGCCACGGCATCGAGGTCGTTCAAGTCGGCCACGACGACCACCGCTCGGCGACCGGCTGCCTCCACCCGGGAGGCCACCTCGGCCAGCTGGTCCTCGCTGCGGGCCGCGATCACCACGTCGGCGCCCGCCTCGGCCAGGGCCAATGCGCTGGCGGCGCCGATGCCTCGTCCGGCACCGGTCACGATGCCCACGCGGTCGGTCAGTCGAAATCGGTCCAAGATCATGATGAGCCCCCTTCTGTTGGCACACGTCTACCAGCACCAGACACCGTGGCGCCACGCCGGCCCTGGGTGGCGTGGACTATTCGGCCAGGTCTGCGGCCGAGACGATGTGGGTCGGGCGCAGGCGGACCACGAGCTCACCGGCCACACCATTTCGGGTGCCGTACTCCTCGGCCCGGTCGGCCCCCATGTACCGGCCCCCGATGATCGCGGCCCAGTGACGGAGCTCGTCGAGGTCCTCGCTGATGGTCACTGTCCCTTCTACCGTGACGAAGGAAAAGGGTGGAGCCTCGTCGTCGACACACAGCGACACGCGGGGATCGCGGCGAAGCGTCCTCCCTTTCACCGTGTCCTTGCCGGTGTTGAAGACGATGTCGCCGAGGCCGTCTCCGGTGCCGGCGGGGTCGAAGGCAAACCAGATCGGGGCCACGTGGGGGCGGCCATCGGACCGGACCGTGGCCAACGTCCCGGTGTGAGGTGGGTCACTGGTCAGGAAAGCCCGGACCTCGTCGTCGCTCATCGAATGGTAGGGCACGGTTCCTCCTCGGCTCCGAGCAACACCCCGTGGGGGCCGGTCGGGTTCAGGGTCGCGTGGACGGCATACCCAGCTTGCGGTGATCCCACGACACCACGCGATCCACATGCAGCTTGATCACCACTCGCTTGTGCAGCATGGTCTCGACGAAGGGACGCAGCTCTTCGGTGTAGGGGTTGTAGTAGCGCTCGAACACGCTGACCCCGAGCTCGAACATGCGCTCGGGATCGTCGATCACCTCGGCCCGGCCCACCAGCTCCACCCCCCGCAGCTCCTCGTAGTACTCGCCGTCCTCGAACATGCAGGTGAGCCTGGGATCCCGCTGCAGGTTCTGGGCCTTTTGGGCCTTGGCCTTGGTCTCGACGGCCACCGCTCCGTCCAGGAAGCCGTACCACATGGCCACGGCGTGGATGGAGCCGTCGTGGTTGATCGAGCACATGGTCATGGGCCGACGCTCATGGATGAAGGCATCGACTTCCTCCGGCGTCATCCTGATCAGGTCCCTCTGTTTGACGCCGTGCCCCATGTGCTCGGTCATGGCCTCCCCTTCGTCCCGGTGCACCCGGCCGGTGCACGGGCTCGAGCGTACCGGTCCTCGCCGTGGAGGACGAGAGCGGCATGCCGGGAGGAACTGAGGAGTAAAGAGGAGAGGTGATCGGCGAGCGGGGAGCGGCTTCAGTACTCGCCCGGAAAACGGACGGCGGGTACCGGTTGCCCGCGCCGAGCCGCCTCGGCCCGGAGACGCCCTCGCAGCCGCCACCCGCTGGAGAGAAATCCTGCCGCCACACCGGCCCGACCTCCGGCCAGGCTCCAGTGGGCCAGGGCCCGCTCCACCACCAAGGTGGCATCGTCGGGGGAGAGGCGGCCGACGAAGGTCCGGTTCTGCTGGCCGGTGAACGTGGCGGCATGATCGTGGAAGGTGATGCACGCCGGTCCGCCGGCGAGGGCGGGAGCACCGTCGCCCAGGTGCAGCTTGAACCCGGCGGGATCGGCCTCCACCCGGGCCACGGGCAGGCACAGCGGGTACCCCTTGCCGTCCACCACGGTCAGGTCACGCCAGGGGAGCGAGGCCAATGCGAACGAGGCCACTTCGCGCCACGACGGGGGCGGGTCGGTCCAGGCCGGCGGGGGGTGGCCCCCCGGTGAGGGATCCGACGCCGGGGCCACGGCGTCCCCCGGCTGCGTCCACTGGCGGGGGGCCGAGCTCAGATCACGGTCGGGCCACCACAGGATGCGGACCGGGGTGACCTCCACCCAGATCCGGGCGTAGTACCAGGCCATCTTGCGGAGGACGAACCGGGGCTGGCCCTTGGTCGCGGCCGGCAGCTTGGCCGCCGACTCTCTGACGTACCGGTCGGCGTTGGCCTGGAGGTCGCCATCCCTGACGGCGGCCAGTCCCTGCACGGCCACCACCGGGGGGCGATCGACGGAGGAGCCCACCGGATCGGCGAACAGCAGCGCCACTTTGGGGTTGCGCCGGGCCCGTTCTGCCTTGGTCGGGTAGGTCAGGCCGGTGGAGACGTCGAGTGTCCCCTGGCCGACGTAGGGGGTGGTGGGGACGGTCACCGGAGTCCCTAGGCGGGTCAGTCCGGCGTACTCGGCGGTCACCGCGGTGGCGAAGACCTCGGCCAGCTCGTTGGGCCAGGGTGCGGGACCTGGTGTCACCGCCACCGCCGGGTTCAGACCTTTTGCCGTTTGGCCTTGCCCGACTGCTGGGTGGGCATGGTCAGCGTGGCCGGAATGGTCAGGGTGGGTGCGGGCCCGAGGAGCGATGCAGGGTTCTGGTTGTCGGGGCACTCGGCGGTGACCACCGCCCCGCCTTGGGCGGTGGCCGGCATGGGTGGGACAGAGGTATTGGGCTTGCCCTTCACGTTGAGGGTGGAGGTGAGGTCACCGACCGTCTTGCGCCGCCAGGCCGAGATGTTGTCGACCTTGATGTCGAATCGCTCCTCCAGGAGCCGCAGCTGGGACGTGTGGTCGAACCGCTCCGAGTTCACGTAGCCGCCGCGACTGAACGGCGACACCACCAGCAGTGGCACGCGGAAGCCCAGCCCGATCGGCCCGGCGATACCTCCGGCCGCGGTGGGGAGGGGACTGGCGGTCACGTACTCGCCCTTGGTCCCCTTGGGTGCGGTCGGCGGGGCGACGTGGTCGAAGAAGCCGCCGTTCTCGTCGTAGGAGACGATGAGGGCGGTCTTGGCCCACACCTCCGGGTTGGCGGTCAGGGCCGAGAGCACCTGACTGATCATGAACTCGCCGTTGAGGGGCGCGGCCGACGGGTGCTCGGAGTCGACGATGGTCGGGGTGATCCAGCTCACCTCGGGCAGCGTGCCGTTGGTGACATCGGCGGCGAACTCGTCCGGCCACACCGGGAGAAAGGCCTTGTTGTAGAGGGACGTCCCCTCGGTCAAGAGCTGCTTGAAGTACAAGAGGGCATTGAACCCGATAGCCAGGTTGTCCTTTTCCAGGGCGCCGACCGAGCCGTTGACGGGCTGGTACACCTTCCAGCTCACGCCCTTGTCCTCCAGCAACTCGGGGACCGTCTCCCAACTGCAACTGCCCACCGCCTGCGGCGACTGGCTTATCGACGGGGTGGTCAGGACCGGACCGCCGTGTGAGCCGGACGGGTCGAGGGTGCCGGTCAGCCACATGACCCGGTTGGGCATCGTCGGTCCGATCACCGAGCAGTGGTAGGCGTCACCGATGGTGAAGGCGTCGGCCAACGCGTAGCGAAACGGCATGTCCTGGCGATCGAGGTACCCCATCACGATGGGCGCCTGGGCCGGCCCATCGTTGCCTGCTTGGGCGTGGACGCTGACGAACTTGTCCATCTTCCCCCCGTTCCAACTGCGGTGCTGCGGCACCCAGCCGTGGACGGGGATGTCCGAGTTCCCCGCGCACTGGGCCATGGTGGTGGCCACGTCGAGGTGATAGGGGATCAGCTTGCTGGCGTGGGTCGGCTGCTTGGGGTCCTGGGGCCAGGCCTGGCTGAACACGCCGAGGCTGCCGGCGGGATGGTCGTCGAACCCCTTCACGCCGGGGTAGACGCCGAAGTAGTGGTCGAAGGACCGGTTCTCGAGCATGAGCATGACCACGTGCTCGATGGCGCCGAGGTCGGAGCCGGCCGGTTGGGTCGCCGCCGCTTGGCTGATGAGCGACGATCCGCCGAACGACTCGAGCAACGCCGCGGCCCCGAGGGTCAGACCCCCTCCGATGAACCCACGTCGAGAAACAGACGGAACTGGCATGGAGTGCCCTTCTGGCCGGCCGATACCCAACAGAAATCTGCCGTCACCCTAGCTCTCGGGCGTTACCCCCAGGATGGTTTTGTCGCCGATCCGAGCGCATCGACCGGGGTTGGCGCCGGCGGCCCGTAGGGTGGCGCCCATGTCCCCAACGGTCGCGGCCTCGGATCCCCGGATTCCCCGGGTCCAGGCGCGTCGACTGCCCCAACCCACCACGGGCGAGCTCGTCCGTCGGAGCCTGCACATCGCCACCGTGGGCGCCCGCCACTTCTCCGGACTGGCCATGCGCCAGCTTCGCCACGCCCGGTCGGGTCCGCTTCCCCTGGCCGTCCTGGCCCAGCCCCTCCGCCGCACCTTTGAGGACCTGGGTGGGACGTACATGAAGTTCGGACAGCTGGTGGCGTCGTCCCCCGGAGTCTTCGGCGAGGCCTTCTCCGACGAGTTCCGGACGTGCTTGGACACGGGGCCGTCGGTTCCCTACGAGACGGTCCGGGACATCGTGGAATCGGATCTGGGGATGGCCCTCGGCGACGCCTTCGCCCGGTTCGACCCCGTCCCCATCGGCAAGGCCTCGATCGCCGTGGTCCACAAGGCTGTGCTCCACGACGGGCGGATCGTGGCCGTCAAGGTCCTGCGCCCCGGCGTCGACTACGTGGTGGCCACCGACTTGGACCTCCTTCAGCCCCTGTTGGAGCTGGTGGCCCGACAGACCGGGGACCAGGCCGCGGGCACCCTGATGCAGATGTTCACCGGGTTCCGAGAGCAGATCGGCGAGGAGCTCGACTTGCGCAACGAGTCCCGGGCCCTGGCCGCCTTCTCCCTGCTGCTCGACGAGGTCGACCTGCCCCTGATGGTGGTGCCGACACCCTTCCCCGACCTCTCCGGGCCCAACGTCTTGACCATGGAATTCCTGGACGGGGTGCCCATCGACGACCTCGCCGGCGCCGCCGCCTTCGGGGTCGACCCCGGGCCCCTGGTCGAACAAGTGGTCAGGGCCTTCTTCCTCACCACGGTGCGGTGGGGTGCTTTCCACGGCGACGTGCACGCGGGGAACATGCTGTTGTTGCGCGACGGTCGGATCGGGATCATCGACTGGGGCATCGTCGGGCGCCTCGACCCCGAGACCCACTACTACTTCATCCGCATGCTGGCCGCCGCCCTGGGTGACGAGTCGGCCTGGGAGGACATCGCCGCTCACCTGACCCGGACCTACGGGCCGGCCATGCAACAGGGCCTCGGGCTGTCGGACGAGGACCTGGCCCTGTTCATCCGGGGCATCCTCGAGCCGGTGCTGCTGCGCCCGTTCGGCGAGGTGTCGTTGGGGACCTTGATCCAGGCTCCCCAGGTGCAGGCGGCCAAGGCTCAGGGCATCGAGGCCAACAACCGCTCGTTGCGAGCCGTGCTGGGGCGGCTCCGGGCGCAACGACGTCTCCGGCGCCTGGCCGACGCCTCCGGGGGCACGGACTCCGACTTCGACCGGGGCACCTTCCTGTTGGGGAAGCAGCTCATGTACTTCGAGCGCTACGGCAAGATGTTCCTGTCCGACGTGCCCCTGCTCCATGACCGGGCCTTCTTCGAGACGCTGTTGAAGTCGGCGCCCCAGTGACGGAGGCCGCCGATCCCGAGGAGACGACAGTGGCCCCAGCCCTGTCCATTTGCTTCGTGTGCACCGGCAACATCTGCCGGTCGCCCCTGGCCGACGTGGTGCTGGGCCGGATGGCCGGCGAGACGGTGGTGGCCGATGGTTCGTTGCTGGCCGATCACCTCCGGATCTCGAGCGCGGGGACCGGGCCGTGGCATGCAGGCGAGCCCATGGACCCCCGTGCCGCCGCCGTGCTCGAGGAGCACGGCTACCAGGATCACGGGCATATCGCCCGCCAGTTCGCCGTGTCCTGGTTCGATCATGAGGATTTGATCGTGTGCCTGGCCCGACGGCATCAGCAGACCCTCCGCAGCCTGGCCGTGGGGCGACCCATGGACGACCGCCTGGTCCTGCTCCGTTCCTACGATCGGGGAGCGGGCGGTGCGGTGGATGTGCCCGACCCCTATTACGGCGAAGCGGCCGACTTCGAGGAATGCCTTACCCTGATCGAGGCCGGATGCCGGGGCCTGGTGCTGGAGCTGGTGTCGCGGATCGACGACGGCCAGGCCTGACCGACAACCGGCCCGGCGAGGCCCGGCGGATAGATTGACGGCCATGACCGAGCGTCCCGACCTGTCCGGCCACGTCGTCCTGGTGACGGGGGGAAGCCGCGGCCTGGGCGCCACCCTGACCGAGGCATTTCTGGAAGCCGGCGCCGACGTGGCCATCTGCGCCCGCAAGCAGCCCGACGTGCTGCCCTCCGCCGGAGGGCGGGAGCCGTTCTTTGTGGGCGGTGACCTCCGCCAGTTCGACGAGGTCACGGCCATCATCGACGCCGTGGTCGAGCACTTCGGCCACCTGGACGTGGTGATCAACAACGCCGGCGGCGCGCCGCCGATCAACTCGGCGACGGCGTCGCCCCGCTTCTCCACCTCCGTCATCGCCCTGAACCTTCTGGCCCCCCTGTTCGTGACCCAGGAGGCCAACCGGGTCATGCAGGACCAACCCGACGGGGGTTTGGTGCTGAACATCTCGTCGTTGTGCGGCATGCGGCCCTCTCCCACCACCGCGGCCTACGGCGCGGCCAAGGCGGGGCTCTTGAACCTGACCGAGAGCCTGGCCATGGAGTTCGCCCCCAAGGTGCGGATCAACTGCGTGACCGCCGGCGCCCTCGAGACAGAGGAGCTCCATGAGAAGTTCGGCGGTGACTCCTACTTCGACGCCGTCCGGGCCACCGTCCCCCTCGGACGCATGGGCAACCCCGACGATGTGGCCAAGGCCTGTCTCTTCCTGGCCTCAGACCAGGCCACGTTCATTACGGGAAGCAACCTGGTCGTCCACGGTGGAGGCGATCACCCCCCGCTGATGATCTGAGGCCGTGTCGGATCAAGGCGTGTCGGAGGAAGGGTCTGGGTCTCCGCCCCTCGACGTGGTGAGCTCGGCTCCGGTGGCCGGCGGGGACACGTGCACTGCCACCCGGCTCACATTGGCCGACGGCACCGTGTTGTTCGCCAAGGAGCGGCGCCGAGCTCTCGGTGGGGGCGAGCGGCGGACGGCTGCCGGCGACCCGGCCATCCGGGCCGGGTGGGACGTCGTGCTCACCGCCGAGGCGAGTGGGTTGCGATGGCTCGACGAGGCAGTGGCCGAAGGCGGCGCCCCGGTGCCCGAGGTGGTCGAGTCGACCGAGGCCCGGTTGGTGCTGCAGTGGATCGAGCCCGGTGGCCCGACGGCGGCGGCGGCCGAGCGGTTCGGTCGGGAGCTGGCTCGCACCCATCGCTGCGGTGCGCCGAACTTCGGCGCCTCGTGGGCCGGGGCCATCGGACCGCTGGCCCTCGACAACCGGCCGGTGGAGCCGGGAGCCGTGCATCGGTGGGGCTCCTTCTATAGTGCCCGCCGGGTCGCCCCCTTCCTCCGGCTGGCCGTCGACGCCGGGTCCATCGCCGAGGGTGACCGTCGGGCCGTGGAGCAGGTCATCGACCGCATCGCCGAACTGGCCGGTCCGGACGAGGATCCGGCCCGCGTCCACGGAGACCTGTGGGCCGGGAACCTGGTGTGGGGGGCGGAGGGCCGGGTGTGGCTGGTCGATCCGGCGGCCCACGGCGGCCACCGGGAAACCGATCTGGCCATGCTGGCCCTGTTCGGCGCCCCCCATCTCGACCGGATCCTCGGTGCCTACAACGAGGAGTGGGCCCTGGCTCCAGGCCATCAGGACCGGGTGGCCCTCCATCAGCTCCACCCGCTCCTGGTGCACGCCGCCTTGTTCGGCCCCTCCTATGGGGCCCGGGCCGGGGCGGCCGCTCGCCGGCTGCTCGACCGGTCCTAGAGGCCCCGCCCGTTCGGCCCACGACCAGGAATGCCTCCGGCGGCGTGTTGTCGTGACGTCGTGAGCAGCAACAAGCCCTGACTTGAGCAGATCGCCGCGGCGCCGGCCGGTAAGCTGCGTCGCGTTCGCCGAGACACCGGAGGTCACATGAAGATCGTCGTCGACTACGACGAGTGTGCCAGCAACGCCGTTTGCATGGGAATTGCTCCGGAGGTATTCGAGGTCCGTGACGACGGGTTCCTCTACGTGCTCGATGAGCATCCCGGCGAAGAGCTGCGGGAGAAGGTGCGCCAGGCAGCCAACGGCTGCCCCACCGGAGCCATCACCATCGTCGAGGACGAGTAGCCCCCGGCGTGCCCGGGGACAGCCCGAGAGTCCGCTTCGCCCCGTCGCCCACCGGCTTCCTCCACGTTGGCAGTGCCCGGGCGGCACTGTTCAATTGGCTGGTGGCCCGCCAGTCGGGCGGCACCTTCGTCCTGAGGATCGAAGACACCGATACCGAGCGCAACCGCGAGGAGTGGGTCGACGGCATCCTGACCTCCCTCCACTGGCTGGGCATGGACGCCGACGAGGGCCCCTATCGCCAGTCGGAGCGCCGCCGCCGCTACGACCTGGCCGTGGACACCCTGTGGGAGGGCGGTCATCTCTACGCCTGCGATTGCACCCGAGAGGTGGTCGACGCCCGGACCAAGGGGAACACCATCCCCGGCTATGACGGGTTCTGCCGGGACCGGGGGCTAGGGCGGGGCGAGGGGCGGGCCCTTCGCTATCGGACACCCGACGCCGGTTCGACCATCGTCGTCGACGTGATCCGGGGGGACGTCGAGTTCCCCCACTCGGCCATGGAGGACTTCGTGGCGGTGAAGTCGAACGGCCAGCCCCTCTTCGTCCTGGCCAACGTGGTCGATGACATCGACATGGCCATCACCCACGTCATCCGGGGTGAGGACCTACTGCCCACCACGCCCAAGGGGCTGTTGTTGTGGGGGGCATTGGCCTCGTCAGGCTGGCAGACCGACGGTGTGGTGGCCGGCGCCCCCAGTCCCACGCTCGGGCTCCCGGTGTTCGCCCACCTGCCATTGTTGGTCAATGCCCAGCGGAAGAAGCTGTCCAAGCGGCGCGACTCGGTCGCCGTCGAGTCCTACCGGGACCAGGGCTATCTTCCCGCTGCCTTCGTCAACTACCTGGCCCTGTTGGGTTGGGCGCCACCGGGGGGCGAGGAGATCTTCGATGTGGACCAGCTGGTGTCGGAGTTCCGGCTGGAGCACGTCAACCACTCGCCCGCCTTCTTCGACGTGGACAAGTTGAAGCACATGAACGGGGAGTACATCCGGGCCCTCTCGGTGGACGCCTTCATCGAGGCGGCTCAGCCCTGGTTGACCGGGGCGGAGGCTCCGTGGCCGGCCGACTCGTTCGACGAGGCGATGTTCGCCCAGATGGCTCCGCTGGTCCAAGAGCGCGTGGCCCTCTTGTCCGAAGTGGCGGATATGGTCGATTTCTTCTTCGTGGACGAGCCGGCCATCGACCCCGATGCGTGGGACAAGGCGTTCGGGGACGAGGTCGGGACCGCCATTCTGGCCGCGGCCATCCCCGCCTATGAGCGATTGGCGGCAGGGGACGGGGAAGGGTGGACGGTCGACGCCCTGCATCAGGCCACCCTGGCTGTCGGCGAGCAGTTCGGGCGGAAGTTGGGCAAGGCCCAAGCCCCGATCCGGGTGGCGGTGACCGGCCGTCGGGTGGGACCGCCGCTGTTCGACGCCATGGTGGTGCTGGGACCGGACCGGGTCCTGGCCCGGCTGCGTTCAGCCCTAGAGCGTTTGCCGGCGCCCTCGTAAGACGTGGGTCTTCTGGCCACGCTGACCGGGATCAGCCTGCTGGGAAAGATCATCCGACTGGTTCTGTTGGTGGTGGTGGGGATCGCTGTCTATCTGGGCGTGACCCTGGTCCAGGTGTGGCTGACCGGGCGTCACTCCGATCCTCGACCGGCTCAGGCCATCGTGGTCATGGGGGCGGCCCAGTACAACGGGGTGCCATCGCCCGATCTCGCCGCTCGACTGAACGAGGCCGAGCTGCTGTGGCGAGATCATCTGGCCCCCCTGGTGGTGGTGACCGGCTACAAGGAATCAGGCGACACCTTTACCGAGGCCGAGGCCTCGGCCCGGTACCTGGAGACGAGGGGTGTTCCGGCCGCCGATATCGTCCAAGTGGGCGGGCGGGACTCCTGGGAGAACCTATCCCTGGCCGCAGGGGTGCTGCTGGAGCGGGGCGACCGCCAGGTCCTGGTGGTCACCGACCGGTTCCATGAGGACCGGAGCCTGGCCATAGCCACGTCGGTGGGGCTGACCGGCTATCCCACGCCCACCACGACATCACCGATCAAGGGGTGGTCGACGGTGCCGTACTACCTGAAAGAGGCCGTGGGCGTGGGTCTCGGTCGGATCATCGGGTTCAACCACCTGAGCTCGGTGCACAGCTCGCTGGGGTGAGACCGGTCCCCTCACCCCTATCCCACCGCCGCGATGCCCGAGGCCGCCGGTGCCGGACACCCGCCGCGTCGGCTAAATTGGCCGTTCGCCCAATCGGGGGTGGCGCAACTGGCAGCGCGCATGATTCTGGTTCATGAGGTTGGAGGTTCGAGCCCTCCCCCCCGAGCGGAGATGGCTCCCCTTACCGGGGCGTCATCACTTGGTCCCATCGTCTAGAGGCCTAGGACATCACCCTCTCAAGGTGGAGACACGGGTTCGAATCCCGTTGGGACTGCTCGAATCCGTGCTACGTCTGGAAATCCGCTAATCGCGAGCACGGTTTGCTGATCGTTCCTATGGTTGGCAATTGCCCGGTCTCAGGGCAGTGCTGACGTTTCGTTTTCCCAGGATGGTTTGCCGACCCTTGTTCGCTCCGGGCCCCAAAGGTTTGTGCCGGAGTCTCACGACCTTCGTCGAGCTTTCGGCCGCTGGCTCGCGAGTTCCTCCAATCCTCTGCTTCGGCGGTGAAGACCTCAGTTACGATTTCATCGGTTGCAGGAGGGATCGATTTAGCGGCGGGCTAGGATCACTGCGTGCGAGGGTTCGGGGACTGCAAGTGGGGAAACAGAGCGAACTTGGGAATGGCTTTCCGATGGTCGACTAGCCAACGACATGCACGCCGGGTCGTCGAGTCAAGGCCAGCTCGCGGAGACTCGGCATCCCGTCCCCGGACGTTTCGCCTTGTCGTCGCGGGCCTCTTCGCAACAATGGCGGTGACGGCGACCGTAATCAGTTCTGGCTCATCGGCTTCGGCCCAGCCCAATCCAACCAATCCGGGTTCGAATTTTGCATTCATTCCGACGCCGTTTCCCTATGTATCCTCCCAGTTGGCTGCAATAGCTTGTGTCGCCAATGGCACTTGTTATGCAGTCGGGACGATGTCGACGAGCCCAAATCTGGACACGCTGGCAGACGACGTAGGGTTCGTACTCACGTTCACCAACCTCGGTGCAATGGACCTACCTCAAGTACTGGCCACCGGGATCAGAATGACCGCCATCAGCTGCTCCCGCGGCTGCATTGCCACGGGAGCAGGGGCAACAACAAGCGATGTGTTCTACGGCGAAGGCTTTGCACAATCACTAGTCGGTACGACTGGCCAGTTCAATGCTGTCGACTGTCCGACCGTGGGCACTGGCAACGCCACTGACTGTCTGATTGCCGGAACCGATGGATCGAACGGGGTTCTTTGGCAACTGACTGGTACATCCATCGTTGTGGGCAACGTATCGGCGAATACGGCCTACTACGGTGCCGCCTGCAATGCAGGAGCCTGCGTTGCTGTGGGAAATGTACGGAGTTCTGGTCAGAGTCAAGGTGTCGTCGGGTCCCCCCAATATGCCGCTCCGACGGATTCCGTCATGAGCAGCGTTGCGGAGATTCCGGTAGCGGGCACTACGAGCCTGTTGGGGGTTACGTGCCCAAATAGCTCCTGCACGGCGGTAGGGCAGGTCGATATCGCGTCGTCTTCGTCAGAAGGCGTGGCCATGCAGATCCCCACCCTTCCATTGACGGCAGGCCAGTTGAGTGCCGGTCGACTCATCCAAGGTAGCGGCTACTCGAACGGTGCCCCGGCCGATGGCCTGGAGTCATACAACGCGGTGGCCGTAGCCTGTCCCGACGGTATTACCTGTGACACCGTCGGGCACCTCAGCAATTCTGGGTCACCGGGAAATGCCTATGTGACGTCGCTCTCCGGCGGTGTCCCAGGCCCAATCGTGGACCAAGGACCCTTCACCGTCTTGAACGGCGCAACCTGTGCAGGAGACCTTTGCTACGCCGTAGGTAGCGGCGACTTCAATGGGAACGGGCCGATTGGTTTGGTAGATATCGTCTCTGAGTCCCCCGTTTCGGGTAGCGGCTACTGGTTGGCCGGGGCGGACGGGAGTCTCTACAATTTCGGTGACGCCTCACCCCTCCAGCTCGCACGGAGTCCGAGTACCGCGGCTATCGGTGCAAACACTTCGAGCATCTCTAATCTCGCGTCCCTCAATGGGTTGATTGTCGGGATGGCCAGTACATCTGACGCCAAGGGTCTTTGGCTGACCGGTGCTGACGGGGGAGTCTTCTCCCTTGGAGATGCCCAGTTCTACGGTTCGATGGGCGGCCAACATCTCAACCAGCCCGTCGTCGGCATGACGCGCACCAAGGATGGCAACGGGTATTGGTTGGTGGCATCAGACGGTGGAATCTTCTCCTTCGGAGACGCCCAGTTCTACGGATCGATGGGCGGAATGCCGCTGAACCAGCCCATAGTCGGCATCGCCGCCACTCCAGACGGTGGCGGGTATTGGGAAGTCGCTTCAGACGGTGGAATCTTCTCCTTCGGAGACGCCCAGTTCTACGGATCGATGGGGGGCACCCCGCTGAACAAGCCCGTTGTGGGGATGGCATCCACGCCCGATGGTGGCGGCTACTGGTTGGTCGCCTCCGATGGCGGAATCTTCTCTTTCGGCGATGCTCAGTTCTGGGGATCAGAAGGAGGAATACCGCTCAACGCCCCCGTCAAGGGAATGCTGGCCTCTCCCGATGGTCATGGCTATCTGCTCGTTGCGACAGATGGTGGAATCTTCAAGTTTGGGGACGCAGGGTTCTTTGGGTCGATGGGGGGTATCCAGCTTTCTGCCCCAATCGTGGCCATTAGCTCATCGTGAAATGGAAGGCCCAGTACCCACCTCTGTTGACGGGTGCGGTTTGAAAGGGCCTCCACAAGGACTGCCAGCCGGACCCCTGGTCAGCGGCACTTTACGGATAGCCTCGTCCGCGCTCCGAAGGAACTTCGACCATTGTGCTGCAGTGTGACGGTATTTGGTCGAACTTTGGCATCCACGCTGAGCATTCGGCTGGGCGTCAGTTCCGCCGGCCCTCTTCCATCGTCGACCCTCCCGGCGTATCGTGAAATCAGGGTAAAGGAGCGCAATGGAAGCTGTCTCCAGCGGGCTACATACCGGGTTCCCCACCTTTGCGCTGAGGGATAACGGCGCAAAGTCGACCGCTTGGATCCCGTGGTCCGGCCGGTCGGGCGAAAGGATCGAACCGATTGGATATGTGGCCTGCGTCTCCCCACGTCCTTTGTCGGCAAGTGAGTGTGCTCGTGGACGGCCCGCACACCGGATCCGTCGGCGTGAAGCGGCTGACGCGAAATCGACATACAAGCCGTGGGGCTGCGTTTGGGATCATTTCGGAGGATTGTTGCCGGGCAGGTGAGGTTGAGAAGCTGAAAGGAGCTGAGGTGGCATCGACGTCGGATGAGACACCGGACGCAGAGCGGCGGATGCTCGGCGCAGTCCCTGGCGAGCAAGCGCTTGGCCGTGGTCCGAGACCGGGCGGCTACTCGCGACACGAGTACCACCATCCTGCCGCCGGGTGGGGTGCGGCGCGGAGCGTGGCCCATGTGCTCGAGCGGGCGGGGGAGCCGATCGAGGGCTTCCGGGCCATCTTCGAGATGAACCAGCAGAACGGCGGCTTTGACTGTCCAGGCTGCGCATGGCCGGACGATCCGGACGGTCTCCATCTCGACATCTGCGAGAACGGGGTCAAGCACGTCACCTGGGAACTCGCCGACGCCGATGCCGACCGGCGGTTCTTCGCCGCCCACACGGTGAGCGAGTTGGGGGGGTGGAGCGACTACGACCTGGAGAGGACAGGGCGAATTGCCGAACCGCTGAGCTACAACCCGGCGACCGATAGGTACGAGCCCATCTCCTGGGCCGACGCGTTCGCGCTCGTTGGCGACACCCTGCGTGGTCTGGACAGTCCAGACCAGGCCGCCTTCTATACGTCCGGACGGCTCAGCAACGAGGCGACCTTCCTCTACCAGCTGTGGGTCCGCGAATTCGGTACCAACAACCTGCCGGACTGTTCGAATATGTGTCACGAGGCCAGTGGCCGGGCGATGACGGCAGCGCTCGGAACGGGCAAGGGCACGGTGGATCTGCATGACTGGGAGGCCGCAGACGGGATCTGGCTGATCGGGGACAACGCCGCCACCAACGCACCACGCATGCTCACCTCGCTGGCCGACGCTGACAGGCGAGGTGCGCAACTCGTCCACATCAACCCGCTGATCGAAGCTGCCTCGAGGCGAACGATCGTGCCCCACGAGTTCGTCGACATGGCCACCTTCCGCACTACGCGGATCGGGACGATGAACGTGCAGGTGAGGATGGGCGGCGACCTGGCCTTGATGCGGGGTGTGGCCAAGGCGGTGCTGGAGGCGGCGAAGCAGGACCCCGAGGCGCTCGACCGAGACTTCCTCGACCGCTACACGCATGGATTCGAGGGCTACGCCGAGATCGTGGCGTCGACGCCATGGTCGAAGCTGGTCACTGACTCCGGTATCTCCGAGCCCGACATTCGGAAGGTCGCTGATTCCTACCTGAAGTCCCAGCGAGTGATCATTGCCTGGTGTCTGGGTGTCACCCAGCACGAACACGGCGTCGACACCGTGCGGGAGATCGTGAACCTGCTGCTCCTGCGAGGCAATATCGGCCGTGAGGGTGCGGGACCCTGCCCCATCCGCGGCCACAGCAACGTGCAGGGTAACCGTACGTGTGGCATTGACCACCGTCCCAGTACTGCATTCCTCGACCGGCTCGGAGAGGTCTGCGGCTTCGAGCCACCCCGTGAGCACGGACTGGGCACGGTCGACACCATCGAGGCGATGCATGGCGGCGACATGAAGGCATTCGTCGCCCTAGGTGGCAATTTCGCCCTCGCCGCCCCGGATATTCCCTATACGGCCGAGGCGCTTCGCAAGTGCGAACTGACCGTGCAGGTCAGCACGAAGCTCAATCGCAGCCACGTCGTGCACGGGAAGCGTGCCCTTATCCTCCCGTGTCTTGGCCGCACCGAGAAGGACCGCCAGGCATCCGGCGAACAGGGGATCACCGTCGAGGATGCGATGTCGATGGTGCACATCTCGTTCGGGATGAAGGAGCCAGCCTCCCCGGAGCTCCGCTCGGAGTGTTCGATCCTCGCCGGGCTGGCCCGCGCCACTCTGCCCGCCAGCACGACACCGTGGGAGTCCTACGCGGACAACTACGATCGCATCCGGGACACGATGGCCCGAGTGCTCGATGGCTTCGAGGACTTCAACACTCGTAGCCGACATCCACACGGCTTCCGCATTCGCCAGGCGGCACGCGAGCGGATCTTTCAGACGCCCTCGGGCCGGGCCGAATTCTCGCTCGCGCCCCTCCCCGACGATGTCGATCCGGGCCTCGGTCGCATCGTGCTCGCCACGGTCCGATCGCATGATCAGTTCAACACCACGATCTACTCGAACGACGACCGCTACCGCGGCCTCCAGGGCCTGCGGACGGTCATCTTCATGAACGCGACCGACATGAGCGACCGAGGGATCGAGGAGTTCGATCTCATCAATGTCAAGAGCTTCTCCAAGGACGGTACAGAGCGGACGGTCTTCGGCTATCGGGCTGTCCGCTACGAAGTCCCACCCGGTTGCGCCGCCGGCTACATGCCGGAACTGAACGTCCTCTGCGGCATCGCCGACGTCAGCTCGCAGAGCGAGCAGCCGGTGACCAAGCACCTCAACGTAGAAATCACCCCGTCGGTCACCAAGGACCTCTCATGAACAGAGGTATGAGCCCAGCGGGCGGGGAATGAGGACGTGAGGGCGCCGGCGACGTGACGCTGATCGCTGCTGCACAGGTCAGCAGCGAGGTGGTGCCTGCACGCGCTCAGATGGCGACCACCCTCGGGTTCCACATCATCTTGGCCTGCCTCGGGATCGCGTTGCCCACCATCGTGCTGCTGGCCGAGTTCATCGGAATACGGCGACACGACGAAACGGCCATGAGGCTCGCTCGGCGCTGGTCCGTGGCCATGGCCGTGCTGGTCGCGGTCGGGGCGGTCACGGGCACGGTCCTCTCGTTCGAGTTGGGCCTGTTGTGGCCTGGGCTGATGCGGCGCTACGGGGCTGTTCTCGGGCTGCCGTTCGGGATTGAAGGCCTCTTCTTCTTCCTGGAGGCGATCTTTACCGCCATCTATCTCTATGGCTGGCGACGCTTGTCCGGTTGGACGCATTTTGCGACCGGGATCCCGATTGCCCTGAGCGGGATCTTCGGCGCCATGTCGGTGGTCGCGGTCAACTCGGATGAACCAGCCGGGCGGTTTCACCGAGCGCGGTGGCCGCATCACGTCAGTCGACCCGTGGCAAGTGTTTTTCAACCACGCCGCTCCCTACGAGATGCCGCACATGATTCTTGCCGCCTACATGGTCACCGGATTCCTCGTCGCCGGGGTGTACGCCGCCGGCATCCTGCGTGGCCGGCATGATCGCTACCACTACACCGGCTTCGCCCTCGGATTTGTTCCGGCCGCGGTGCTCACTCCGTTCCAAATCTTCGTCGGCGACACCGCGGCCCGGGCCATAGCCCAGGACCAGCCTGTGAAGTTCGCCTCGATGGAGTATGTCGCTCGCACCTCCACGCATGTCCCGGAGTGGTTCGGCGGGGTCCTCTCCGGCGGCCACATCTATGGGGGCCTGAAGATCCCTGACTTGGACTCGCTCCTGGTCGGCTTCAGTCCTGGGACAAAGGTCATCGGCTGGGACAGCGTCCCAGCTGTAGACCGCCCTCCTGTCCCCTGGCTCATCCACCTGTGCTTCGACGTCATGGTGGGGCTCGGGACTCTGCTCTTGCTGGCCGGGCTGTGGGCGGCCTATGCGTGGTGGCGGCACCGCCGTCTGCCCCGGCAGCGCCTCTTCTGGATGGCCGGCGCAGTCAGCGGTCTCGCCGCCATCGTGGCCATGGAGAGCGGCTGGGTGGTTACCGAGGTTGGCCGCCAGCCCTGGGTGGTCTACCGGCTTCAGACCACCGCTGCCGCGTCAACCACCAACGGCGGCGTCGTTACCAGTCTCAGCATCGTCATCGTGTTGTACGCACTACTGGGGACGGCGACGATCCTCATCCTGCGAATGCTCTCGCGACGGTGGCGACGCAGTGACCTCGAGGAGGTCGCCGTTCCCTATGGACCACAGGATCGTCTCGTCGGTCAGGTAGGGACGTGATGGCGGCGGCGACGGTGGGAGCCATCCTGCTCGCCTCGGTGACCTTGTACGCCGTACTGGGCGGCGCCGACTTCGGTGGCGGCCTGTGGGACCTCCTGGCCGGAGGTGACCAGCGAGGGCGAGCGCCGCGCCAGCTCATCGATGAATCCATCACACCGATATGGGAGGCCAACCACGTCTGGCTGGTCTTCGATCTGGTCATCTTCTGGACCGCGTTCCCGCACGCCTTTGCCTCGGTCATGACCGTGGCCGCGCTACCCCTGTGGCTGGCGCTAGCCGGGATCGTCCTGCGAGGCTCAGGTTTCGCCTTCCGCAAAGAGATTTCACGGCCCGGTCTGGAGCGTGCTGCCGGCGCCACGTTTGCCTTCTCGTCGCTGGTCACCCCATTCTTCATGGGCACCGTGATCGGCGCCATCGCCACCGGCGCCATCCCGGCCCAGGCGAGCCAGGCCAGCGTCAGTGCTTGGACCAGCCCGACGTCGATCCTCATTGGATTCCTGTTCGTCAGCGCCTGCGGCTACCTGGCGGCTGTCTACCTGACCGGAGAGGCGGCGCGTCGCTCCGAACGATCGCTCCAGACCTATTTTGCCCGGCGCGCTCAGGTTGCGGCCCTCGTGGCCGGAGCACTGTCGCTGGCCACCCTGGCCGAGCTCAACCGCTCAAACCTCGTGCTCTACGCACGGCTGACCGGTAGGGCGTTGCCACTCGTGGTCGTGGCGGGCGTCTGCGGGCTGGCTGTTCTCGCTCTGCTGGCGGCACACCGAGTGATGGTCGCCCGGGTGATCGCCGCCCTCGGCGTCGCCTGCGTCATCTGGGGATGGGGAGTGGCCCAGTATCCGGTACTCCTGCCCCGCACGACTGTGACACTCAGCAACGCCGGCGCTCCCCATGCGACGCTCGTGGCGGTCATTGTGCTGGCCGTTCTCGCCGTGGTTTTGGTCGTCCCATCTTTCGGCCTTCTCTATACACTCCAAAGCCGAATGCTGCTCAGGGATGGGGTTGTCGGGCCGGGGATCCCCTCGGACAAACGGGGAACCAACGAAATGGCTCCCAAGAAAGATGGCATCTCACATCGCTAAGCAGCGTCGCCGCGAACTGCCTGCCGACTCGTCATCAGCGCTGCTACTCCGACCTGGTGTTGGGCTGGAGTAGGGATGGTGCCGACATGCGAATCCACGCCGAATACCACCTCGCGGTAGTTCGCGCTGCACTCCGACAAAAAAAAGAGAAGCTAATTAACTCCGGTCACTTCCCAGCCTGTTGAACGCGCAGACAGATCGCCGACTACCGAGGTGCTTCCCCAGACTTGAGGCGAGGCCTGCCGCCCGGAGCTATGTGCCGCTTGGGAGTCCTTCTCAACAGACGACCTGCCCAAGCCATGGCCCGGGACAAGTAGCTACTCGCTAGGAACCGACAGGAGTGTCCTCAATAACCAGCCTGCCTTTGCGAGGCTTTCAAGGACCAGTGTGAGTGAGCTTGAAATCGACGGTTAACCGGCCGTATTCGTTCGTCAAAGAGGTCCGTTGACAGGTAAACGTGCCAACGCCCTGGGCGTAGAGGACGCGACAATCGGCCACGACGTCACCCGAGGCACCAAAGGGGTTGGCGATGCGGACCCCGATAATGGCCTGGTCGGAGCGCTGTCCGCCGGCGACGAATGTGATTGCGTTCGAACAGCCGCGGAAGAAACCTCCTATTGTCCCAAACCACCAGCTGGACCACGCGAATTTGGGGTAGTCGAACCACGTATCCTCCGCCTTCTTCTCTGCGTGCTTGAGTGCGATTTTCGTCACACCCGAGCCCTGCTCGACCGTCGCCTCGCAGACGTTCCCGTATTCGTTTGGCTGTGATGCGGAGCTGGACTGTGATCCCCAGCCCCAGGCCCCGAGGACGAAAATGAAGGCGACGATCCCAGCGCAGACACACGACCTATACCGCCACATAAGAGCCCCCCTCGTCGGTCCCGAGGACAATACAGCGCTTAACGAACAATGACAACCGCAGGAACAGGCGTTAATGGCTAGTGGTTTCTGCCCAGGGATGGCAAACAGAACTGCCCAGTCGTGGCCTCTAGAGGCTCAACCAGCTCACGTGGTGACCGGCGTCGATCGCACTCTGGCCGATCGCTTCTAAGAAGTGCGTCTTGCCGGTCCCACTCGGCCCGCAGACGACCAGGTTCTCGTGCCGGTCGATCCACTCCAGAGTCCGTAAGGAACGTTGTGTCGGCTCTGGGCGAGCGCTCGGCGACCGCCCGCAGGCCGGCGACGGCGCCGACTCAGCTCACCAGGTCGGCCCGATCGGCCGCGACCAACAAGACATGCGCGCCCCGCCGGACATACCCGTCATGCAGATCCGGTTGGCCGGCGGGTGGTGCCTCTCGATCAACCTCTCCGCCAGCTGGACGAGAAATGGCATGTCGGTCGCCGGATCCCACTGGTACCCGGTCCCGCCCGGCAGCACGGCCTCGGGAAAGGCGACGACGACACCGTGCTCGTCCGCCCAGGTCTCCATGCGACTGAGGCGCGCCTGCTGGTTGGCCGTCGATCGGGTCCCGTGGAGGCTGAGCACCACGGCGGTCGCCGGACTGGCCGGTTCGGCCAAGAGCTACATGCGGCTGGCGCCACCGACGATGATGCTCTGGCGAGTGGTGGGCACGCGATACATTCTGCCTGGCGTTCGCAGCGCCGGCCGATGCAGAGCTGAGTATGGTTCCCGCCGCTCACGCGAGGAGCGCATGACCGTTCCACCAGCACATCCCGAATATCAGGACAGAAGTCGAGGAAGGCTGAGGCTCCCGGGTTGGCGATGGGACGCTCTCAGGACCACGTTGTGGGTGGTGCCGGTGCTGTTAATTGCGGTTGCCGGATTGCTGTTCGTGCTCACCTTCGAAATCGATCTGGCCGCGTTTCATCACCGCCTGACGTTGCCCACGTGGGTGAGGACGGGCAGTGCCGACGCTGGGCGTCAAGTACTGATTGCCATCGCCGCCGCCATCATCACCACGGTGGGCGTGGTGTTCTCGATCACGATTTTGGCCCTCACGCTTGCATCGCAACAGTTCGGTCCGCGAATGATGCGAAATTTCATTCGCGACTTGGGCACTCAGGTAACCCTCGGGGTCTTCGTCGCCACCTTCGTCTATTCGGTGTTGGCTCTCGGTTCGATCACCGGGCTTCCGGGCGGTGATTTCGTTCCGCATCTCACGATCACAGTGGCCGAGGGCCTGCTCCTCGTCGACTTGGTTGTTCTCATCTACTTCATCCACCACATCGCCAAGTCGATTCAGTTGCCGGAAGTGATCGCCAGCATCGCCCGCGATCTCGATCGGGCCATCGAGGCCGAGTTCCCGCAGCGACGACACTCAGGGGCCGATATCGAAGACGATTCATCGACGCTCCCGGACGAGGTGGCGGCCAACCTGAGCCGGGGTGCGGAGGTCACGGCCACCCAGAGCGGCTACCTGCAATTCGTGGGGTTCGGTGAGCTCATCGCCATTGCCGAGACCTTGGATGCGGTGATCAGTCTCGAGTACCGCCCTGGCCACTTCGTGGTTGCTGACAGCCCATTGGCGACGGTGTGGCCCGCGGGGGCCGCAGGTCAGGTGGCGGCAGCCCTGAAGAAGGCCCATGTCACCGGGCCTCACCGCACCTTGACCCAGGATCCGGTCTTCGCCATTGACCAATTGGTGGAGATCGCCATTCGGGCTTTGTCTCCCGCGGTCAACGACACGTTCACTGCGCTTACGTGTATCGATTGGATCTCGGCCGGGTTGTCGGAGATCTCCGGCCGAGCACTGGAGAAGGGCGTTTACCGGGGTCCAAGCGGAAGGATTCGCCTGGTCGAATTCGATCCCAGCTATGAGCGGATGGTGAACCGTTCCTTCGACAAGATCCGTCAAGCGGCACGGGGAATGCCAGCCGTCCTCATCAGGTTGATGGACGCCATCCTCGTCATTGATAGGAACGCGAAGAGCGAATCCCAGCATGCCGTCCTCCTCCGGCAAGCGGAAATGGTCATGCGGGTCGCCGAGGAGACGGTACCGGAGGCCAATGACTTGACCGATGTCCGGAGACGGTTCGGGCGCCTCTTGGAGTATTCGGAGGCAAGAGATGGACGTCCGGCGTTCTAAGCACATCTGCGCAGGTGTAAGCCGGCGACATGGCGAGGCGCACCCGCCCTGATCCCAGGCCCGTCGAGTACGCTCCATTGACGTGGCCGGGGGACCCCAGCGCAGTGCATTGTTCGGCGGCCCCACCGGCGACCGGACTGCCGCGACCCCGTCGGCCTGGCCTAGCCATCCAGCAGGTCCACGCGTGGTCCATCAGGTCCATCGGTGATCGTCCATGTGCTGATCCTCTGGGCGGTGATCGGCGCTGGCACGGCGCTGGCGGTGGTGTTCCACCGGAGAGGAAGATCCGAGGAGGCGCCGGAATATCAGTCGGCGTTGACCTTTGTCGGGGCGTCCTATGGATTGTTGTTGGGTCTCTTGGTCGTCTTCGCCGTAGGCCACTACAACGATGTCCAGAGCGTGTCTCAGCAGGAGGCGAGCTCGCTGGTCTCGCTCTATGACACGGTGGGCGTCTACCCGGCCCAGACCAGCGATCCCATTCGCCACGACCTCGTCTGCTACATGCGGTCGATCGTCCAGGACGAGTGGCCGGCGATGGAGCGAGGCAGCCAATTGGAGGCGCCGACCACGCTCGGGTTCGGTGATCAGCTTCGCGCCGCCCTCCGCAACCTTCCCGACACCAATGCGGTGCAGGGATCAGCCTATGGGCGAGCCAACTCGATCGTCAGCGACGCCAGCGCCTCCCGGCAACGTCTGCTGTTCTTCACCCAGCCCCGGATTCCTCCTGCCTTGTGGCTGGTGATCTACGTTGGTGCCTTTCTCGTCTTCTTCCTACTCGCCGGCCACTACGCCACCCGCCGACCCGGGCGGATCTGGTCGCTCGCCACCGTGGCTTTGCTCATGACCGTGGTCGTGGCCGTTCTAGCCAGCCTCGATCAGCCCTATGGCTTCGGTGTGCACGCGCAGCCTGACCAGATGCGCCAAGCCATCAACCTCGTCCTGGTCGGCGAGAAGAGCCCGGTGGTCCTGCAAGCCTGCCGGTGAGGGCACCGGAAACGAGCAGCAGACTGAGGCCGGTCGACAAGGCTCGGCCTACTCGTCGTCGTCGTCGTCCCATTCCTTGTTGCGCTCGGCCACGTGCTCCCGCCAGTGCTCGGCGTCCTCTTTGGTCTGGTACGGACCCATGCGATCCATCTGGTGGCAATCGTCCAGCGTTTCGACCTTCTTGTGCTTGAAGCAGTAGTACCACTTGCCCTCGGCATCACCGAGGTCCGGTTCATCGGTCATGGCCTCCACGCTACGCCACCGGTCCCTTCCGGTCCGCCCCTATCCCTCGGCCGCAGGCGGCCGGGCCGACGGCTCCAAATGAGTAATCGCTACTCATGTTGGGCTTCTGTGTAAGTCGCACAGTGGCGTTATGGGACTACTCAGAAAAATCACCGGAGGCACTGACAAGAAGCTCCTGCAGACAGGGCTGTTGGGTCAGGGCCTGATCACCGACGTCAGAATCACCGGTACCACGGTGCAGACCGGCAATGGCCTGGTCCAGCGCTCCTGTGTGTTCACCGTACAGGTGACCCTGGACGGCAGGGAGCCCTACGAGGCGACGTGCAAGCAACGGGTCCTCGAGGTGCAGATACCCCAGTTCCAGCCGGGCTCGACCACGGTGGCCGTTCGGGTCAACGCGGAGGACCCGACCGACATCGCCCTCGACCTGGCCACGGCACCGCCCCAAGTCACGATGGCCGCCGGCTCGGGCGACCACTCGGCCGCCACGGTCCTGGCCACCGGGGAGCCGGCCCAGGCCGTCATCGTCGAGTCGGCGTCTCTCAACAAGCGCAACCCCTCCGGCGTCGAGATCTACGCGTACACCCTCACGGTCATGCCCACCGACAGGGATCCCTACCAGATCCAGGTGGGCAATCCCACCCCGCCCGCCGCGTTGCCGTTCCTCTTCCCGGGGTCCCACGTCCCGGTCAAGATCGGAAGCGTCCCCAACGCCGTGGTCATCGACTGGGACAAGGCGGCGGCCGACAGCCGGGCATAGTTGACCCGACCCCGGTCATGGTTGCGACAGGCGTGCGGCCAACTCGCTGCGCCGCTTGATGCCCAGCTTCACGTAGACCTGCTGGAGGTGGTTGTCCACCGTGCGCACGGAGACGTAGAGGTCCTCGGCGATCTTGCGGCTGGTCAGCCCCCGAGCTGCCAATTGGGCCACTTCACGTTCCCGATCAGTCAGCCGAGTCGACTCGTTGCCGCCGGTGACCCCGAGAATGAGGGCGCCCTCGCACAACTCGAGCAACCGGCCCGCTCTGACCCCGGCGTCGGTCTTGACCCGCCGCAGGCCCGCGTCGGATGCCAGGTCGGCCACGAGGGTGGCCGCTTCCGCCGCGAACAGATTGGCTCCGATCGCTTCGAAGCGGTCGGCGGCCGCGGCCGCCAGGGTGAGGTCTCTGAGGCGTGATGCCCGAGCGAACAGCACCCTGGCCTCCATGAAGGCTCCATCGACCAGGCCCCCCATGCCTTCGAGCTGCTCCGCAGCCGGATCGATGGCGCCCATCCGCACCAGGTCATGGAGGGCTTGGGCCGAGGCACCGTGCTGTCCCCATCCGTCGGCGAGGGCCACGGCCTCCCACAGCAGCCGGCGGGCCGCGGTCAGCTCGCCCCGGACCATCGCCGTCCACGCCCGGGCCCGGGTGATCTGGACATCCTGCAGGTGCACGGCAACCGGTGCCATGTCGTCGAGCTCCCTCAGCGCCGCGGCGCTGACTTCGCTGTCACCCACAAGGGCTCCGGCCAAGGCGATGCCCCCCAGCCCCCACCGCCGGCCCGGATGGTTGAGCGTGCCGAACAGGGTGGCGACTTCGCGGAACATGTTCATGGCCGAGACCGGCCGCCCCTGTTCCAGGTAAGCCAGGCCGAGGACGGAGGCGAACCACGCTTGGCCGTCGGCATTGTTCTTCTCGACCGAGACCTGGTATCCCGCGTCACTGACTCCTTGGGCGCCGGCCAGGTCTCCGGCATGGGCGTGGGCCAGCGATTGGGCGACGAGATAGATACCCACCGCCGAGAGCTGTTCCTCGTCGTCGACATCCAGGCGAGCCGAGAGGGCCCGGTCGACGTGGTCGATGGCATCTCTGGTCCGTCCGGCCAGGGCCAGGGCCACGCCGACGTCCAGTGAGGCTTGGGCGAACGCAGCGTCCCCGGGCACCAGAAGCAGTTCCTCATCCAGTTCGATGGCGGCGGCTACCCGGCCGGCCATCAACAGGTGATTGCCCCGCAGGGCTTGGAGCTCCCGCCGGCAGGCCGGCTCGGTCACCCGGCCCACGGCCTCATGAATGACCTGGTCGGCGGCGTCGGCTTCCCCGAGAGACCGATAGAGGGCGGCAGCCCTCCTGACTGCCAATTTCGTCAGTTGCCGATCGTCGACGGCCATCGGCGTGGCCGTGGCCAGCACGTCGTCGGCTTCACGATTCTGTCCGAGGAAGTCCAGCGCCTCGCCGAGAACGAGGGCGGTATCGACCGACGGCGATTGCTCCCAGACGGACCGACTCAGGCGGGCGGCCAGTGCGAAGTCCTCCATCCGCAGGGCGGTACGGGCTGCGGCCTGGGTGATCTCGATACGGCCACCACCGCCCCCTTCGAGCCGCCAGACGGCGACACGCATGGCGTCGCGGCCCTCGGCCACCGCATCCATGTCGGAGGCGTCAGCCAGGGAACGGGAGAGCAGCATGCGGCGAAGAGAGGGAAGTTGCGCACGGACGATGTCGCCATAAAAGGGATGATTGAGGCGCAGCTCCGGACCGGCATCACTGTCGAGCACATCGAGCAGCCCTCGTCGTTCGAGCTGCTCGAGGGCCGGGAGAGGGACGAGGCGCTCCAACAGGGTCAAGTGGATCGGGTCACCCAGAGCGACCAATTCCAGCGCTTCGCGCTCGAGCGCGCTCAAACCGGTCAGCCGCTCCTCGATCAGGTCGCGAAGTCGAGGGGAGTGGGACAGCGAGCCCTTGAGATGCCACAGGCCCAGTTCGGGGGCGAGCACGCCCGATTCCAGCGCGCCATGGATCAGCTCGCGGAGAAAGAGGACGTTGCCCCGGCTCGACTCCACGATGGCTTGCAAGGAGGCGCCTTCCAGTGGTCCGCCAACCGCCAGTTCAGCCAGGGCCCGCAGGTCGCGATCAGGTAGGGGACCTACTTCGATTCTCAGGAACTGCTGATCTCGCCACTTCCGAACGACGGCGGTGGGATCGCCCTCTCCCACTCGGGCGGTGAAGACGATGAACGCGCCCCCGTGATCGACGATACGGTCGAGGAGCAGGGCGGAGGCGTCATCCAGTTCGTGGGCGTCATCGATGACCAGCACCATGCGTTGATCGCCCCGGCGGGCGTCGATCGCCCTGGTGGCGGCGGCGAACAGCTCGGTGTCCAGCTCGGTAGAGAGATCCAGCTCACCCAGAAAGCTGCCCAGAGCGGCCAGGGGGACGTGGGTGGCGCTCTTTGTCGCCCTGATGGAGGAAACCTGCATGCCGCGGTCACCGGCGAGATCCAGGGCCCTGACCGCGAGCCGGGTCTTGCCGAATCCCGCCGCTCCGACGAGGGCGACACCGGCACACCTCGGGTCGCCAAACGCCTCGGTCAGGGCGCGGATCTCCGCGTCTCTCCCCACTATTGGCCATAGGGACCCGAATCTGACCTCGCGCTCCACGACCCCATAGTGACCGACCCACTCGGGCTGTGCTCAGAGATCACCGGAATGAGTAGGACTTACTCATCTCTGGACGGTGTTGCTGCCCGACACTGGTACCGAGATGGCAAGAAACGATGGGATCGGTCCGACCGGAGACCTGACGAGTGGACCAAACGCAATCATGAGCGCGAGCGATCGGGTGATGGGCGTCGTCACGGTGGTGGCGGTGGGCCGCCGCCAAGCCACCATCGATCGCGACCCCGTCTTCGCCGTTGACCTGCTCGTCTCCCGGCCGGGCAGGTCGCCTCAGCCGCTGGCCACCTCGTTGCGGGTGCCGCTCGGCGCCGCCGGCCGCTTCGTAGCCGGCAGCGAAGTTCCGGTGGAACTGTCCCGGTTGGACCCGTCGGTGTTCGACATCGACTGGGCCCGCCTGGGCTCATGATCCGCGCCTGGATCGCTCGTGGGTCGTCGGGCGGGGGCTCCGGGAAATAGGTAACGCCTACTCAGGCCGCTTCCGGCCGATGGGTGCAGAGTGGGACGGGCCGGCCCACCAATGGGCCCAGGCGGAAAGGTCTGATCATGAAGTCTTTCAACGCCCGCAACCGGGCGAAGCACACCGACGGGGCCAGCCCCTGGACCGTGAACAGAAGGATCCTGGCCTCCGCAGCCGTGGCCGGACTGGCCCTGGGGGGCATGCTTGCTCCCGGTGTTGCCGGAGCGGCGACGTCAACCAACGCCAAGGCGTCGGTGTCCGTGGGCGGAAAGACCTACAAGTTGTCGGGCGGGGCATGCCTCGTCACCGCCAGCCGCGTGGCTCTGGGCATCGGCACCAACGCCAACACCCTGGGCATGAACGCCAACGTGAAACAGGGCAAGTTCTCCAACGCTCAGATCGGCATGGTCCTCGGCGGCAAGCCCCTGGCCCTCACCACCGATACCGGGACGGCGTCATCCAAGGGCGGCACGTTCCAGGGCACCGATGTGGTCTCCGGCTCCACGGTGAAGGGCAAGTTCAGCTGTTGACCGGTCCCCGCCCTCACGTCGACGAGGGCTGGAGGGCGGGATCGGCCAGCACCGAGACAAAGGGGAGGCAGGCCGGCGCGGCCAGCACCGAGACCACGGTTTCGGCCACCTCCTCGAGGCCCATGTAACCGGGGCCATTGTCGAACAGGTGGCCGCGTGTATCCCACACCGATGCCAGTTGGCCCAAGAGCTCGGTATCCCAGTTGGCGGTGACCTCGGTCCCCAGGGTCATGCCGATGGCGACGGTGGAGAATGACACCTCGGGATGCTCGGACCGCCACGCCCGGGCCAGTTCTTCCAACGCCGCCTTGCTGGTGGCGTAAGCACCCATCCCCGGCAGGGGCCGACCCACCGAGGTTGCCGAGATGAACACGGCCCGGCCCCGGACTGCTCGCAGGTACGAGAGCGCGGCCCGGGTGACCAGCGACGCTCCGGTCACGTTGGTGGCAAAGAGATGCGACCAGGCCGCGGCGTCGACACTCTCGATGCGAACCAGGGGGTCCACCCCGGTGGCGTAGACGATGGCGTCGATACCCCCGAGGGCCGATGCCGCCCCCTCGACCGCCCGCTCGACGGAGGTCTCGTCGGTGACGTCACACCCAAGGGCGAGAGCCGGCGGTCCCGCTGCCTCGACCGCCGTCTGCAGCAATTCGAGGCGTCGAGCGGCAAGGGCGACGTGGGCGCCGTGGGCGGCGGCGGCAAGGCCGATGGCCCGCCCCACGCCCGACGACGCTCCGACGACCAGCAAGCGGCGACGGGCCAACGAGCCGTTCGACCGTGGGAGCCCCCCATCCTCGGGGCCCGTCATCCTGTCGCCTCCTCGAACAGGTCGGCCAGCACCGCCGTGGCCGGATTGTCGCGCCAGACCGTCTGGTCTTCGGATACCGCCCCTCGGGCCACCCACCGGTTCATCACCTGCACCACGGTGGTGGCGAAGCGCAGAGCGGAGAAGACCTCGTACCAGATGGTGTCGCCGATCGACGTGCCTGCTTCTTTCTCATAGATGGCCCGTTGCTCCGACCGGTCCGCTTCGCCGGCCAGCCGAGCGATGCCGGAACCCTCGTGCATCCAGCGATCGAACATGAGCCACCATCCCACGTCCAGCTGGCGGGGGCCGAGAGAAGCACCCTCGAAATCGGTGAGGCACGCCACCTCGAAGTCCTGCCAGATCATGTTGCCCGGGCGGGAGTCGCCCCACGAGAACACCAGCGCCGAGGGCGGGGGTAGCTCGTCGTGCAACCACTGCAGGCAGTCGTCCAACAAGGGAGAGCTCCGACCGGCCAGTCCGCTTCGCAGGTCGGCCTCCCAGATCTCGAGCTGCCGTCCGGCACCGTGTTCCACCCCGGGGGTGTTCAGGTCGACCAGCCCCGGGTCGTCCGTGTCCGTCTCATGCACCCGGGCCAGGGCCCGCAGTCCCTCCGACAGGAGCCGGGCCCGCTCGGTGGGTGAGGCGTCGACGAAGAACCCGGTCTGGGTATAGGGCGGGCTCTCGGTGGGCACGTCGCCGGCGACGTGGCCCATGACGAAGAACGGCGCGCCCAGCACCTGCGGGTCCAACTCGAGTCCCAGGCTCTCGGCCACGGGTACCAGGCCGCGGCGCCGGAGCGCATCCATGACCGAGTGCTGTAACCGCACCCCGGTGGTGGTGTCGGGCGACTGGGCCGGGTAGATGGGCCGGTCGTCCGTGTCCCGGCGCAAGACGAGCTTCTCCTCGGCCCCGCCCTCCCATCGGGCCTCGATCACCAGGTTCTCGGCCGAGTACCCGCTGCCCGGCCGGCCCAATGCGGTCAACGTCGGCCGTCCCCGATCGGGCTGGTGCTGGGCCAGCCAGCCGGACAAGCGGTCCAAGACTTCCCCCTGGTTCATGGCCCAACGTTCTAGTACCGCGTCACAGCTCTCGCTCGTAGACGTACATGATGGGACCATCGGGCGGCTTCTCCCGATTGGTGAAGCCCAGGCTCTCATAGAGCTTTCGGGCCACCACGTCGTCCTCGCTGGTGCCCAGGTCCATGTAGTCGGCGCCGTGGTCCCGGGCCTGATCGATGGCCGACTCCATCAGGGCCCGGCCCAGCCCGTGGCCCCGCCGGTCGGGAACCACATAGAGCTCGGCCACGGAGCACTCGAGGGCCTCGCTCCAGAGCCCGGCGCGGTACCGCAGGACGGCCAATCCGTCCGGTCCGGTCCCGCCCAGCAGGATCGTGATATCGCCGGCGCCGAGCAGCAGCCGGACCCGGTCGGCCAGTGCCGATGGTGTGGGCGTGGGCTCATCGAATTCCCGGTTGAAATCGTGCAGCAGCTGACCGATCGAGTCGGCGTCGGCCCCGTCGGCGGAACGGATCGCATGCTCGTCGGCGGCGGGGGACCTCATCACCGGCCAACCTACCGTCACCGCCCAACCGGCCGGGGCCGCATCGCCGTCGACATCGACGTCGGCTATAACGGTGACGCCAGGGGCCGACGCGACGAGCATGGTCGTCTTCGGTGTCGGCGGGGCCCGACCGGGAGCGCCCCGGCAGTCGAGGTGAAGAGGGGGGATCACATGAGGGCAGTCGTTGTGGGAGCGTCGACCGGTCTGGGACGGTGCATCGGCATCGGCCTGGCGCAACGAGGGGCCGAGGTGGCCCTGTTGGCCCGGCGAGAGGACCTCTTGGCCGATGCGGCCAAGGAGGCAGGCCCGGGAACCCTGGCCATCGCCTGTGACGCCACCGACGAGGCATCGTGCCGCGACGCCGTGGACGAGGCGGCCCGAGGGCTCGGTGGCATCGACGCCGTCGTGTATGCCGCCGGGATCAGCGTGCTTCGCCGGATCGAGGACCTGAGCGTGGCCGACTGGCACCGCACCTTCGCCACCAATGTCATCGGCGCCTCCCAGGTCACCGCAGCTGCCCTTCCCCATCTGGTCGAGTCGAAAGGGGTGGCCGCCTACCTGTCGTCGGTGAGCGCTTCGCTCACGGCACCGTGGCCCGGCCTGGCCTCCTATACCGTCACCAAGGCTGCGCTCGAGAAGCTGGTCGAGGCATGGCGCTCCGAGCACCCCGACATCGGGTTCACCCGGATCGTGGTGGGCGAGTGTGGGGGCGGCGAGGGCCACGGCACCTCACAGTTCACCGCCCAGTGGGACTTGGACCTGGCGGCGGAAATGTTTCCCATCTGGACGGCCAGGGGAGTGCTCACCGACAAGCTGATGGATGTGGACCACCTGGTGGGCGCGGTCGATGCGGTCCTTCGATGCGGAGCAACGGCCGCCATCCCGTCGATTGCGGTGACACCTCGACGGCCCATCTGAGCGAGCGGGCACATGAGCGCAGCGGGCAACGATATCGGTTCACCGGGACGGGTCGTGGTGGTGACCGGCATCGGGGGCATGGGCATGGCTATCGCCCGCAGGGTCGGCTCCGGTTCCACGCTCGTGCTGGCCGATAGCAACGAGGACGCGCTGCGGTCGGCGGCCGACGAGTTGCGGGCCGAGGGCCACCAGGTGGTCGAGCGGCTGACCGATGTCTCCCACGTGACGTCGGTGGGTGCATTGGCGGCAGAGGCGGCGAACCTGGGTCGGGTGGAGGTGCTCGTCCACACCGCCGGTGTGTCACCGGTCCAAGCCCCGGTCGAGGCCGTCCTGCGGGTGGATCTTCTGGGCACAGCTTTGATGCTGGATGCATTTGCGTCGGTCATCGCTCCCGGCGGGGCCGCCGTGTTCATCGCCTCCATGGCCGGGACGATGGCTCCACACCAGCCCGACCTGGAGGTGCGACTGGCGACGACACCCACCGCCGACCTGCTCGACCTGCCCGAGCTGTCAGCCGACGTGATCCCCGATCCGGGGACGGCCTACATGATGGCCAAGCGAGCCAACCAGGTTCGGGTCCGGGCCGCCGCCCTCGTCTGGGGCCATCGGCAGGCTCGGGTCAATTCCATTTCTCCCGGCGTCATCTCCACGCCCATGGGTAATGTCGAGCTCAATGGGCCCAGCGGGGAGTTCATGCGGGCCATGGTGGCCGGGAGCCCGACGGGCCGGCTGGGCACGCCCCACGACATCGCCTCGGCCGTCGAGTTCCTGGTCGGGCCACAGTCGTCTTTCATCACCGGCACCGACCTGCTGGTCGACGGCGGGGTGGTTGCTGCCGTCCTCAACGGCGCCATCTCCTGACCCGGCCCGGTTCGAGCCGGTCGCCCCTCAGGCGTCGAGGGCCAGACACCCGCGAAGCGCGGCCTCGGCCGCCAGCCGGGCGGCCAGGGTCGTGTCATTGGCCAGGCGCACCAGCCGGTCGAGCAGCTCGGGTTCGGCGGCGATGAGCCGTTCGACCTCGGCTGAATTGGGCGAACCGTCGGGGTTGGTGAGGGCCACGATCCGTTCATCGAGCAGGCCGTCGACGGCCCGATCGCTGATGCAGCGATACACCGACCACGGGCAACCCTGGGCCTCGCACACCTCGGCCACCGCCGAAGACTCCATGTCGACACCGATGCAGCCGTCCGCCAAGAAACGCCGGCTCAAGGCGAGGTCGAGGCTCACCCCCTCGGTGGTGACGAGTTTTCCGGCCCGGGGGGCATCCCCTGGCGGGTCGTGCCGGTAGGCCATGCCGCTGCTGTGGTCGATGACCACCTCCGGGTTGACCAGGGTTCCGATATCGAGATCGGGATCGAGACCACCACAGATGCCGGCGATCATGACGTGATCAACGGGCACATGACCGGGTTGTGTCTCGTCGAAAAGAAGGGATGTCGCCGTCCGGGTCAACGGCGGACCCATGCCGATGTGGATGGCGGTGACGTTCGACCCACCGACCTGGCCCGATGGGGGATCGCCCGTCTCCCCGTTCGCAGGGCTGAGGCCGAAGGCCGTCACGATGGCGTCCAGCTCCAGGGGCATGGGGGCCAGGATGACGACCTGGCGGTGACCTGAGTCAGTGGGCATGGCACTAGCTTGCCCGTCGACGGTCACCGCTGCATGGGTTGTCAGCCGCCGATGGCCTGCGCCGGTGCTCGTCGGCCGAACGGGCGGTCAGTCGTTGCGGCGCGAGCGGCCCAGCACGGAACCGTCGCGGAGCACGGATACCGGCCCGTCCTCGCTCACCGCAATCACGGTGGCCAGGGGATCGTCATGGCTGTAGCGCCGACCGGACGTGTGGCGGGTGCCGCCAAACGCCTCGACCGTCGTTTCCGCCGCGGCGCTGGGTATCAGCCGCACGCCGAGCTTCCGGAGCGATCCCTGGGCATCGAACATGGCCGCCCCGTCGACCTGGGTCAGCGCATGGCGGAGCGGGGCCAGGTGGGCGGCGGTGCGGATCCGGAGCGCGGGCGGGGTGGGAAGCCGCTCTTCCACCGGGGGACCGGGCTCGGCATCGGGCCGGTATACGAGCAGCGACCCGATGCCCAGGGATCCCAGGTCGTGCACGGCGAACTCGAGCATCGCCTCGAGGACGTGAGGGTCGCCATGGGCCTCACTGGCGGTGACGATATCGATCCAACTGGCCAGTGGTGGCTCGTGGTGCCACTTGAGCCCCTCCCACCGGAGCACGCCGAAGGTCCCCACGACCCGGACCGACCCGGCGGGATGCCGTTGCACGATGGTGGCCTCGAGCACGTCGGCCAGGACGACGAGATCCCGCTCCGAACCGGCAGGACGATCGAGCACCATCCATTCCGTCTTGCCGTTGGTGCGGCGCAAGAGCCAGCTCGACAGCCCATCGGCGAACCGGCGAGCGTCGAGCAGCGGCTGCTCGCCCAGCCACTGGCGGGTCATGGTGAGCTCGGTCCCGAGCGCCCACGAGTTGGGGTCGGAGCGGGGATCAAGGATCGTGCCGCTGCTCACCACCCGCCGCTCATGGACAGGAGGACGCAGTGCGTGATCGATCTCCTCCACCAGCATGGCCGGCAGGGTCTCGGAGCCTTCGAGCTGGAGGCCCGATTCCTCGAGCTCTTCGGCTAGTCGCCGTAAACGTCTGGCACCGGGCTCAGCCATCCCACCGGACGTTACCGCGGCGACGTGGGCACCGAGCGCGTCAGCCTGGGCCCGTACGGAAGGTGATCCCCGACCGAGCCACGCGGCTCGCCCCGTAGCCGGCCAGGATGCTGGCCGCCAGCATCAGAACCATGGTGGCCGCCAGCTGTATGTTGAGCGGCGAACCGGCGGCGCCGGCCGGAGCGCCCTGGAGGAACCAGGGCGTCGACGATGCCGTCGATCCCCACCACACGGCGGTCGCCGCGGTCATCAGCACCATGGCTGCCGCGGCCGTAGCAGCCAGGAGCGCCTCCGCCGACACGATGGTGCCAGTGAGGTCGAGTCGGCGCGCGGTGACCACCGCGGCGGCGGTCCAGAGCAGCAGGGCCACGGCCAAAAGGAGCATGGTGGCGATGAAGGCCACCTCGTAATACCAGACAGCCGGGTGCGAGACGAGCTGGCCGTCGCGCTGGGCCGACGTGAGGGTGTGGGCCAGCCCCACCAGAACGGCCAGGGCCGAGACGCCCACCCCGGAAGCTATGAGGGCGCGGACGACATGTCGCCGGATCAGGGGCCATCCTCCCCCTCTGAGGAACCGGAGAAAGGCGGGCACGGCGATCGCCATGCCGGCCGCCACCACCAGACAAGCGACGATGGCCACGACCATGACCGATCGGTAGGCGCCGGATGACACGGAAGCCGTCCCTGTCGGCCCGGCCAGCCCGAAGCCTTCGGACAGCTTGGCGAAACTGCTCCCGGCCACGACGAATGCGGCCCAGGCGCACAGCACCAGCAGTGATCCGGCCCGAGCCCGGTCGACGGGGGGAACCGAGTCACCGACCACTCCGGTCTCGCGGCCGCGCTCACGCAGCCCGGTCAGGGCTGTCGTCAGGCGGAGCCGTCGAGTCGGCGGCCTGTTGCCCAGCGTGTCCTCCATAAGCGCGGCGAACTCCTCGCCGTATCGCTCCCGCCATCCCGGCGGATACCAACGGAGCAGACCGAATCCCTCCGACCGGCGGCGGCTCATGCCAGTGCACCGGGGATCAGCCCGAGGCGCGAGGCGCCGATGTCCGCGATCCTGCGCATGTCGTCGACGACCTCGGCCAATGCGGCCGACCCTGTCGCCGTCATTCGGTAGGGGCGCCGGCGGTCGTCGGTCTCGAGGGGCGCAATGAGACCCCGCTCCTCGAGCCGGGTGATCGCGCCATAGAGGGCACCCGGCCCGAGGGTCACTCCGGCAAAGTCCTCGATGTCCTTGGCCAGGGCGTGCCCGTGCTTGGGCCCAGCGGCCAGGCTGGTCAGGATCAACACCGGTGGATCGTTGGACCGTCGGAGTCCGGTCGGCTGTCGGTTTCGGGTCATGGTCCAGTATTACTACGTACAACGTAGCTACGCAAGGCGTAGTTCTGGCTGACCGCCAGGGGCCCGACCCGGCGGCGCCGGCACCGGATCAGATGGCCGCCTGGTCGAGGGCCTCGATTGCCGTCTCGTCGAGGACCAGTTCGGCCGCGGCCAGGTTCTCTTCCAGGTGATTCGGCGAGGAGGTGCCCGGAATGAGCAGGACGGTGGGCGCTTGGGCCAGCAACCAGGCCAGGGCCACCTGCGCTCCGGTGGCACCAAGTCGGTGAGCCGTGTCCTCGACCACCGGGGCATGCAACACGGGGTTGTCGGCGAAGAAGGCCGAGCCCAACGGGAAGAAGGGGACGTAGGGAACCTTGTCGGCTCCACAGGCATCGAACAGCGGTTGGTCGCTGCGGTCGGTCAGGTTGTAGCCGTTCTGCACGCAGGCCACGTCGGTCTGGGCGCGGGCCGTCTGATAGTCGTCCAGCGCCACGTTGCTGAGTCCCACACCGCCGATGAGCCCCTCGTCGAGCATCGCCGTCATGGCGTCGAGTTGCTCAGCGAAGGGCACGTCGGAGTCGGGATGCCGCCGCAGGTTCACGACCGGAACCTGTTCGAGCTCCAAGCTGGTGAGGTTGGCCTCGACCCCGGCGCGCAATTCTTCCGGGCGCTGGGCCGGCAGCCATTGGCGCTGCTCGTCGCGCTTGGCGCCGACCTTCGAAACCAGGACCAGGTCCTCCGGATAGGGAAACAGGGCATCGTGGATCAGCTCGTTGGCCACATCGGGTCCGTAGAACTGGGCGGTGTCGATGTGGTCGACCCCGGCGTCGACTGCTCGGCGCAGTATGGATAGGGCCTCAGCCCGGTCGGCCGGGGGTCCGAAGACGCCCGGACCCGGTAGCTGCATGGCACCGAATCCCATCCGGTGAACAGGGCGGCCGGCAAGCAAGACGGTATCGCTGGACATGCGTTCCATCCTTAGCAACAGGCGGCCAGAAGTCCAGTCGCTGTCGGCCCGCTCGTGGCCACTAGACCTCGATCACGCAGGGTCCGTCCATGCCCGTGATCTCCAGCAACGTGCGGGTGAGGGCTCGAGGGTGCCGAAGCACCACCTCGAAGCCATCCGGCGACTGTCGAAGGGCAGAGGCGATCACCGAGACGCCGGCACAGTCCATGAAGCTCATATCGGCGAAATCGAGGGTCAACCTTCTCGGGTGCTGGGCCATGACCCGGCGTACGCAGGTGGCCATCTCGGGAG
>DATMMO010000181.1:0-7499 GCA_035569695.1 Acidimicrobiales bacterium | reverse complement strand
TTGCTGGATAGTCCACTTGCTCACTGTTGGGATTCGTGGACCCGTTGGCCGCGATCGTGCGGATCCACGTATTCCACACATCCGGGGACAGCACGCTTTGCAGGTATTGCGAACCGGGATCGATCAGCACCATGCCCTTCAGCTGGCTTCGGCAAAGCCGATCGTAGGTTGTTGCGATGAGGCCGCCCCAAGAGTGGGCGACGAGAACGTAGGGCGGAGATACGCCAGCGAGGCCCGATCAGTCGCAGTCGCTGCCGAATACGGTGACGGTGACGGTCCGCGTTTGCGCTGGGTTCTTGATCATGAGGGTGGGAGCGTCGCTGGCCGAGATCACCTTGCCGCCCGTGACGTCGGCGCAGTAGCCGTTCGTGAAGCGGGTGCCCACGGGCACGCGGATGAGGGTCGGCGCCGTGATGCGAGGGTCAGCCACGTATTTGATGAACAGCCTCGGGGAGCGCACGCCTGAGACCCATTGGGTGAGGGTTCCGGCTACGGCCATAGGGTAGGTCTGATCGAGCGCCCTGGCCTGAGGGCTGAGCTTGTCGTTGCTTCCGACGAGCGCCTCGGCCGAGCTGCCGGTCGGGTCGTTGTAGTACTTCCAGGACCAGTAGGCCCAGCCGACGTAGAGCTGATTTGACTCGGAGGTGGCGGTGGCCACGAGGTTGAAGCTCTGCGTTGCCCCGAACTCGCTGATGAACAACGGCACCCCATCGGGCTGCAGCGCCGACGCATTGATGACCGTTTGGGTGGCCCGTCGGAGGAAATGGCGGTCGACCTCGCTAAAGCAGTCGGACTCGTTATAGGGGTTCCCCGTGATGGGGCTCCTCGCCCCGCAGTAGACGTGGAAATTCAGCACGAGGTTTGGATAGGGGATCTTGCCCAGGAAATTCGGCTTCCCCTTGTCCTCGAAGATCGACGGTTCAACGAAGAGGGCATGGCGCGAGTCGATCGCCTGAATGGTCGGAATCAGACCCATCGCCGGAACAGTGGGAGCGCACGTGACCGGTGTGTTGTTCTGCCCGAAGGTCCCCGGGTTCGCCGAACCGGTGTAGAAGCACTGCAGCTCCTTATCAATGGCCTTCTTCGGCAATGGGTTGATCGACGTGCTGAAGGGCTCGTTGATGGGGTCGTAGCCGAGGACCCACTGGTTGTTGGCGAGGGCCGAGGCGATGGCCGCCCACGAGCGGTTGAACTCACCCTGGAGGTTGCCGACGACATCGTTCTTAAAGAAGTGATTGAAGGCGGCGTTGAGGGCCGGACTCGAGTAGTTGTTCGACCAGCGGCCGGGAACGGTCTTGATCGGGTTGCGATCGGTGCAGACGGCCCAGTTAGGTGCCCCCTCACCCTTGAAGAGCTCGCTGTAGACATCCTGGTGCATGTCGATCAGCGAGTAGATGTGGTAGCGGGCGAGGAGGTTCACGGTTTGCACGAGACGAGCGACGTACTGGTCGGCGATCGCCTGGTTCCACTGATGGGGATCTCCCGGCTGACCGGCGGTACAGATCGCCGGGTTGTTGGCACCAGCCGTACCCGGCTCGATGCCTTTCCAGATGACGCCGATGCGCACCATGTTGAGGCCGAGATTGGCGATCCGCCTCGCGTCGGAATCGTCGAAGTTCCAGGGCTTGCCCGGTGCCACGAAGAGCTCGTAGGGAGGGTGCTTGTACACGGCGTTCACCCCGTGCATGATCACGAAGCGGCCTTCGGAGTCGTAGATGCCGGGCTCACGAAGACCAGTCGTTCCCGACGGCGCAGGACCGGTGGTCGAGAGGAAGCCGCTCACGTAGGGAGTGGCCGGCGTGGTCGGTGGTTGTGGGTCGGTCTTGGCCTCGGCCGTGGTGGGAAGGAGGACCGGGGCGGCGATGAGCACTGCACCGGAGATGAGCAAGAGGGTTCTGGTCCGCCTGAGCCTATTGGCCCCTCTCGTCCATACCCCCCGGATCGTCACCGTGCCGCCTCCGCCGTTTCGCATCCCGCCATCGGAGTCGGCGAAGTTGCAATTGTGGTTCAGGTGAACCTACTGGGCCGACGATCCGGTTGCAACAGTATGACCGGCTTCGGCTACCCAACCGAGCGAGGTCCTGTTCGACCTCTTCAGGCCGCGACAGGTGGGCTACATCCTTTCGGACATGACGGTGCACCGAGTACGTGCGCGGTGCACCGCAGTACCAACTGAAATGCGTCGAGCTACCGCCGAGCGCCTGCGAGCCAGTCCGTCATACGGGTGTCGGAGGGCGTTCGGAACCATGAGCACACCCATACCGTGGCCAACCGAATGGCCGCAAAGGCCCACATCCGTACGACGCTTCCACAACCCCTCGACGCCCGGGCCTCTACGGAGATAATGCCCCGACCGAGCGTAGCGGAGCCGACCCGATTACAGTCCGTGTGATGAGGGTGGGCATCTTGGTCCGTTTTGCTGCGCTCGTTCTTGTTGTCGGTGCCGTGGTCGTCGGGAGCGCGCCAGCGGGGGCTCAGAGCTTGCCGTCTGTGACAACAGTCACCTTGCAGGCGCCAACCGCGTACACGCCGCATCCTCCGAATGGCGGAACCGACGACTATCACTGCACCTTGGTCAACCCGCATGCGCAGGCGAACTCCTTCATCGTCTCGAGCCAGTTCCATCCGAACAGCATCGAGGTTCACCACGCCATCTTGTTCCTCGTGCCGCCGGCGCTGGCCACCCAGGCCAAAGTGGTTGACCGCGGCGGGAAGGGTTGGACCTGCTTCGGCGAGACTGCGTTGCCCGGAACCTCCCTGGCCCACATCGCCGACACACCGTGGCTGTCGGCCTGGGCGCCCGGTCACGGCGAGGACGTGCTACCGGCCGGGACTGGGCAACCGCTGCCCAAGGGCAGCCTCGTCATCATGCAGATCCACTACAACCTGTTGGTCGGCGACAAGCCGGTGCGAGCCAAGCTTGTCCTCCACACGGTCCCCGCTTCGACGCCACTCCGGCCAATGAGCCTCGCCCTGATGCCGGCGCCGCCAGACGTCCCGTGCCCGGCCGGGGTGACGGGATCACTGTGCAACCGAGCGACGTCGCTCGCCGACTTGGGACAGCGCTTCGGACCCGACGCCGTCCAATTTGTGAACAGCCTGGAATCCATCTGCGGACGCAACCCAGCCGACCCATCCGCCGGCGATACCACGTCGTGTACCTGGCCGGTCTTGAAAGCCGGAACCGTCGTGCGGGTCGGTGCCCATATGCACCTGACCGGACGGACCCTGCAGATCATCTTGAACCCGGGGAGTCCAACGCAGAAGACACTCCTGGATGTTCCCAACTACAACTTCGACTATCAACGGGGCTACACCCTGCAGACGCCCGTCTCCGTTGTGCCCGGTGACAAGATCCAGGTGAACTGCACCTACGACCCAAAGCTGCATCAGGAGTTACCCGCCCTGCGCAACCTGCCCGCACGTTTCGTGACATGGGGAGACGGTTCAACCGACGAGATGTGCCTGGGATTGGTGATGACCGTTCCGCCCGCCACTTCCCCAGGGGCCATCGGCTGGCCGAAGCGCGTCGACTCTGGCGCCATCTCATTCTGACCCGCACGATGCTATCCGCCATCGCCACCATCGAGCCAGAAATCGAGCTGGCCCGAGAGCTGCGAGATGCTGTCGATGCTGTCGACTCCCGCTCGTACCTGCTCAGCAGCCGCCTGCAAGACGCATGGGCCGGCCGGGACTTCGAGAGTCGGGAGCAGGCAGCCCTTACTCTGTTCGAGGCTTCCGGCGTGATTGCCAAGCTGTTGACCTGGTACGGGGTGGACGACAGCACTGCCGCCGCCGTCATGGACGCGCTGCAGACCGGCATAGTGGACATGATCCGCCTGTAGCTCCCCGCGGAACCTCGGATATACGACGACCCCGGCTACATGCCGGAGGTCTGTCGCGTCACGCTTCGAGGGTTCGGGGGCGCTACTGGTTCGATGGACCGGCTGGATGTCGACGGTTCCAGCGCACCGCCAGCCATACAAGAATCGCCACCGCTGCGATGGCGCCGAGCTGCCAGGCCGAACGTAGGACGATGGCCAGCCCAAAAAATATGCCCATCCCGATTGGAGGGATCAGTTGCACTCGCCGGTCGTAACCGTTCCCCGCTGGGCCGAAAGCCATCGAACGACATGCTAAGCGGGCTTGGACCCGACCGCCCTCAAAATGGTGGACAGAAGTGGCTTTTTTGGAATCCGCAAGTCTGGGTTGCTGGCCAGCGCCGCATTCGCGATTCACCGATTTTGGAAGAAGTCGATTTAAGGCCCCACTGGGCCGTCACTAGACGTGCTGGACCGAGTCCATTCCCAAGTTTTCGGAGGTCTCCTCGAGAGCGTGCCATCCCCGGTAGAAGAGTTCGAGAATGAATGCCGCTCCGTCCTTGGCAATTACTGGTCCGCACGCAGACGCCGGCACGAGTATTCGCGAATCGTCCTCCTAAAAGGCAATGTCGACCGCATCATTTCGAGGCGAGTATTTCTGGAGACTTATCGTGCATTGTGTGGATGACCGATGTGGCGCCTCGTGTGAGACTCAAAACTAAGGAAAAGGTGCATCGTCACATGAAGCAAATCGCTGCCGCCGTGCTCCTCACGGTCATTTTGGGCGCAGGTCCTGCCGGGGCTGCTTCGACCACCTCGACCACTGCTCCGCTCGTCTCCCAGCCCAAAAGAACCTGCCCCGCTAACGACGTGGTGGGAGGGCCGACAGGGTGCTATCTCATCCCTCCAGGAATTCACAAGATCAAGCATGTCATCATCCTCATGCAGGAAAACCGCTCTTTCGATTCGTACTTTGGCACGTATCCGGGAACGGATGGCATACCAAAGGTCAACGGTGTGCCGACAGTCTGTGTGCCCGACCCGCACACGAAGACCTGTGTCGCTCCGTTCCATGATGCCTATGACATCAATGGCGGTGGTCCGCATGGGGAATATGAAGCGGCTGCCGACGTCAACAGCGGTTTGATGAATGGCTTCGTGCAAACCCTGATCGATGAATCAAGCACGTGCAAGAACCCCAACGATCCTGCGTGCGGGGCGGTCAATGGCAACACGTCACTACCGGACGTCATGGGGTATCACACGGCAGCCGAGATCCCCAACTACTGGACCTACGCGAACGACTATGTGCTCAACGACCACATGTTCGAGCCGGTGTCCTCGTGGTCACTACCTGACCATCTCTACTTGGTCTCAGGGTGGTCGGCGAGGTGCAAGAACAAGTCCCCGACCAGTTGCTTAAGCGATATCTACGGGCCCTACGCGGACAATCATTTCGATGAGGCCGTCGCCAAGGAGATGTCTACCGGTACGACCACCATCGACCTCGCGTGGACGGACCTCACGCGGCTCTTGTTCCGTGACCATGTGTCCTGGGGCTACTACGTGCAGACCGGTCACCAGCCGGACTGTGCGAATGACTCGGCGCAGACGTGCAAGCCGGTGCCGCAGAGTTACACCACGCCGGGCATTTGGAACCCTCTGCCACTGTTCACCGACGTCCATGCAAATCGCCAGGAGAAGAACATTCAGCCACTCGACAATTTCCTTCAACAGGCCCACCAGGGAACGCTGCCGGCAGTCTCATGGGTGACGCCATCCCAACCTGACAGTGAGCACCCCCCGGCCAGCGTGCACCAGGGGCAGGCTTACGTGACCGCACTCATCAATTCGATCATGAAGGGTCCGGACTGGAAGTCGTGCGCCATCTTCTTGTCGTGGGACGATTGGGGGGGCTTTTACGACGGCGTGGTCCCTCCGGCCGTGGACCAGAGCGGCTACGGACTGCGTGTTCCCTCCCTTGTGATCAGCCCCTATGCAAAGCGCGGGTACATCGACCACTCTGTCGTGAGTTCGGATGCGTACCTCAAGTTCATTGAGGACGCCTTCCTTAGCGGGTCGAGGCTCGACCCTAGGACGGATGGCCGGCCCGACCCGCGTCCGGACGTGCGGGAGGACCAGGCACAGCTGGGCAACTTGGCCAATGATTTCAACTTCACGCAGGCGCCACGCAGCCCAGTCCTACTGCCGACGAACCCACCATCCGATTCGCCTGACCTGTCCAAGTATTTCAAGAGGGCGAGTCGCTGTTTTGGCTGTACACCGCCACGATCTCCGTGATCGGCCTGATGCACCCCCTCTCGAATGTTGCCGGACGGTTCTGGCCAAAGCCGGGTTAGTCGTCTTCCGCTATTCGCGTCGACCCCAATCGCCCGCCTGTCCTCAGAGCACTGCCCCGGGATGTCGGTCAGATTGATTGTGGTTGGAAGCCTCCATCAGTTGTTCCCCAGATTCCTCCGGCAACTACACCGCATCCTCGCCAACCCCCGGTATTCGGGTATCACGGGCGGAGGGCCGGTTCCTTGGCCGACGCCCACCCTACGGCTACCGAGTCGCCGATGCCGGGGTCCATCCCAACCCGGGCAAAGCAGCGATCGGTCAACGTCTCCACAAGCTCGAGCCGGATCCAGTTTCGGCTCTGATCGTGGCTCGCATCTTCGCCGACTACTTGGCCGGAAACGGCCTCTTCGCGGTGGCCGAGGGACTGACCCGAGACGGTATCCCCTCCCCCAGCGCCCACGACCCGGCTCGCAACCGCCATCGGGACACCCGAGCGTGGTCGAAGAGCGCGGTGCTGACGCTCGTTTACGACCCTGTCCAGCGCCTTGTGACCGCCGAAGCACGTCCGCCCGAACCGTGTGCTTCCGTCCGTGTCGGAGGGGGGACTTGAACCCCCACGCCCTTGCGGGCACTAGCCCCTCAAGCTAGCGCGTCTGCCTATTCCGCCACTCCGACGAGTGGTGCCAAATGTGTCCATCGGGCGTCAGGCATGGTAGCGCAGCCACCGTGCCTGATTGACCGTCCCGCGACCGCCCCGTCACCGCCCCGGCAACCCGCGCCGCGCCAGCCCCCGCCGCCCACGTTTGCCCTACGCCTTCGACTTCACCGGCTTTGGTTTGAGCGCTGTCCAGTCGGCCACGTTCCACAGCAACCCGGTGCTCGACGAGTTGTACCGGACCGCGCCGAGCTGCACGCCGTTGGCCAGGAACGCCGGCTCCTGGAACAGGGGCAGGGCGATCATCTGGTTCCAGAGCTGGGCGTCGATCTGTGCGTAGTAGGTCGCCCCGTTGTCCGGGTTGAGCTCCTGGCTGGCTTGGCGAAAGAGCTGGTCCAGGGTCGGGTCGCTGTAGTTGGTCCAGTTCGCCGAGCCACCCGATCCCGGTTCCCCCAGCTGGTCCGAGTACCAGGCCATGGTGCTGGTCAGGAAGGCGCTCGCCGTTCTCGACACCAGGGCCACGTCGTAGCTGTTCGATCGGGCCGCTTCGTCCATGCCTGCCGCCCCCTCGACCGGCACGGTGATCACCTGGAACCCGGCCGCCTCCAGCTGGTCGGCAACGAGCTCAGCCACGCCCGCCATCCAGGGGTCCCCCAACTCCACCGCCATCTTGAGCACCATGGGCTTGCCCGCGATGTCCTCGTAGGATCCGAAGACCAACC
>DATMMO010000180.1:0-20976 GCA_035569695.1 Acidimicrobiales bacterium | reverse complement strand
CGTCGAGGGCCTGGCCCAGCCGGTGTCCTATGTCGACGAGCTGGCCGGCCTGCCCGAAGCAGACATCAGAAAGATCATGGGCGGCAACATGATGGGCCTGCTCGGCACCAAGGTCCCCGCCCCGGCCTGACCGGGGCCGCTGTTCCCGGCACCACCCGCTACGCAGCAGTCAACGACGACGCCCGTCGTCATCGATCGAACCGGAGGATGACATGCAGGTCGGAGTGATGGTCACCAGCTACAACCACGGCGACTGGGACCGGCTCATGGCCGGGGACTATTCCCACGGCCCCGCCGTTCCCGACGCAGACAAGTTGGATGAGACCCTGCAGATGGGCGAGCTGGTCGAGCCGCTGGGCTTCGACTCCATCTGGACGACCGAGCACTACGGATCGGCCTACTCCATGCAGCCCAACCCCATGCAGTGGCTGGCCTACTGGGCCGGCCGCACCGAGCGGGTCGACCTGGGTAGCGCCGTGGTCGTCGCTCCGTGGTGGAACCCGGTGCGCCTGGCCCACGAGCTGGCCATGCTCGACATCCTCTTGAAGGGGCGCAAGCTCCATCTCGGCCTCGGCCGTGGGGTGAGCGAACACGAGTACCTCTCGCTCGGCATCCCCCGGGAGCGGTCGCGGGACTACTTCTATGAAGTCCTCGATGTCCTCCGGCTGGCCGACAGCGAGGAGCGGTTCAGCTACGACGGCGAGATCTTCAAGATCCCGCCCACCAGCATCCGGCCCCAGCCCCGTCACAAGGGCCACCTGCTCGAGGGGGCCCGGGCCGCCTTCACCACCAAGAAGTCGGCGGAGCTGGCCGCCGAGGCCGGCTTGGGCCAGCTGTTCGTGGCCGGTGAGCCGCTGGCCGACATGACCGTGCAAGTGGGTCAGTTCAACGCCATCCGGGCCGAGAAGGGGCTGCCACCCGATCAGCCCACCGCCTTGTTGTGGATGTACTGCGCCGAGACCGAGGAGGAGATCGAGGAGGGCTACGGCTACTTCGAGTCACAGCTCCTCGACGCCAAGAACCACTACTTCGACTGGAACTCGACCGGCTTCGAGGGCGTGCCCGGCTATGAGGAGTACGCGGCCAAGAGCGCCAACAACGTCGACTTCGGCGCGGCCAACGTATGGGACCAGCGCAACACCCAACCCATCGGCACCCCGGCCCAGGTCATCGAGAAGATCAAGCAGATCCAAGAGGCCGTCAGCCTCGAGTACCTGGTCATCCACGTCTTCTACGGGTCCATGCCCCGGGAGAAGGCGGAGAAGAGCCTGCGCCTGTTCGCCCGAGAAGTCCTGCCCGCCATCCACGACATGGCCACCCCACTCCACGCCTCGTCGCTGGGCGTGCCGGCCGAGTCGGCCGCTTCCTGAGCGGTTGGGCCCGCGCTAGCGGGCTTCGGGTTTGTGGCCGCCGATGGCCACGGTGATCGAGTCGGTCGCCGACACCAGCCGCTCACCCAGCTTCTCGATCTCGGCCGCGCCCGCCGCCTCCACGAAGCCTTTCAGCGTGATGGCCAGCACCACCTCGCCCGAGCGGTCGAACACGGGCGCGGCAATGCTCGAGAGCTCATACAGGGCCGAAGAGGACAACCGGGTCACCATGTAGCCCTCGCTGTTGCGGACCTGTTCGATGAACCCTTCGAGCGTGCTGGACAGGTCGCCCTCAGCCGACAGCGCGTCGATGGAGCCCAGGATCTCGCGAACCTGGTTCAGGTCATCACTGGCAATGGCGCTCACCGAGTAGCCGCGGGACCGGACGGCAGCCAAGGCGTCGAGGTAGCGGTGTCGCCGGTCCGGCGCCCACACATCGTGGGCCGCGCTCAGCCATTGGTCGATCCGGGACCGGTCCCACCAGGCCACGAAGATGGCGCCGATGGGCGGGGCCAGGGGGATGCGCTGGGAGAGATAGAGCACCCGAAGGTCGTTTCGCTCCAGCTCGGCCGCACTGGTCTTCCCCACCACCACGATGGAATGGTCCAAGACGGTGGTGAGGATGACGTCGAGGCCCAGGTCCTCGGCGATGAGCTTGATCTCTCGCCTGCCGATGGCCACGGCCCGGTTCTGGTGGGAGGCGGCCTCTCCCAGAGGGATGATGGCCGGACCCAGGCTGTACTCCCGCTCGACGTTGCGATTGACCAGGCCGCCCTCGACCAGCGTGGCCAGGATGGTGTGCCCCGTCGCCTTGGCCATGTCCAGACGGCGGGCCAGCTCAGACAGGGTGAAGGTGTCCGCCTCGTGCTCGGCCAGGAAATTGAGGATGGAGACGGCGCGCTCGACGGCGGGGCTGGTCCTATTAATTGGAGCCTCCTTTGATCGACGCCTCTCCTTGCGTCGGTGACCACGCCGTGTCGCCCAGGGCCGTTCCGACCGCCACCGGTGCGGCGGTGTGCCCGAGCGGTGACTTGGTCAACAACCCGCCATCGACCACCAGCGTCTGCCCGGTCACGTAGTGGGCCAGGTCCGAGGCCAGGAAGAGCACGGTAGAGGCGATGTCCCTCGTGCGCCCCATCGAGTCGAGGGATCCGCTCGCCAGTTCCTCAGCGACGACTCCTCGCGAGGCGACGGCGCGAGGGGTGGCGATGACCCCGGGGGCGACGGCATTGACTCGGACATCACTGGGTCGGAGCTCGATGGCCGCGCTGCGGACCAATGACATCAGCCCTGCTTTGGCCGCACCGTAGGCGGCATGGAACGGCGCGCTGGATATCCCACTGATGGAGGCCACGAACACCATGGTGCCACGGCCGTGGTCCGACATGGCTCGACCCGCGTACTTCACCACGTGGAAGGCGTGGCGGACGACCATGTCATGACACCAGTCCCAATCGTCTTCGGGCATGTCCACCAGCGCAGCCCACCGGGCCACCCCGATGATGTCGACCACGCCGTCGATGGCGCCGAACCGGCTCACCGTTTCGTCCACCACCCGTTCGACCTCGCTCGCCCGTCGGGCATCGGCCACGCAGGCCACGCCACCCACCTCGGCCGCGACCTCATCGGCCAGGCGCTCGTCGAGGTCGACGCAGACCACCCGGGCGCCTTGGCTGGCCAGGGCATGTGCGGTCTGCCTGCCGATGCCCTGCCCCGCTCCCAGCACGGCAAAGCCACGCCCGTCCAGACGCAACAGGGCCCCGTAGTCGGGTATCGGAGACCCGTCGGCCGAGGTCATGCCGGGGTCCCACCGTTCCGGGGTCCTCTGGGTGTGGCGGCACCCGATCGGCGGCTACCGCTGGGGCACATAGCGATCGAGGGCGGGGATGACCTCTTTGCCCAACAGCTCGATGGTGCGCATGACCGACTCGTGGGGCAGGTGGCCGAACTGGACATAGCAGATGAGCTCGTCGACCCCGATGTCGGCGTAGTGGCACATCTTCTGATAGCACCGCTCGGGGTCGCCCACGATGATCATGTCGGCGTCGTCGAATGCGGCCACGTCGAACTCGCCGTTGGCCCGGGCCTTCAACAGCGGGAAGACCCGGTCCTTCTCCTCTTGGGAGAAGTGCGGGAACTCCCACTCCAGGGTGAACTCGGCCAGATGGTGATACCACCACCACACCGAGTCCCAGATCCCGTTGTCGGCCGCCGCGCTCACAGAGTCGGCACAGTGCACCAAGGTGTAGGCCGCCACCTTGTCGTTGCTGATCCGGGTGAGGGGGGACGGGTCGGCGGCAGCCTCCCGGTACTGGCGGATGGTGGCCGCCGTCTGGTCGAGCGGGTTCATGATCGACATGGCCAGGAGCCCGAGGCCGGCCTGCCCGGCCACGGCTGCCGTTCCCGGACTCACTCCGGCCATCCACGCCGGGGGGTGGGGGTCCTGGACCGGCTTGGGGGTGACCATGCGCCGGGGGAAATCCAGGAACTCGCTGTGCTCCTCGTAGTACTCCGACTCCCACATGCCCACTACCGTCTGCACGGCGGCGCGCCACTGGTTCTTGCTCCGCGACGGGTCCACGCCGAAGGCCGTCTGCTCCATGGGGGTGGATCGCCCGGTGCCCCACTCGACCCGGCCCCTGGACAGGATGTCCACGGTGGCCACCTTCTCGGCCACCCGGGCCGGGTGGATGAAGGGATGGGGCATGAGCGTGACCCCGAAGCCCAACCGGATCTGCTCGGTGCACTTCGAGAGAGCACCCAGGATCACCTCTGAGGAGGGCGAGTGGGACCGACCCTCCCGAAAGTGGTGCTCCACGTGCCAGGTGGTGTGGAAGCCCATGCGATCGGCCAACTTGATCTGCTCGAACGCCTCGGCGTACGCCTGTTGCTCGGCGTCGCGCTGCCCGTAGGGGTGAGGCTTGTCCCCCCACGGCCTCGGCACGTCGATCTCATAGAGAACATCGAGCTTCACGACTCTCCCCGCTGTGGCCCGAAGCCACATTGCCTGCTCTTGTTCCTAATTGCGAACACTGTGTTCCAATAACAGAACGATTGTGGGCCACGGGGGCGAAAAAGTCAACGAGGCTGACCCCCGTCGGCCCGGATCGGGTTCAACAGGGCGGCCAACGAGCGCGGCTGGGTGATCATCACCTCGTGGCCGGCGTCGATGTCGTGCACGGTGACCCCGGGACCCAGCCGCCGGATCATCTCGTCCTGTTCGTCCAGGGGAACGGCCCGATCCTGGAGCAGGCGGACATAGGTCTTGGGCTGGTCGGCCAGGTGCTCGCCCCAGGTCACCGGGTCGGTGAAGAACCGCATCGAGTCCGGTCCCACGTGGTCGCGCACATAGGACCACTGTTCCTCGTCCAGGTCGTTGCCCAGCAGAGCCTGGTGGTGATCGGGCGAGAGCACGGTCGTCTCCCCCTCCCCCGTCCGCAGGCGCCGGTCGGCCTGGTCCCGTTGGTCGCGCCGCGTCATGGTGACGACGGATTGTCCATCCGGTACCACCAGGCATGAGACGAAGACGACGTGGGCGACCCGGTCGGCCAGCCTCCCGGCTATCACCGGGAGGCTGACTCCGGCCAACGAGTGCCCGACCAGAACCACCCGGTCGAAGCCGGCGGCGTCGATGTCGGCGTGGACTGAATCGGCCGCGACCTCGATGGTGACATCGTCGAGGTCCATGGGATGGCTCCCCCGCCCAGGCAGATCAACGGCCAGGGTCGGGGCGTCGAGCCAGGGGAGCAGTCGGTCCCAGCACCACGCCCCGTGATAGCCCCCGTGGACGAGGACGATGCCCATGGACGAGGGGGATGCACCCATCGCTCAGGCCGGCCGACCCGTGGGCACGCTCACCCCTTGGCGTTGGCCGGGATGGTCCCGAAGTTGTACGAGGCCATGAGCTCCTTGCCCGACGGTCCGTTGGCCCCCAGCTTCACGATCTGGGCCTGGTTGATCATGATGTTCTCGGAGTCGTTCTTGTAGGGCCCGCAGGCTCCCTGGTACGTGATCTTCCTGAGCTGGGTCAGGATGGACTTGCTGGAGGTGTTGCCTCCCGCCGCTTGGATGGCCTTGGCGATGAGGTACACGCCGTCATAGGTGGCCGGGTCGTCCGCCGCGCTCTGGGTGGTGGACGGGTAGGCCGCCTTGTAGGCCGAGGTGAACGCCTTGGCCTGCGGGGTCGTGTTCACGTCGGGGTCGCAGTAGGGCGGGTAGTACATGTTGGCCATGGCCGAGGCCGGCGCCAGCTTGAAGGCCTGGATGACGTTGTCGGCCTGGGCGCCCATGATGGGCGCGGTCACGCCGTTCTGGGCCAGCTCGGTGACGAAGAGGCCGTCAGTGACCGGGAAGCTGTTGAGGAAGACGGCATCGGCCGACTTCATGGCCAGGATCGCCGGGGTGGCGTCGGTGACGTTGTTGGCCTCAGAGCGGATGATGAAGTTCTTGACGCCGTCCTTTTTCAGGAATGACTCGATGAACATGGCCGATGCCGTCGAGGCCGCATCCTGGGTGTAGATCATGCCCACCGTCTTGGGCTTGTACTTGGTGTAGATGTACTTCGCCTCCGCTTGGGCGGTGTTGTAGTCGATCGGATTGATATCGAAGAAGTTGGGCAAGTGGGTGTTGGTCAAGTCGGTGAGCGGCCCACTGGTCAGGCCCAGAATGGGCACACCGGACTGCTTCAACAGCTGGGCCGTGGCCTGGACCTGGTCGTCGACCGCCGGGCCGATGATGGCGGTCGGATTGGTGGACAGCGCCTTTTGGGTGGCGGTCACTGCCTGCTGGGGGGTGATGTTCGAATCGTAGAACTCGAGCTTGATCGGGTGGCCGTCAGCGCCACCTCGGGCATTGATCTGGCTGGCGGCCAACTTGAGCGGGTTCTCGGACGTGGGACTGGCGTCGGGCCCGGTCAGGATGCCCAGGTAGGCAATGGTGATCGGGCTCTTCGACGCGCTCGTCGCCGCCCCGGCCGTGCCTCCGGCCACCAACGAAGCTACCAGCGCTCCGGCCATGGCTACCGACAGGACAACGCTCCGTGATGCTCGCATTCGACCCCCAAATTCTCGATGATTTCTCTGGCTGCTACCGGACCGCTGCCCGCTGAGGCGGACGACGCCCGACCACCACTCGTAGTGTGCTGATGTTCACAATGACGAACGATGCTTCTGTAGTCTCGAACATGCTGACCAGTCGGTGGAGGAAAGTCAAGCTGGCCCGCCAGTACTGCTCGCTGTCGGAGCGCCTCGACCAGTGGGCGCCGGATCCGGATTCAGCCGGTCAGGGCCTCGAACGCCTGGTGAAACAGACGGCTACGGGCCCGGTACCCGCCTTCCCCTTCGGGGGTCGGCGCGCCGGGCGAGAAGAGGACGACCCCGCCCCTGGGCGTGGTGGTCACGGCCATGCGAGCCGCATCGCCCGGGTCGGCGGCCTCGGCAATCGAGACCTCCACCCGGCGCCGGCCACCTGCTCGGACGAGGCCGGCGGCGATGCGCCCAGCATCGGGAGGTATGACCACGACGTTGGGCACGGGTACCCGCGAAACCACCATCTCGGCCACGGGTCCGAAGTCCACGCCCCGATCGGCGCCGCCGAGGATGAGGGTCATGGGTCGATGGCCGTACGACGCCACCGAAGCAGCGGCAGCGAACGGGTTGCTGGCCAGGGCATCGTCGACGAACTCGATGCCTTCCCAGGTCCCGATGGACTGGCACCGGGACGGCAGGCCCTCGAACCCGTCGATCGCCGCCGCCAGCGCCGCAGCCGGTGGTGGTGAGCCGTTGAGCAACAAGACGCCGGCGACGGCTCCGCACAGGTTGGCCACATTGTGGGCTCCCGGCGCCCGCAGACCCGAGTGCTCCACCAGCTGGTGACCGTCGACGCTGATCCAACCCTCGCTGGCCCGCACCCGACCCTGGTCTCCGTACTGGATGCGGTGAGGATGGTCGGCGGTACGGCTCACCGCCTCGGCACTGGCCGCGTTCACGGCCAGCGATCCGGGCGGTCCGGCTGTGATCAGCCGCAGCTTGTCCCGGTAGTAGGCCTCCACCCCGCCGTGCCAATCCAGGTGGTCGGGAGCCAGGCTGGTCAGCACGGAGACGGACGGGGACATGGTCACGTCGGCGGCCTGATACGACGAGACCTCGACCACGAAGGCGTCGAAGTCCCCGTCCCCGTAGAGCTCGGTGACCGGCGCGCCGATGTTCCCGACCAGGGCGACACGTGCCCCACCGTGCTCGAGGATCCGCGCCGCCAGCGTGGCTGTGGTGCTCTTCCCCTTGGTCCCGGTCACGGCCAGGATCGGCGCGTCGTGGAAGTCCTCGAGCCATACCGCCAGCGGCGTGGTCACCCCCACCCCACCGGCGGCCGCCTCCACCAGCTCGGGGCGGTAGCGGCTGACTCCTGGCGACCGGACGATGGTGTCGACGGCGCCCAGCACCGAGGGATCGGGCGGGTGGACGACCACTGGCGCACCGGCCACCACCGGGAGGCGGCGGGCGGCCCCATCCGGGTCGTCGTCGACCAGGACGGGCGAAGCCCCTCGTTCCATGAGCAGGCGGGCAAACGCGGTGCCCTCTTCTCCCATGCCCCAGATGGCCACCCGCTGGGAGACGAGCGACGCCAGCCTCACGAGGAGGTGGGCACGGTGGGAGACACGGGGGCCTCGATGAGCCGGGCGACCAGTTCCTCGATGCCGCCCTCGGCCATGGCCGTGACTCGGTCCGGGGCAAGGAGCTCCTCGACGTCCTGATCCGAGGTCAGCGTGTCCGCTGTCGGGACCAGGGCGGCGATGACCGGCGAATCGGCCCACTCCGGCCGTCGGCCCAGGAGCCGGATGGCAGCGGCCGACTCGCGTCGCTCTCCGACGCACTCGAAGGGCTTGTCGTCCGTGCTCATCAGAGCGCGGAAGCCGTCGATCTGGCCGGCGTCGGCGAACATGTCTCGCCCGATGATGGCGGTCAGTGCGGCGCGATCCAGAAACGGCGCCAGCATCAGGCCCACGAACCGGCACTTGGGGCACTGGCCACACCACCGGTCCCCGGCGGCGGCCGCGGTGCGGAAGGCGGTATTACAGCTGCAGAAGGTGCCGTGATACTGGGTCAGCTGGGCGAACGACCGGGAGATGGCCAGCTCGGAATAGGGGCGGAGGGCCGAGCCGTAGGTCAGCCCTGCGTCGATGCTGCCGACGATCAGCTCCTGGAGGGCCAGCTCGAAGGGATAGCTCTTGGAGTACTGGTGATTGACGGCCACGCCGCCGACCATCGACGTCTCCTCACTGGCCGAGCGTTCGATGGCCATGGCGATGGTGTCGTAGCCGTAGAGAAAGCTCCCGGCCACGGCGATCAACGAGACGATGGCGGTGATGGGCACGTGCCCGTTGAGGGCGCCACGACCGTTCAAGGACACGAGGTTCGGCGACAGGCGACGGCGGACCTCGATGAGCTCCAGGCCCGAACGGGCGGCGAGCTCGGTGACCAAGGGGTGGGGGTTGACGGCGAACAGCCGGGGCCCGAGGGAACGGACGGCCTCGATGAGCACCATGGAGTCCTTGCCCCCGCCGATGGGCACCAGCAACGAGGGTGAGCGGGCCTCGGTGCGGGGTGCACCCGGCGGTCGGACCTCGGCCGAGCGGGCCCGGAGCCGGACGTCGACGGGCACAGCCCGCCCGTTGGTGACGGCGAACTCTCGAAGCCCGTCGTCGTAGAGGAGATCATGGAATCGGAGCTCGGCCGGAGTGAGCCCAGTCTGTTCGATGGCCACCGTGGTCGGTGCCGCCGCTTTGAAGTAGCTCACGCCGGCCGCGATATGGAGGTGGTCGATCGCTCGGGCAAATCCATCGGCGTCGAATCCGTCGCTCAGGGCCGTCGGCTCGGTCACGAACTCGATGGTCTCGGCAAATTGCTCCCCGTCGTCGAAGGCGTACCGGAGGGTGACCAGACGGGCGACAGGGTCGTAATCCCAATCGATGATCCGGAAGGTGTCGACCGATGCGGGGTCGAAGGCAAACTGCTCGCTCATCGCGCCCGTCAGCGTACCGTCTGAGTCCTGCAGTGCTGCTCCACCGACGGCGGCCAAGTGCCCGGACCCGGCCGTGACCGGCGCTGGAGGACCGTGCATCATCTTGAGCATCATCCGCCCATCGGTGCGGAAGAAGCGCCAGACCAGAGCCACGGTCAGGACAATGGCGGCGATGTTCAGATAGGTGGTGTAGTTCCAGCTGACGGCGGCGGTGAGCACGGAGGCATTGCGGGTGGTGGGAACCAGCCCGGCGGCGCCGAAGATCAACTCGACCAGGTACCCGGCCACCACCATGGTCACATAGAACGAACCCAGGATGAAGAGCATCATCGTCGTCCCGTAGTACTTCCGGTAGATGACCAGGATGGGCAGGATCACCAGGTCGGCAAAGATGAAGCTGATGACCCCGCCGAAGCTGATCCCTCCGTTCCACAGCACGGCGGCCAGGGGAACGTTCCCGATGGAGCAGACGAACGACACGATGGAGATGATGGGACCGATGAGCGGCCCCCAGATCTTGGCCGCCAGCGGGTGCCCGGTGAAGAACAGGTGACGCCAGAAGCTATCCGGCACCCAGGCAGCCAGGGCACCGGCCACCACCAGTCCGATCACGATGTCGCGCAACACGGCCAACCACTCCATGACGAACACGTGCGACACCGCCGTCCGACCCTCGGACGAGAACAGGCGCGAGCGCAGGCTGCCCCCGGCCTGCACGCTCATGTCCATAGCGGCGTGGCCCTCCATCGAACCGGTCAGGCCGCGATCGGCCTGGATCCGGGCATCGGTGACCAATCGCTGGCGGAGGAACAGCCGGAACAGGACGGCGATGAAGACGATCATGATCGGGCCGCCGACGAACTCGGCCACAGTGAACTGCCAGCCGAGCAGGAGGGCCATGATGATGCCCAGCTCGATGACCAGGTTGGTCGAGGCGATCTCGAAGACCATGACCGCGGTGAAGTTGGCTCCCTTGCGGAACAGGCTTCGGGCCAGGGCCACCGCGGCGTAGGAACACGAGGAACTGGCCACGCCGAAGGCCGTGGCCGAGGCCAGCGCCTTGGGCGAATCACTGCCCAGGCGGCGCTCCACCGTTGCCCTGCGCACCAACGCCTGGACGATGGCGGAGAGGGTGAAGCCCAACAACAGCGACCAGGTGATCTGCCAGGTCATGGCGCCGGTCACCGACAGCGCATGGCCGAGGGCGTGGAGTGCTCTCATGGCGCCCGGTCGGCCACGGGTGTAGGCCGGGCTGCGGGTGGGAGAACGAACACGGGACTAGTGTACCCCATAGGGGTATAGAGCAAGGAGGCTCACATGCCGGGGTACACCGATCACAAGGACCAGGTGACCAAGCGCCTGCGACGCATCGAGGGCCAGGTCCGCGGCATCCAACAGATGATCGAGGATGACCGCTATTGCATCGACGTCCTCACCCAGGTCTCGGCGGTGACCAAGGCCCTCCAGGCCGTGGCCATCGAGCTGATGGGCGACCATCTGGGATCCTGTGTGAGCGAGGCGGTCGAGGCCGGCGGGCCCGGGGCTCAGGAAAAGATCACCGAGGCCGTGGACGCCATCGCCCGTCTGGTGCGTTCCTGATCACCGCCGGTCAGGGTCCGGGCGTGAGCAAGGCGTTTCAGGGGCCGACCGGTCGCGCCTTGTCGCCGGCCCGAGGGGGATCGGCCGGCGGGTCGGGAAGCTCGTCGTCGGCTGCGCCCTCGTCCTCGAGCTCGTCGGCCAGCTCCTGATCCTCGGCCGCCGCTTTTCCGAACTGGAGGTCCTGTGGATCCCGGTCGACCTGGTCCTTCGGATCAGCCATGGCTCTCTCCTTGTTCCGACTGCGGTTCGGCGTCGCCCGTCACCTACCCACGTCGGCCCCGTCCCACACGCTCCTGGCCGGGGCGATCCTCAGTGGTGATAGCCCTCGGGCTCGGGCGGCAGCGGGGAACTGAGCGATGACAGGTACTTCACTGCGTCGTTCAGATCGGAAAGGAAGAGTTCTCCGAGGTCGTGGCTGAAGCCGTTCCGGACGACCACCCGCAGGACACTCAGATCCTGCCGGTTCTCCGGGAAGGTGTACGCCGGGACCAACCACCCCTTGCCGCGCATCTCCTTGGACACGTGGAAGACGTCATACCCGGTCACGTCGTCGTTGAGGGCGAAGGAGAAGACGGGCAGCTCGCTGCCGTCGGTCAGGAGCCAGAACGGGCCCATGCCCCCGACCTTCTCGGCCAAACGCATGGCCACGTCGCGGCAGGCCTGTTGGATCTGTCGGTAGCCCTCGAACCCGAGGCGGATGAAGTTGTAGTACTGGGTCACCACCTGGTTGCCCGGTCGGGAGAAGTTGAGGGCGAAGGTGGGCATGTCCCCACCGAGGTAGTTGACCCGGAAGACAAGGTCCTCGGGAAGGGCCTCGGCACTGCGCCACACCACCCAACCCACGCCCGGGTAGACCAGCCCGTACTTGTGCCCGGAGGCGTTGATCGACTGCACCCGGGGCAGTCGGAAGTCCCACTCCAGCTCGGGGTCGAGGAACGGGGCGATGAAGGCGCCCGAGGCGCCATCGACATGGACAGGGACGTCGATGCCCTTCTCGGCCTGGAACCGGTCGAGCGCGGCGCAGATCTCCCCGACGGGCTCGTAGCTGCCGTCGAAGGTGGAGCCGAGGATGGCCACCACCCCGATGGTGTTCTCGTCGCAGTACTGGGCCACCTCCTCGCCGGTGAGATGGAAGCGGTTCCCCTCCAGCGGCACCATGCGGGGCTCGACCTCCCAGTAACGACAGAACTTCTCCCAGCACACCTGGACGTTGGCCCCCATCACCATGTTCGGCTTGTCCGTCGGCTTGCCCGCCGCCTCCATGCGCTGACGCCAACGCCACTTGAGCGCCATGCCGCCCAGCATCGACGCTTCGCTCGATCCGGTGGTCGAGGTGCCGGTGGCCCCACCTTGTTCGTCGGTGTTCCACAGCCGACTGATCATGTTCACGCATCGACGCTCGAGCTCGGCCGTGCGGGGGTATTCGTCCTTGTCGATCATGTTCTTGTCGAAGGTGTCGGCCATCAGCTCCTTGGCCTCGGGCTCCATCCAGGTGGTGACGAAGGTGGCCAGGTTGAGCCGGGACAAGCCGTCGAGCAGGAGCTCGTCCCGGACCAGCTGGAGCGCGGTGTCGGCCCGCATGGCACCGGGAGGCATGGCCGTGGTGGCCACCAGCCCGCATTCGTTGGCACGGGCGAACATCGGGTCGATGGCCGAGTCGGCTGTGGGCTCATCCTTGACTGACTCGCTTTGGTGCACGGCCATCGAAGACTCCTTGCTGAGTGGGTAGGACGGGGCGTGGTTTGCACGCCCGCACGGCCACTGTAGGGACAGGAGCCCGGCCGCGCCGGTAGCCACCCCAGGATCGGGGCTCAGGGAACGGCCAGCACCGACAAGGGAAGGGTGGTGAACAGTTCGTCGAGGCCCAGACGGCGGCGTCGGCCCGGGGCCCGAAGGCCGGTGACCACGTCGACGAGGTCGCCCGGACAGGCCTGGGGCAGTACCACCGCCGTGGAGCCCCACAGGTCGGGGCCCACCGGCATGCGACCGGCCCCGGCCACCGTGAGCGGGAGTCGGGGCACCACTACCACCAGCCAGTCGGGTCCCCGCCTCCGGGCAAAGGCCACCACGTGGCCCCGGAGCGGGCCGCGAACCTCGAGGGCCAGGTACGAGCCGCGATCGAACAGCTCCGGTCGGGACCGCCGGAACCGGAGCAGCGCCCGGGTCACCAGCAGCTTCAGGCGGCCATCGGGCCACAAGGCCAGGAGCTCGGCGGCGACGACCTCTCGCCGTGCCGGTCGATCGAGGGCGCGGGCCAGCCGGGCCCGCCGTTGGAAGTCGACCGGGCGCCGGTTGTCCGGGTCGACCAGCGAGTGCGACCACAGCTCGGTGCCCTGGTACACGTCGGGCACCCCGGGAACCGTGCTCTTGAGCACCGTGAGCGACAGCGAGTTGACGGCGGCCGCCGGTCCCACCTGGTCGAGCAGCGCGGCCAGATCGGCGTGGAACCGTCGATTGGACGGAGCCAGGATGGCACGGACGAAGGAACGGAGGCGCTGTTCGTAGTCCGGATCCGGATCGAGCCAGCTGGTCCGGACCTTCGCCTCCCGCATCGCCTTGACCATGTAGTCCTGGACCCGACGGCTGAAGCCGGACCGGTCATCGGGGTCGAGGGGCCACGCACCCACGATGGTCTGGTAGAGGAACCGCTCGTCATGGGGATCGGGGAGCGAGGGCAGCGACTGGTGCCATCGATGCCACCGGCTCACATGGTCGCGCCAGCTGTCGGGCAGCTCCGACAGCACGGCCAGGCGGGCCCGGACGTCCTCGCTCCGCTTGGTGTCGTGCGTGGTGGTGGCCAGCAACGACCCCGGGCCACGACGGTGGCCCGCCTTCATGGCCCGGTGGAACTGGTCCACCGTGACCGGTGGTCGGCCCGGGTCACTGCCCACCTCGGTCAGGGCCAACAGGCCGCCGAAACGGTAGAGGGCGGTGTCCTCCACCCCCTTGGCTGTCACCGCTCCGGTGTGCTGCTGCCACCGCTGCACCAGTTCCCGTTGCATCGATCGAGAACCAGTGGGGTCCAGGGTCTCTCCGTCATCGAGATCGAGGAGCAGGGGCAAGAAGGCGTCCAGGGCCCGACACCCGTCCTGGTCCAGGTGCAGGCGAGCGCCCGCCGCAGCCCGGTGGAGGTGTCGTCGGTCATCGCCGGTGGCCCCGGCGGCGTCGACGTAGGTCCGGTACACGCCGAGCTGGGACGCCAGCTCCATCAGCGCCGCGGCCACATCGGCCCGGGCATGGTCGTGGCCGGGCCGGGCCCGGTCCAACCGCGAGATGACCAGTCCGACCAGGCGGTCGACCGGACCGGGGAAGAGCGATCGTTGGACGAACCGCTTGGCATCGGCGCTGAGCTCCTCGAAGGGCCGATGGTCCCCGCCCAGGGCGGCGATGGCCTCGGCGCCGGCCGCGTCGACCAGAAGGGAGCCGGCCCGGTCGGCGAATTCATAGCCGGTGGTGCCGTCCACCGGCCACGAGGCGGGGAGACGCTCCTCTCGGGCCAGGACCTTCTCGACCACAAGGGCGGGTGGCGAGGGGCGAGCCCCGTCGAGGTCGTGCCGCAATCGGGCCAGATAGCCGGCGGGATCGGCCAGGCCGTCGACGTGGTCCACCCTGAACCCGGCGATCCGCTCGTCACCGGCCAACTCGAGGAGCAACGAGTGGGTGGCCTGGTACACCACCGGGTCCTCGACCCGCACGCCTACCAGTCCGTCCACGTCGAAGAAGCGCCGGTAGTTCCCAACGTGGCGACCGAGTCGCCACCGCGCCAACCGGTAGTGCTGGCTCTCGAGCAGCTCGGCCATCATCGTGGGCGAGGCGGCGCCACCCTCGCCGGTGAGCGAGCGAATCAGCTGGTCGGAGGGGCCCGGGGCGAGAGGGAACCGGTGGTCGAAGTAGGCCAGGGCCACGTGGCCGTCCTCGACGACGACAGCCAGCTCGGCCCGGGCCAGCACCTCGGCCAGCGGGCGGCCCAGCACGGGGAGGAGGACTCGCCCCTGGTGCCTGGTCCAGTCGATGTCGAAATAGGGGGCGAACGCCGATCCCCGCCCCCGCGCCAGCACGTCCCACCACCACGGGTTGGTGGCCACTGCCGCCATGTGATTGGGCACGAAGTCGATGAGCAGCGCCATGTCCCGCCCCACCAGCTCCTCGAGCAATGCGTCGAACTCGTCGGGCGAGCCCAGGGCGGGATCGAGCCGGCTGGGGTCGATCACGTCGTAACCGTGGGTGCTCCCCGGTGCGGCCGTCGTCACCGGGGAGACGTAGAGGGTCTCCACGCCCAGTTCGCCCAAATAGGGCACGAGCTGGCGGGCTCGATCGAACCCCAATCCGTTGAGCTGGAGCCGGTAGGTCGAGCCGAGACGGCGATCGCCCGACCTCCGCATCGCGGACGAGCCGGTCACTCGTCCAGGCGCTCGTTATGCCGCAGGAGGACGCTGGAGTGGGCGGTGAGGTTGACGGCGGGTGCCCGCACCGTCCGACCCTGTTCACCGGGTCGGGCCGTCGAGATCAGCTCCTCCCACCGACCGGGCCATTCGAGCCGAGGGAGCGTCCAGGACCGGGACCGGGAGGATGCGTTCAACAGCAACAGCAACGAATTGCTCTTGACCAACCGTCCCCGCATGTCGATCTCGTCGGCGGCGCGTCCGGGCAGCAGCATGCCGATCGACTGGTTCTCGGAGTCCTGCCAGTCCTCGTCGGTCATCATCTCGCCATCGGGCCGGACCCACATCACGTCCCGGGCCTGGTCAGCGATGGACCGGCCGGTGAAGAAGTCCCGGCGGCGCAGGATGGGGTTGTCCTCCACGATCGAGATCAGGTCCCGGGTGAAGGCACACAGCGCCGTGCCGGTCTCGCCCACGTCCCAGTCGACCCAGCTGACCTCGGAGTCCTGGCAGTAGGCGTTGTTGTTCCCGTCCTGGGTTCGACCGATCTCGTCTCCGCCCAGGATCATGCGCACGCCCTGGGAGAACATCAGCGTGGTCAGCAGATTTCGTTTCATCCGGTCCCGGGCCCGCTCGATCCGCACCGAGGGCGAGGGCCCTTCCACCCCCCAGTTCCGGCTCAGGTTGTCGCTGGCTCCGTCCTGGTTGTCCTCCCCGTTGGCCTCGTTGTGCCGCCGTTCGTAGCTGACCAGATCGGTCAGGGTGAAGCCGTCGTGACAGGTGACGAAGTTGACCGACGCGTAGGTCCGCCGGCCGCTGGGGGCGTAGATGTCGCTGGAGCCGGTCAGCCGGGAGGCCAGTTCGGGGACCTGGCCCGGGTCCCCCCGCCAGAAGCGGCGGATGGCATCCCGGAAGGCGCCGTTCCACTCCGACCAGCCCGGAGGGAACCGACCCAGTTGATAGCCGTCCGGTCCCACGTCCCAGGGCTCGGCGATGAGCTTCACCTTGGACAGCACCGGGTCCTGTTGGATGATCTCGAAAAAGGCACTGGGATGGCCGGCCTCGTACCCCCGGACCAAGACGGGGGCCAGGTCGAAGCGAAAGCCGTCGACGTGCATGTCGGTGACCCAGTAGCGCAAGCTGTCCATGATCAGGGCCATGGTCCGTGGGTGCATGATGTTGAGGCTGTTCCCCGTTCCGGTGAAGTCCACGTGGTACCGGGGATCGTCGGGGTTCAACCGGTAGTACGAGGCGTTGTCGATCCCCCGCAACGACAGGGTCGGCCCCAGATGGTTCCCCTCGCCGGTGTGGTTGTAGACCACGTCCAAGATGACCTCCAATCCGGCGCGGTGAAGGGTCCGGACCATCGACTTGAACTCGCCGATCTGTTGGCCCAGACCGCCGGTCGCGTATCCGACATGGGGAGCCAGAAAGGCGATGGAGTTGTAGCCCCAGTAGTTGGTGAGTCCCTGGTCCACCAGGTGGCGGTCGGCCACGAACTGGTGGGTGGGCATCAGCTCCACTGCGGTGACGCCCAATCCCACCAGATGGTCGATGATGGGATCGGAGGCCAACCCGAGATAGGTGCCCCGGAGGTCCTCGGGTACGCCGGGGTGACGCATGGTCATGCCCCGGACGTGGCACTCGTAGATGACGGTCCGATTCCAGGGCGTGCTGGGCGCCCGGTCGTCACCCCAGGTGAAGGCGGGATCGGCCACCACGCACTTGGGCATGGCCCCGGCCGAGTCGCGCTGATCCTGGGACAGGTCCACGGCCGGGTCGCCGATGGTGTACCCGAACAGCTCGTCGCTCCACCGGATCGTGCCGCTCACCGCCTTGGCGTAGGGGTCGATGAGGAGCTTGGCCGGATTGAAGCGGTGGCCCTCGTCGGGCTTGTACGGACCGTCGATCCGGTACCCGTACAGCGCGCCGGGACGAACGTCGGGCAAGTAGGCGTGCCAGACCCGATCGGTGGCCGCGGCCATGGACACCTGGGCCGAGGGCTCGGCCGACTCGGGCGTGTCGAACAGGCACAGCTCCACCGAGGTGGCGTGCTCGGAGAAGATGGCGAAGTTGACCCCCTCGCCGTCCCACGTCGCCCCCAGTGGGTGTGGGCTTCCCGGCCAGATTCGCATGCTCATACCTCTCGGGGGCCCACGTGGCCGTACGAGCAGAAGCCATGGGGACCCAGTCGGACCACGTCCTGGGACTCCACCCCCTCCGGCTGGCGCTGACCGTGACCACCGAGGGTGGGGTCAGCCGAGTCGATGAGGAGCGTCCAGAGTGACGGTCTTCCTACCCCGCCCGGCGGAAGGGGCAGACGGGTCACGGATTCCGCCGCGCTGAAGTTGAACAGGCTACAGACCGATTCGATGGCGTCGGAACGGATCAGGGTCACCACCCCGCCCTGGGCAAAGGCCTGGGCCTGGTGGCGAGCCGAACGGGTCAGGGCGCTGTGGTTCGAACGGAGATCGATCAGCGACCGGTAGAGGGACCACAGCTGGGCCTGCCCGGGGGCGAAGCGCTGCGACCGGTCGAGCACGGCGGCCTGGAACGTCTGCAGGGCCAGGGCGTCCACCGTCTCCTCCGTCCATCCCAGACCGGTCATCTCCTCCCGGCGCCCGCGGCGCACTGCTTCGCGCAGGTCGGGATCGGCGTGGTCGACGAAATAGGCGAATGGTGCCGTCTCCCCGTACTCCTCCCCCATGAACAGCAGGGGCACCCCGGGGGACAACAACAGCACGGCGGCCGCCAACCGAAGGGCGTCGGGACCCACGATCGAGGCCAGCCGGTCGCCGCCCGGTCGGTTCCCGACGTGATCGTGGTTCTGGGCAAAGACCACGAACCGCTCCGGTTCGATCCCGGTGGAGGACGCGCCGTGGCGGCGAGCGCGATGACACGAGTACTGGCCCTGATAGACGAATCCCTCGGCCATCGATCGAGCGAGCTGACCGACGTCACCGAAGTCGGCGTAGTAACCCAGACGCTCCCCGGTCAGCGCGGCGTGCAGGGCATGGTGGAAGTCGTCGTTCCACTGGGCGTCGAGACCGAGGCCGCCCACCGCCGTGGGCGAGACCACGCGAGGATCGTTGTCGGCGCTCTCGGCAATGAGGTCGAAGCGCCGACCGAGGAGGGTGCCCAGCTGCTCGGTGGCGCCCGCCAGCTCGACCAGGAACGGGGTTGCGGTCGGATCGACGATGCCGTGGACGGCATCGAGCCGGAGTCCATCAACATGGAAGTCCCGGAACCAGGTCAGGGCATTCTCCACGAAGTATCGACGGACCGGACCGGAACCGGGACCATCGAAGTTGATGGCCGGACCCCACGGGGTCCGGTAGCGATCGGTGAAGTAGGGGCCATAGGCGCCCAGGACGTTTCCCTCTGGCCCCACATGGTTGTAGACCACGTCGAGCACGACGGCGATGTCCCGTTGGTGGGCGGCGTCCACGAAGCGCTGGAAGGCGGCGGGTCCGCCGTAGGAGTGCTGCACGGCATAGGGGAAGACGCCGTCGTATCCCCAATTGCGCGTGCCCGAGAACTGGGCCACCGGGAGGGGCTCTATGGCCGTGACCCCCAGCTCGGTCAGCTCGTCCAGGACGGCGATGGCCGAGTCGAAGGTCCCCGCCGGCGTCAGCGTCCCGATGTGGGCCTCGTACACGATGTGCTGCCACAGGGGTCGGGCGGTGAAGTTGCCGTCGCCCCACTGGTGGGCGGAGGGGTCGAACACCTCCGACGGCCCGGCCACCCCGTCGGGCTGGGAGCGCGACGCCGGATCGGCCCGCTCCCGCCCGTCGTCCAGCGCCAGCCGGTATCGGCACCCCGGGTCCAGGCCGGCGACCATGGCCACGTGATAGCCCCCACCGGTGGGATCCAAGCGGACCAGCGCGTTCGACGGACCGAGGACCCGGACCGACACCGTGTCCGAGTGCGGGGCCCAGACCGTCACGTGGGCACCCCGCCCCGGTACCGGTACGGCGCCGAGGGCAGGGGCGCCCGGGGGTATGGCGGGCACACCGACCAGCCCCCACCGTTGGGGCGTGGACGTCCCGGCTTCGACCCGGTCGGACCGGGTCACGATGCCGGATCGGGCCGGAAGAACAGGCAGGCCAAGGGAGGGACGGTGATGCGCACGGTGTGGGAGCGGTTGCGCCAGGCCACCGGCTCGGCCTGGACGGCGCCCAGGTTGCCCACGCCGCTCCCGCCGTAGTCGGTGGCATCGCTGTTCAACAGCTCGATCCAGGATCCGCCCCCGGGTACCCCCAGTGCCAGTTGGTGTCGGGGGATCGGCGTGAAGTTGCACACCACCAACACCGAGTGGCCGGCGGCGTCACGGCGGAGAAAGCTGAGCACGCTGATCTCGGGGGCATCCATCTGCACCCACTCGAAACCGCTCGGATCGGTATCCAACTGGTGCAACGGGCGCTGTTCCCGATAGAGACGGTTGAGATCGGCCACCCACCGGCACAGCCCGGCGTTCCGCTGCCGGCCGAGCAGGGCCCAATCCAGCCCGCCCTCATGGGCCCATTCCCGCTCCGATCCGAGCTCGGACCCCATGAACAACAGCTTCTTCCCCGGTTGGCCGAACTGGTACCCCAACAGCAAGCGGAGATTGGCGAACTTCTGCCACTCGTCACCGGGCATGGCCCCGAGCAACGAGCCCTTGCCGTGGACCACCTCGTCGTGGGACAGGGGCAGGACGAAGTTCTCGGTGAAGGCATAGACCTGCCGGAACGTCAGTTGATCGTGGTGATAGCGCCGGTGCACCGGGTCCTCGGCCATGTAGGCCAAGGTGTCGTGCATCCACCCCATGTCCCACTTGAACCCGAACCCCAGCCCGCCCACGTCGGTGGGCCGGGACACGCCGGGCCAGGCCGTGGATTCCTCGGCCATGGTCTGGACGCCAGGGTGATCGGCGTAGATGCCGATGTTGAGCTGTTGGAGGAAGGACACGGCCTCGAGGTTCTCGCGCCCCCCATGCACATTGGGCAGCCACTCCCCCGGTTGGCGTGAGTAGTCGAGATAGAGCATCGAGGCGACGGCGTCGAACCGAAGGCCGTCGACGTGGTAGCGGGACAGCCAGTGCTCGGCCGAGGAGGCCAGGAAGCTCCGGACCTCGTGGCGCCCGAAGTTGAAGATCAGGCTGCCCCAATCGGGATGGACCCCGAGCCGCGGGTCGGCGTGCTCGTACAGGTGGGTGCCGTCGAACTGGGCTAGGCCGAAGGCATCGTTGGGAAAGTGGGACGGGACCCAGTCCAACAAGACGCCGATGCCCGCCCGGTGCAGGGCGTCGATCAGGGCCATGAAGTCCTGGGGGCTGCCGTACCGGGAGGTGGGGGCGAAGAAGCCGGTCACCTGGTAACCCCACGACCCGTAGAACGGATGCTCCATCATGGGCAGGAACTCCACGTGGGTGAACCCCATGGTCTGCACATGGTCGATGAGCCGGGGCGCCACCTCGGCGTAGGTGAGCAGTCGATGCGGGTCGTCGGCCGACCGCAGCCAACTGCCGAAGTGCACCTCGTAGATGGAGATGGGGGCCTCGATGGTGGCGCCCGACCCCCGGGACCGCATCCACTCGTCGTCATGCCAACGGTAGGTGAGGTCGG
>DATMMO010000179.1:0-6156 GCA_035569695.1 Acidimicrobiales bacterium | reverse complement strand
TTGACCAGGGCCGAGGCCAGCACCGACGGCTGCCCGGTCAGCAACGCCCCCGACCGGTCGGCGGCCAGCTCCCGGTAGCGGGACAGCGCCCGCGTCAGCAAGAAGCTGATGGCGTACACGGCCACCGACACCAGCAGCACCATCATCTCCACCATGGCTGCGTTATCGCCGCTGTTGTTGTTGTTCCCGCCGCCGCCCCGGTCGTCCCCGCCGAAGCCGCCCATCATCCCCGTCCAGAACATGACCCGGGTGACCAGCCCGGCGACCACGCCGAGAAAGCTGGCGATGGTCATCACGGCCACGTCGCGGTGGGCTACGTGGGAGAGCTCATGAGCCAGCACGGCCTCGAGCTCGGGCTCGTCCAGCCGGCGCATGAGGCCGGCGGTGGCGCAGACCACCGCATTGTTGGGGCTCCGCCCGGTGGCGAAGGCGTTGGGCACGTCGGTGTCGGCCACGGCCACTCGGGGCTTCTTCATGTCGGCCAGGGCGCACAGCCGGTCGATCACCCCGTGGAGCTCGGGGGCCTGCTCGGGCGTCACGATGTGGCCACCCATGCCGAACAAAGCGATCTTGTCCGAGAACCAGTACTGGCAGAACAGGAGGACGCCCGCGATGACGAGGACGACCACGTAGGAGATGCCCACGGCGATGAGGATGCCCACCACCGCGCCGTAGAGCAGGACCAGCAACAGCCCGGTGGTGAACATGCGGACGTTCAGGCCACGGTCGCCTTTGATGTTCCGGGCCGTGCTCATTGGTCACCGTCAGCAGCGGACCCGCCGGCCAGGAGCTCCTTCGTTTCGCTCAGCGTGGCGTCCTCGAACGGGAGCACCAGGTCTGAGGGATAGAACTCGTCGTCGGGGAGGTCCGTCCCCAATCGACGGACCTCGGCCACCGCCGCGCCCAGGGCGACTTCGAATGCCGCCTCGTCGCCGGCCTCGACCGCCTCGAGGAGGGTGTTGTCCAACGCCTCCATCTCGGACCGGTGCTTGTCGGGGACCGAGAACTGCCCTTCGCCCATGATGCGGACGATCATGAAGGCGTTCCCTCCGATCCCCCGGTGGAACCTGACTGGTCGGCCGCAGGCGGTACGGCAGCAGGTGGTGCGGCCGCCGCCGGAGCGCCTGCAGGAGTGCCAGCGGGAGCGCCTGCCGCCTCGGCCGCGCCCGAGGGCAACTCGCCGGCCGGCGCCCCGGCACCGACCTCGGCCTTCAGCGCAGCCAACTCGTTGTCGACGGCCGAGGTGGTGGACAGCTGGTCCAGCTGGGCCTGGATGTCGTCCACCGGCTGGGTTAGGTCGGTGAGGGCCCCCGAAGCCAAAAGCTCGTCCATGGCCCCGGCCCGGGCCTGCATGCTGTCGATCTTGTCCTGGGCCCGCTGCATCGACATCCCGGCGTCGCCCATCGACTCGGAGATGCCGGAAACGGCCTCGCCGATCTTGGTCTGGGCCTCGGCCGCGGTGTACGTGGCCTTCATGGTCTCCTTCTTGGTCCGGAAGGAGTCGACCTGGGACTGCAACTTCTGGGCAGTGGCGATGAGCTTCGTTTCCTGGTCGGCCACCTGCTGATGCTGGCCGGACAGGTCGGTGAGCTGCTCGGCCAGCGCGGCACGGCGGCCCAGAGCCTCACGGGCCAGGTCCTCGTTGCCCTGGGTCAGCGCCGCTTTGGCCTGCTGCTGGAGTTTGTCGGCCTGCTGTTGCAGTTGGCCGGCCTGGAGCTCGATTCGTTTCTTGGCCGTCGTGACGTCGGCCACGCTCCTCCGGACCTTCTGCAGGCTTTCCAGTTGCTTCTGGTAGGAGAGATCAAGGGATTCCCGTGGATCTTCCGCCTTGTCCAAAAGCTTGTTCGTCTTGGCCTGCACGATGCCGGACAGACGCTTCATGACACCCATGGTGACCATTCCTTACCTAGTCCTACTTGGGTGGAGCTTATGTGCTCGGCGCCCGATAGCGTGATCAGCGTGACCGAGCCGCTCTGTCTGATGACCGTTCACGCCCATCCCGACGATGAGTCGTCGAAGGGCCCGGCAACGGTCGCCCGCTACCACGCCCAGGGCGTGCACACCGTTTTGGTGTGCTGCACCGGAGGTGAGGAGGGCGAAATCCTCAATCCGGCCATGGACACGCCCGAGAACCGGGCGCGGATCATCGAGCTCAGGAAGGAGGAGTTGGCTCGGGCGGCGGACATCATCGGGTACGACGAGGTCGTCTGGCTGGGCTATCGGGACTCAGGCATGCCTGACACCGAGGCCAACGCCAACCCGGCCTCGTTCGCCCAGGCTCCGCGGGACGAGGCGGTGGGACGCCTGGTGGCGGCCATCCGCCGGACCCGGCCCCAGGTGATCGTGACCTACGGGGACGAGCAGTCCGGCTATCCCCACCCCGACCACCTGCGTGACCACGAGATCAGCGTGATCGCCTTCGAGGCTGCCGGCAACCCGAACGCCTACCCGGACGCCGGGCCGGCCTGGGAGCCGAGCAAGCTCTACTACACGACCTTCTCCCGACGCCAGTTCCAGGCCATCCATGAGAAGTTCCTGGAACTGGGCTTGGAGTCTCCCTTCGACGAGAAATGGCGGGAGCGCTGGGAGAAGATGCCCGAGGACCGGTTCACCACGTCGGTCGACGTCACCGGATTTGCCGACGTCCGCCGCCGGGCCCTGCTGGCCCACGGCACCCAGGTCGATCCCACGTCGAAGTTCTGGTTCGGCCTGCCCCCCGAGGTGATGGAGACCATCGAGCCCCAGGACGACTACGAGCTGGCCAAGATCATGGTGGATGGGAAGGCGGTCGCCCCCAGACTGGGTGAGGACGAGATCGAGCACGATCTGTTCGCCCCCGCGGCGGCGCTGAGCGACCGGTAGCACCGGCGACGACGGGAAGGTCTGACATGGCGAAGTGGCTCACCCAGGAGTGGTTGGACGAGACGCGTGCCCTGGCCGCCGACCAGCCCGACCGTCCCGGAGCGTCTGCTCGGATGCAGTACGAGGTCACCGGCGGGCCCGATGGCGACGTCAAGTACTACTGGGTGCTCGAGGACGGCCATCTCCAAGAGAGCGCCCTCGGCGTCCTGGCCGACGCCGAGATGACCCTGACCACGGTGTGGTCGGACGCCCTGGCCATCCAAAAGGGAGAGCTCGACGCCAACGCCGCCTTCATGCAGGGAAAAGTAAAGGTGGCCGGGAACATGGGCATCATGCTCAAACTGTTGCCCCTCACCAACGCTCCCGAGTATCGCGACCTGCAACGTCGGATCGTGGCCATCACCGAGTTCTGAGGGCTCAGTCCGCCCGCATCAGCCCTGCCGCATCAGCCCTGCTGCATCAGCTCTGCTGCATCAGCTCTGCTGCATCAGCCCTTCCGGCTCAGCTCTTCCGCATCAGGTCCCGCAGGGGGCGGTAGCCGATCCGAATGGCTCCGGCCCGGTCGATCATGGCGTCGAGCCCCCGGTCGGCAACCAGCAGGATGTGGTCGGCCACCCGGGCGGGCCAGTTGTCGGAGGTGGCCCGGAGCTCGTCGCTGTCCGCTGCCGGCCGCAAGGTGACCTCGGTGATGCCGGGCGGGAGGTCGGATACGACCTGGTGGAAGGCCTCTCGGCCGCCAACGGTGGGCAAGGTGACGAACTGGTCGGCGAACAGGACGTTCTCGGCGGCGGCCAGCTGTCGGAACGGGAAGCCCACGTTGGGCTCGGCCTCGGCCCCCAGGAGCCGGAGGGGGAGCGAGAAGTCGACGGCCAGCTCCAGGTAGATGTCGAAGAACTCGGGCCGGAGCAGGAGGGCATCGAGGTGGGCGTCGAGGTGGCTGACGTCGAACCCCCACAGGACGGCCCGTTCCACCTGGGCCCGGCATTCCCGCCGCACCTCATCGAGATCGGCGTGGTCCCAGACATCGGTCAGCGTCCGGGGGAACCCCCCGTCGCCGTCGAGCAGCGAAGGGGCCTGGGTGATCGGGCCCCACCGGTAGAGCTCGTGCTCGGAATTGAGCGTGAGCCGGACTCCGACGTCCTCGCCCCGGTACCGGGAAGCGGACTCCCGGGCCCACGGAGCTGGGACCATGAGGGAGGCGCTGGTGCCGATGCCCTCTCGGAGGGACTCGAACACTCCGACATTGGCCGCGTGGCAGAAGCCCAGTTCGGCACAGTTCAGGATGAGGAGTGTGGCGTCAGAGGGGTACCCCAGGCGTTCGGCGACCGTCGACATGCCTCCGACGGTAGCGCCGCTGCAGGTCAGGCAGCGCGGTTGGCTCGATTCAGGAGGGCCCGAGCGGCGGCGACGCCTTCCCGTCCCACCGCCCGGGTGTGTTCGTCGAGGCGCCAGTCGGTGCTCGGGGACCCTTTTGCCGGTCGCGTCGACCCCGCCGTCCGGCGACCCTTCCGCCCCGACGGCGTGCCTGAAGCGACTGTGGCAGATGCTGTCGTGGCTTTCGTGGCTGAAGCGCCCGAACCGGAGGAGGGGGCATTGGTAGGAACGACGGTCTGGTCGGCGACTTCGATCAACGGCAGCTGTTGTTGTTCCATGGGCCTAGCGTCGCGGATGGGTGTATCACTGAGGCCGTGAGCACGACACAGACCAGTTCAGAGCCGACCTCGACGCCCGGATGGGGATCCGGGGCCAGATTCGGGATCACCGTTCCCTTCGATGGGATCCCACTCCGCGAGCACCGGGAGTGGTTCGAAAGGTTGGTCTCACTCGGCTATACCGACGCCTGGTCGGCCGAGACCGATGGGGTCGACGGGTTCACCCCATTGGCCCTGGCCGCGGCCTGGACGCCCAGCCTCAATCTGGGCGTGGCCATCATCCCCGCCTACACCCGGGGCCCGGCCCTGTTGGCTCAGAGCGTGGCCGGGATGGCCGAGGCCGCACCCGGCCGGTTCGCCTTCGGGCTGGGCACGTCGTCCAACGTGATCGTGGAGCGCTGGAACGGCATCGAGTTCACCGAGCCCTACAAGCGGGTCCGGGACACCATCCGCTTCCTGCGAGCGGCCCTGGCCGGCGAGAAGGTCGACGAGACGTATGAGACCTTCGAGGTGCACGGATTCCGCCTGGCTCGTCCGGTCACTGACCCGCCCCCCATCTTTCTGGCCGCATTACGCCCGGGGATGCTCCGCTTGGCCGGCAGGGAGGCCGACGGCGCCATCATCAACTGGCTGTCGGCGGACGACGTGGCCACTGTCGTCCCCCACGTGGGACCGGGGAAGGACATCGCTGCCCGTATCTTCGTCTGCCCCTCTGAGGACACCGATACGGTGCGGGCCATCGGCCGGCGCATGATCGCCGCCTACCTCAATGTGGAGGTCTACGCCCAGTTCCACCGCTGGTTGGGACGGGGTGATCAGTTGCAGCCCATGTGGTCGGCATGGCAGGCGGGGGACCGAAAACGTGCTTTGGCCGCCATCCCCGACGAGGTGGTCGATGCCTTGATCGTGCACGGGTCGGGGGCCGAGTGCCGCGCTCACCTCCAGCGCTACGTGGACAACGGCGTGACGATCCCGGTCATCGGGCTCATTCCCTTCGGGGTCGATCTGGCCGAAGCCGTCGAGAGCCTGGCTCCTCGGAAGGCGTAAGCCCAGGTCAACGGGTGATAGCCCATCGGGCCGCGGGGCTCGGACCGTCGCCCTGGAGGCGTCGAGCGGAGACGTGTGCCTCGGGAAGAGCGCGCCCGGCGCGTGACGAGACAGGGGCGACCTCCGGCGCGAAGATGGCTTCATGGTCCATGGACCGTTGCTCGCATCGATGGCGGGGATCGTCACTGGCATTGTTGTCGGCGGGGTGGTCTTCGTCGCCGTTGTCATCGCTTTGGTGCACAGCACCTTCAAGGTGGTGACCGAGTACGAGCGGGCCGTCTTCTTCCGGTTGGGGCGCATCCGGGAGGAGGCCAAAGGGCCCGGGATCATCGTCAAGTGGCCGCTGATGGACAAGCTGGTGAAGGTCACCCTCCGGGTCGAGGTCGTGGACATCCCCAAACAGGCGGTCATCACCGCTGACAACGTCACCGTTCAGGTGGACGCGGTCGTCTATTTCCAGGTGCTCGATCCGGTACAGGCCATCATCGGGGTGGACGACTTCCGTTTCGCCAGCCAGCGGGTGGCAATGACCGCGCTGCGCTCGATCGTGGGCCGGCACCAGCTCGACAACATCCTGGCCCACCGAGACGATGTG
>DATMMO010000178.1:0-4832 GCA_035569695.1 Acidimicrobiales bacterium | reverse complement strand
TCTCCCCGTACGGGGCGATGGGGCGTCACCACGTCCACCAGGGGTGGGACTCGAGGGTGGCGATGCGGTCGGATCAGTCAGGACGCCCGCGTCGACGGCCAGCCTGCGGGCCAGCTTGCGGCTCGGGGGTTACAGCGTCTCGAGCCGCAAGCACGTCGCCGACGAAGTCATCGTCAGGCATGCTGATCGAGACCAGCAGAGCAGCTACGGCAGCCCCATTGCCCGAGGGCGACGGTTCAGGGGTGGCGCCTACCGTGGCCGGCGGCATCGGGTCAGAACGATCATCTCTGCGCCTCGCAGGTGTGTTCATCGGCAACTTCACCACCTCCATTCGCTCCGATTGTTGATAGTAGGTTCAACCTTCTCTCAGCCCAACGACCGAGTCCAGCTGTTCACCTACATTCATCGGTCCGTTTGAGCGAATTCCTCGCTAGGCGCCAGAACCGATCCCACCCGGTTCAGGTCATCCGGATGGAACAGTGCCTGGCGCCCCACTAGGCGAAAAGCTATGCGGCGCGCCGACCGCCAATTGCGAAGGGTCTTTTCTGAGATCTGCAGGGCTGCGGCAGCCTCCTTGGATGCGACCCACTCGTCGTAGCGGATCGGACGCTTCGCGGTGGCGGTCGTACCGGCGGGTAAGGGGCGGGACTGGGACTGGGCTCTGGCCATGCTTACACCGTCGGCACGTTTCAGAACGGGTCGGTCGGCGACCCATTAGACAAGCACAGTGGGGGACGTCGAAAATGCCGCACAATGTCATTCGTGCGACATCCACGTCCGACGCCTAGGAGGCGGCGCCACACCACCTGGGGGACGGTGCAAGTGCGTGTTCATCTGTGGAGGCTGTTCAGTCGCAAAAAAGCGTTCTCCGTCCCTTGAGGTCACCATCAGCTCCAGAGGGCTCTTCGTCGAGTCGGTCGCGCCGCCGTGGCGCTGCTCGGCGCGGCGCCGTCTGTCGGGCCGAGCGGTAGCGGGCGTGGTCCTACTTGCCGCCTGTCGCCGGCAGAGCGGGCCAGAAGCGCCGGGCTGGATAATCCCGTGAGGGTGACGCCGAGCGATTGCCGCTCAGTGGCCGGCGCCGCCGGTGGAATGGCTCCAGCGCCCGCCTGAGCTCGCCGTTAGGCTTTCCTGGGTGACTTCAGATCCTTGCGGCGAGGATGCCGAGGACATAGCGGAGCTCACCCCACCTGAGAGGCGTACGCTCGAGCTACACCGAGCGATTGCCGCACGGATCCAGCAGGACCCCGATGGCGTACGCCGTCAAGCCCTCGCGAACCTCAATCGCCGTCGCGAGGCCGACACGCAGGGTAACGGCTTGCACTACATCGCTGCGTGGGCAACGCTCCTGGCGGGGCCACCCGCGCGTCTCATTGATCTGATGGTGAGCACGGACCAGGCGGCCCGGGACCTGCGACAGTCGAGCCCGTTCGCTGGGGTGCTATCCGACGAAGAGCGGCTGGACATCCTCCGACGATGGGCCACCTGCGAGTAGGGGGTCGCTGGGCACCGTCCGTGACGACTGCGCCCAGGCCCGCCAAGGAACATGGTTGCGTTCACTCATGCAGCCCACAAGCACGTGTCGACGAGCCGGTCAAGCAGGCCTTCCCGAAAGCGGTCGGCGGTGGCGCAAGTCGCCACCCGACCGTTTTTGAAGCCCACCGCAATGTTCACACGTGAGCATGTTTGCAAGAAAGCATTCATGCACAGATTGTGAACTCGTCAGTCGCGGGCGCCAACTACGAACCGGACGATAACCGGGACGAGGATCAGCAGGACGAGGAACGCCACTACGAACCCACCCAGGCCACCAGTACTCGCGGCGTGGACCAGATGACGCTGATATTTGGGGTCTGAATACGATGCCCGGTCAATGCCGGCGGTGACCCACGTGACGGCCTTGTAGCCGCCGAGGGCCAGAAGGCCGAGACAGCCCAGACCGATTAGCCAGCGACAACCTCGTTCGATTGGGGTTTTCATGTCGTACTCCTTTTTCGTTGCTATACACATCGTCCCGTTTCGGATGCTGTGCCCTGGGCCGGCCGTCGGCCCAGGGCACACCGAGGTCTCAAGTCCTCCAGCTAAGGCCTGCGGCGCGCATCGCCTCTCTGAGGCCTGGCCATCCCTCGCACATGGCGTTGTAGCCGCCCTCGAACTGCTCACGCTGGACTGCTGACGAGGCTGAGAAATCAATGTGCGAAAGGATGACGCCGACAGCGAAGTGTCCATCGTCGCGGGTCGGCCCTTTCCCTTCGGCCTCCTCGCGGAGCCACTCAGCCCACGCGCCGGGAGGGCACACCCGGAAAAACAGATCCCACTGTTCTTGGGTCAGGCTCTCGTTCGGCTGTTCGTTGGTCTTTGCCTTCATGGTCTATTCCTTTCTGGTCTCCCATGGTATTATTCTACGTCATACGGAGATTGTCAATCCATTTCGAAAGAATTCTCCGTATTACATCCGCTAGGGTTGGGTACATGCCGAATCGAGAGCAGGAACCACGGGTAACCCAGGTCGTGTCGGTCTCCCTCATGCCGGATGCTGCTGCCCGTCTACGGGACGAAGCCGACTCACTCTCGACCTCCACAGGCCTCGTCTCCGTTTCCAGCATCGTTGAGGGAGCCGTCGTCGTTCTCGCCGCCGGCGGCACTTGTGCCGATGAGATCAGGGCAGCCGCAAGGGCTATTGGCAATCGTCGTGGCGGAGCCATGCCCGGAGCTGGCCGCCCAATATCGAAATGAATCGTTGGTTCCATAAACAGGAACCTACGGACCAGAGCGGGAAATCGAGGTAGGCAATCGCGATCTCCCTTCAAGAAGGCCGCGCAATGTCACGCGATCAGTCGGCAATTGAAGAAGTGAGCACCCGCTAAAGCCGGAACAATCGGGTCCGTGGCGGTCATGAGCCCGCGGCCCAACTGGAGTCCACAAGACACAAGGCCCCAACATTGTGAGCATGTGAGCTCGTGAGCTTGTGAGAAAGAAAGAGAGAGCACTGCAATCTCCCAAGAGCCCGGCTGAACAGCGATGGCCCTTCCCGAACGTTCCCGGACTCCTCCCGGACTCCTCCAGCCCATCACATTGCATCCCGCCGAGCGCAACCAGCCTCCTCTACGAGGCGCCAGTAGTCCATGATCGAGATTCCGAAATAGTCTCTGGTGGCCTCGGCGAGAGTGACGCCGGTCGCGAACAGCTCGACGATAGCGGCGGCTGCCGCGTTGACGCCGGCGACCGTGTCGCAATGCGCCGAGATCACGTGAGCCGCCCCGGCGAGTGTCTTAGTGGGTACCGGGGCCATTTCGGCCCCGGTAATGAGGTTGGCCATCGCAACGTAAGGGATGTGGTTGTCATAGAGATCCAACATCGGTGGCGAGGAAGAGGTCGGCGTCACGCCGACCCTTGTTTTCAACGGTCTCAGAGCAACGGTCTCCGCAGGCAAGGTCTGATTGTCTCCGCAACCCTGATCGGTAGATACAACGCACGGCTGATCGGTAGATACAACGCACGGCTGATCAGTAGGCGCGACGAGATTCCGACCGACCGCCAGTTGGCCGAGGACGCTCGGCCTGGCGTGTTCTGCCACGAGATATTCGCGAGCCCGGCCTGCCCAACAGTCGCGCTCTGCCCACAGAACAATGAGACCAGCCTCCATGAGCTGTCGAAGAGCACGACTGACGAGCTGGGGGCTGAGCCGCAGCTCGCCCGCCAACGACTCCTCGCCCGCAGGAGTCCAACCCAGCGGGCGGTCAGACTTTTCGCGACCCGCATCGGTCCGGGCCCGCTGGCACAGCAAACAATAAATCCGGAATCTGGTTCCGCCAGCGGGACCGTCAAAGACTGGATGCGTGACCTGCCCGGTCATTGCGATGCGAAGTCTTTGAGGCGCGCCGACAGCGTGTTCAGCGACGAGAAATTCACGAGCCCGTCGGGCATGTCCGTCACGATCGCGCACCATCACCAGCAGGTTTGCCTGTCTTAGCCGTCCCAGCGATCGGCCGACGGTGTCGTGGCTCGATCGCAATGCACCGGCGAGAAATTCTTCTCCCCCGAAGACTGAGCCCCGGGGCCGCTTCTGGGTCGCCAGGCGAGGGTCAGTCAGGGCGAGCATGAGCAATAAGCCGTAGGTCCGGAACGTCGTACCACCTGCGGTTCCGTCGAAGACCGCGTTGTTCAGCTGGCCCGTAGTCATAAACCGACCACGCCGGATGAGGGGCACATCTTCGGAGGTCTCCCCCGACGTCACGCCGCCACCGGACGCTGCGCCGCCACGATCGCGGCGATGTCGCCATCGACGTAAAGGACCGAGTTGCCCAGGCGGTACCACGGTACCGGAGACGTACCGGCCGCCCTCCAACGCGCCAGCGTCACCACTGCTACGCCGAGTCGTCCCGCGGCCACCCGCTCGGTAACGAAGTCCCCCAAGGCGATCGCCGACTCGCCGGGTGGTCCGGAACGCGTGGCGGCGATCACGGCGACGACGCAATCGGGATCGATGGTCCAGGCCCGGCCGCAGCGCCAGGCCGGGAAATCGCCGCAACTTATCCAGCGCCGAAGAGTGCGCGGGGTGACGGCGAGCGGGAGATCATGCGTCAGACGTTCAATCGAAAGGAGTCTCACAACGTGTGATTAAACAGGACATTGGGCGCTATGTCACCCCCATTTATCACGCCAAAATGTGTCTAGACGGTTCGGCGTTCCACTGCAATATTCCTTCTTGACCTGCGCAAATAGACGCGGTTTGGTGGTTCGGAGGATTGTCCGAATTAGGTTGGTACGCGACACCGTCAAAACACCCTTTTGCCGGATTTCGCCCCTCTGTTGGCAATCCCGGAACCCTCCCG